>CAZXEE010000001.1:0-431198 GCA_964639785.1 uncultured Gammaproteobacteria bacterium
CGAGGATACTTAGATTGCTTTTAACGGTTCGGGGAGGAGGTCGAACCCGAGCTTTTAATTGGTCGTTTATTAATCATTTATGATCAGGGCTCAAAAAACCCACAAATAAAAAACAGTATGGACAGAGATGAATCCAATGTCGGCAATTGTCCCCATTGCACAAAAATTATTTTTCGTGATGCGGTTTTCAATTCCGAAGCTGTATTTGTAACCCGATGTCCCCACTGCCAGAAACCCGTAAAAGTGTGCGTAAGGAAAAAGGTCGAGGTTATATTACTTCCGATGGATGATCGTAAAGGAAGTGACAAATCAGGCACGAAGCTGACTGGAATTGTCTTTGTCTTGTTCCTTCCAACAGCTATAGATCTTTTATCAGACAGCCTTGAAATTCTGAACGGCTTATTCTGACTCAGTGACGATATAAAGCAAAAGGAGCCCTTTTTGAGCCCCTTTTTTGCCGTTTGTTTGCCCCTTGGGCGAACTTTCTAACGCCATTGCTATCTATTTGCTAAAAATTCAACAACAACATAAACAACCCAAAAAAGTAAAAGCAAATACCCTTCATTTTTCGTAATTAACTTTCCTGTTTTCATGAATTTAAGCAGTATGAATGAGGACATGGCCATAAAGACCCCCGTAATATAAACAATTTTAACTGGAAAGAAAAACGGACTGATTGTGGCCAAAATACCAACCACGATAGTAGCATCTGCCAAAACCGATCCCATAATATCGCCAACCGCCAATCCATCATCTTTTCGTTTTACAGCCTTTAAAGAGAAAAATAATTCTGGCATAGTCGTACCCAAACTTACAACAAGCATACCGATAAGAATAGGTGTTATTTTTAGAGCATGAGCCAGAGCAGTAGCTGAAGTTACGGTAAAATGCGAGCCAACCAATAGCAGGGCCATCGAGATGATCAAAAATAAGAGACTTTTATATTTTCCGTTGCCATTCCGTAAATTTGCAGATACATCAATTCCGTTTTTAAATACCAGATAATAAAAAATTATACCTGCCATAATTAAGAATACACCTTCAATTCTTGAATAGTGTCCGTTTAAACCGAATAATAATGGTAAAAGCAAAAAGAAAGGATATAGTCGTACATTTTTCAAAACTTTACTTTCTATTTTCATACCCCGGCCTGCATATATGATCAGGATTGCAAATATCAAAGATAGGTCAGCAATATTTGAGCCAAATAATGTACCAAGGCCAAACTCAGGTATGCCACTGATGGCAGAGTTAATTGAAATTAATGTCTCGGGCAGGATTGAAATAAACGCAACGATAATAAATCCCACAATATATTTCGAGATATTAAAACTCTCTGCCAATTTGGCTGAGTATTTTGTGGCCATTGTCGCACCCTTTATAACCATTAACAGAGCGACTATGAAAATGAATAGATTGTTGATCATAAAATTATTTAAAAGTATCCAACTTGAGCGGTGCTTTTTCCGCTTTATTGATGATAAATTTGCTTAGAATCATTCCTTTTTTCTTGCTCAAAACAATGAGAATTGCTGTGGCTATCAAACCGAAAAACGAAATAATTCCGAACAAGGCGTTAAAACCCAGCTTGCTGGCGATAAAAGCACCGATAGTGGCACTGGAGGCCGTAGCGATGCCGACCCCGACATCTTCTAACGACCATTCAAGACCTACAATTTTTTTATCTATGTGATTGGTAAAGAGAATACGCCAAGCCGGAACTGCCATAGAGTTAGCAATTCCGTTCACTATCTGCAATACATAAATATGCCAAGGGGCGGATGACATGATATAAAATAAGGGAATGATCGATATTAAAAAGGTGCCGATGATCATGAACGAATATTCGTCAATTTCACCCCTGATTTTATCCATTAATCGGCTAAATGGAACAACCATAATCACTCTGGTCAACCAGTAACAAGACACGGCAAAACCGATAACTTCTATTTTGTTTTCTATATTTTTAAGGACAAAGACAGCGAATATTGGGGCCAATAAACCGACGGCAAAAAAAAGAAAAAAGTCGGACAATATTAAAAAGCGGATTGTCGTGCTTATTTTATTTTTGTTTTTTATATTATTCATAGTTGCCTTCGGCTTCGGGTTGGTGCAATATTTTTTCGACTTTGATTTTTTTCTCTCCACTCGGTGTTTTAAGATTAATGATATCACCAACGCGATACCCTAATAAAGCACACCCCACCGGAGAAATCACCGATATCTTGCGTTGAGCAATGTCGGCATCCTCAGGGAAAACCAACCAATACTCAAGTTCCGCCCCTGAATCTACATCTGTAAAATTCACCAAGGAATTCATGGTAATGACATTGGCAGGTATCTTTTTCGGTTCGACAATTTCCACTCTTTTAAGTTCCGAAAGCAAAGAACGAGTACTGTCGTTATTCGGCAATTTTTCATTTATCAACTTGATCAATTTTTTGTGATCATTTTTTGTAATGTATATGTTGGTCATAGGTTCTAAATTTAAAAAAACAACCGTTTTAGCCGGTTGTTTTTTGCTCATGCACTAAAACAACTGGCTAAGTGACAGTAGGAAAAGAAAGTGTGGTATTTTTGTATATATTATGCAGAAACATATTAAGTTCATTATATCAAATTAAACCCCAAAAGACAATTTATTTAGACCTTCGTCACAACTTTAATTATTAGGAAAACTGTATTTTTGTTCTCGTTTTTGGAATGCCTCTTGTCCACCCTCAAGAATTTCACATACATGCTGTCTGATGCCTTTTCTATACAAGATTGCTGATTCTTGGGCAGGGTCTAATTCAAATGTATTTTCTAAAGCACCTGATATATATTCAAACCGGAATTTTTTATTGTCACGCCCAACTTCTTGGCCGGATTGATTTGAGACAACGGTCTCTTCAGCATCAGCACCAACAACAAGGTTGGGGTTGTGCGTAACGATAATTATTTGTCTTTGAAGTTTTTTATTTTTTAGAAATGCCACCAGATCATCGTAGACCGATCGATTGTCGAGATCATCCTCTGGCTGATCAAGAAGGATTGGCCATTCTCCATCGCTCAAATTGATAAGCAATTGAAGCAATACTAATCCCTTTTTACCAGGCGACATTTTGTCGAGAGAATCATTTTTGTAGAAAATTTTGAAATCAAGATAAAAATAATTTTCAAGAAGCTTGGCTACGGCATCTTTTGCTAAGCGGTTCTTAACGGTATTTATAGTACCTCCAACCAATCCTTCAAAAACGGTTGTGATGTTGGCTAAATGTTTTGTCGGATCATACTTATAGATAAACTCATCGCCCCATTCCGCTTCGACAATGACTCGCTTAAGATCATTCTTGTTGATATATTCCTTAACGACATTTGAGTTAAACGCATCATCGTTAAAACTTATGTGTACTCCAAGAGTAATCTCGCCAAATTTGCTCTCAAATTTTTTGAATTCATTTCGTAAACTCTCATATTTGAGAACGATTTGTTTGTACGACTCTATAACAGCATCTGACTTCTTTTTATAAGAAGCTTTTTTGGTCTTTAGATTATTTCGCTTTATAGCAATCTCATTAAGTTTTTGCTGTTCTTTCTTAATAGCATCTGTTTTTTCCTGAAGCTCGGATTGTAGTTTGACCTTTGCCATTAATGGTGAAAGATCAGCTTTTATTTTAACCAGCTCGGCATTATGGATTTTTAGTTTGCCATCAATTGCAGTAATCAAATTTGTACTTGCTGATTTTAATCCAGGGGCAAACGAGTCAACTACCTTAAATTCTGTCTTGAATTTTGTTTTTATGTCGGCATCATTAAGGTACTCCTCGTTTTCATCAATGGTTGATTTTAATCCATCAATTTGCGAAGCCAGATTTGAATTTAAGCTCTTGATCGTTTTTTTATCTTGCTCAAGATTGGATATCTGAACATTTATCTCTTTTTCTTTTGAAACCAACTCCTCATATTGTTTTAACTGCTCTTCTGATAAGCCAGACTTAGCCTTGATTTCATCAGCCTGTTTCTGAAGTGTTTTAATATAATTCTCAATACCTTTTTCATCACCGGTCTGTTTTAATTCGTCTTCTGTTTTTTTGATTTCCTCACGATCAGAAAATAATTCACCGATTGCTGTAGGTATTGCTTTAACTTCGGTCTTGATTTCTCTGACAGTCTCCTCGTATTTTTCTTTAACCGTTAGGTCTTGCAAGATAACATTCAAAACGAATTCGTTTAATGCCTCACGACTTTTTATGTTTGCCTCTGAGAGTGTATTGAGGTATCTCTGCGGAATATATAGAATCTTCCGTTCTTTTGAGTGGTCTTCTGCGGTGCCTTCTGGCGTCCTTAACAGAGTGTGTTGGCCATCCTTCCATGTGACTTCAAAATTAAAATCAACAGAAGCATCAAAGTCATATTTTACTGGCACACCACTGTCGGAAGTCCTGCTCTGTACCTCTTGGCGATCAATCGTTTTTGCCATGTAATACAAGAGTAACGATTTTCCTGTCGATTTGCCTCCGATAATGGTTGTAAGATTTTGATTAATCTCAATTGGATCACTCGCAAATTTTACATCACCAGTATTGTCCAAGAATCGAACCTTATCAATAACAAAATAAGATTTTTTCTCGCCCGGTTTTTGAGGTCCGACAAAAATACGCTGTTCTGGCTCAAAAACAATCTGCTTTAAACCCTCAAATGTCGGGTCAGCTTTTATCCATAAGAAATTACCATCCTGATCGGCTTTACCAAGATCACGCAATGACCTTGCGTCTGAACTTATATGCGAGCAGAATTTGGATGTAAGTGTACTGTTTGTCTTTATATAGTCTGATATAACGACCGATGATTGATTGTGTTGAGATTGTAAAAGATTTACTTTTTGATGATTAAATATATCAGCTAAATGTGTCCGGTCGGTTGCTGTGCGTTCCTGAAAAAGACCATTATTACTATTACAGTGGGGATAGATTATAATGCCACCGTTTTTCTTAACCTCGTCAATAATTTCTTTGATGTCCGTACTCGTTGTCGTAAGAACACCACTACCGTTCGTTCTGTTATTGATGCCAAATTTTATCAAGAAAGCTTGAATACCGGCAGAAAATGTTTCTTTTTGATAGAGTTTGTCTGGGAAAAATAATAACATGTGGATACCCTGACAATTAATCTCAACTCCAGGAATAATTTTACATCGTGACTGCTTAGAATATTCTATAAAAGAATCGAGCAGACAGTCGTCAAAATAATTATGGTCAGTGATACCAATACAATCTAACTCTGGATTAAAAACATCGATAAAAGCAAAAAAATTCCTTACATGGTTAACACATCGTTCTTTTTTATCAATTTTCGTGTCAGTAAAATAAGCTTTTGAATCATAAAGTAGTGCGTTGGCTTCACCTCCGACTTTTGTGATGTATTGTTGCCAACCTGCTGGATTAGTCTTTTTTAATTCCTCTGAGTAATCAGCAAGCTGGATGTAATTGTCGTCCAAAATAGTCTGGGTTTGTAAATCCCATTTTCTCCAAGTCGACCCTTTTGGATAAGGAAAGTTGCTCATAAATTTAATTTAATTTAATTTTACCGTTCTTGAGCCCCTCAACAATAGTCTCAACGCATTTATTGAAAAGACGAATAGCATCTCCCTTTAATGGAGTATCTTGAATACTCAACAAAGAGGCTTTAATTGATGGGCTAAGTCCGACCAAGTCGTCCATCGTCTTTATTTCTACATTTGGCTCGTTTCTTAAAAGAAACCACTCTTTATCAGTAGTTTTGCTGTGATCCAGTATGGCCAAGTCCGCATGCGTCATCTTTGGAAAAAGATAGTAAAACTTTTTATTGTAAAAATAATACTTAGTTAAAAACATTTCGCCTACAGCAATATGCCCAGCTCTTTGTGATCCATCTGTAAAATTTCTTCTCATGCGTCCGGCGTATTTAATGACATAACCATCTCTTATGATGGTTGATCTTTTTTCCGCAAATTTTTCCCAGTCACCGCCATAAGAGTCATTGAATTTATTAATAAAAATATCATGCATTTTTTCCAAGTACGCTTCGATATAGGAATCAAATTCCTTTTTGTCTCCATAACGATCAAGTAAATCCTTAACAACCGACAGGTCATCGATTATCAAATATTTTCCTTTTTCAACCTTTGAAGCAAAATAAGCCATGCCAAAAAGATCTGGCTGTATTTTTGTTTTTCCTTTCTTAAGGTAATAAATTCCGACAACCCCGTTTTTAACTGCACCAAGTGCGTGATGAAATCTTTGATATAAAGCGTTGCCACCAGAATTCCTATTCAAAGCATCTGTTCCCTCAAGGGCAATTATTGGTTTTTTATCAATTTCTTTTCCATTAAGCCCGTCTTTCCAGACTTCATCAACAAACCATGCGGCGTCGCATGATCCATACGACACATCTTTAAACCCGAAAGTTAATCCTCCCTCAGAGAAGGGCTTTTGATCTTCATTACTGCTTTGAGGAAATATGCGTAATTTAATGCCATTGGTCTCAAAGCCTATTTGATCTATGATTTCTCTTTTTACTATTTCGTCGCTTGAGTATGCCATATTATTTTAATGATTTAATTTTCTCCAAGATCGTCTCAGTTTCTAACCCAAGAACGAAACTAACGAGGTCCGACTCTTTATTGATTTCCTCGCCCCTGACTTCAAGATGAAACTGTTTGAGTTCATCGTTCGTGAAGTTTGCAATCAGGTAGAATTTTATATAATTTCCCAGCCAAGTCGTGTACTCCTCACGAGATAATGGATTTTTTGCATCATACTTGGCTTCGGGGAGTGTAATTTTTATTTTATAGTCAGAATCAAGGGATATCAAACCAAAGTAATCTTTTGACGGTTTGGCCTTTGTTGGGCAAATTTCAAAACCCTGATCAAACAAACCGGTATTGAGATACTTCTCTAATTGTTTAGTCATAACGACGGTTCCAGTTTTTGCTTCTCCTACGATAAAATCATGTGTCACATGACCGGCTTTTGTTTTAATATCCTTTTTGAAATTTCTTATAAGAGCTAGCTCAATCATATGAAAGCCCTCTATTGGTAAATAACCATAATTACTTATCTTCGTAATTATTTCGCTAAGACCATAACCGGCAAAATCAGGCGATCCTATTGCGTGAGCAAGTGGAATCTGATTCTCAACAATGAAGCCGAGGTGTCTGAAATACTCACCAGCCAAATACTCCATAAAAGGTTCCATGCCGTTGCCTTGTTTGCTTGTCTCAATTCTTTGAATTATGTAATTCTCTCTATTTTTTAGAGAATCAAACTTCGCCTTGAGCATATCGTTCAATTTTTCTTCCGATTCAAACTCGATTGGAACTATAAATTTATCTCCTTCAAAAAGATATTGTTTTGCACGGGAAAGAATGAAGGGTGTATTTTTCAAAACACCGTTGTCAAAAATTCCGGAAACGAATTTATAATTAAAGGCATTATAAAAAAGCTTCATGAGCCCCTTGGGAGTAAATGGGTAAATAGGGTTCTCGAGATATCCGGCACCAGTGACACTGCTATAGATAAAAGCCTCCTTAGCTGGCATTTTTATGGCAGACCCCAAGTCTGTCTCGACAATCTCAAAATTGAAATTGGCTTTGAATATTTTGAAAAAGTTTTCTTTGTATATTTCCATATGTTTAAATGTGTTCGAAGTTAAGTAATTTTTGCTGTACACCGCTCTTGATTTGATTCTGGGTAGGCGGTGCCGATTCCCGGAAAAGACTCGTGATGTTTTCTATACTTAACCGCTCGTGTTCGGCCACCTGCGAACCGTCAAATATTTTACTGATTACTACACCGACAAAGACATCATAAGCCTTATTCAAATTAAAAAGTTTTCCATTATTCTTGCCGAGATATTTAGTTATTTCACTAGCAATCTGATGAGGGTACACTTTCTTGGGAGTAGGAGGGGCAACTTTTTTGTTTCGGTTGATAAAAGTTACATAAAAGTCGGACTTCGGGGAGAACTTTGCCCAATTTTTATTATATGGACTACCAAAGGTATCGAATGCTGATATGTCTACCAATTCCATGCCATGATCCCTGATTAGCTCTGCTAGGCTTATCCAAATTTTTAAGTCCTTATTATGAAAAGCAAGCGTGAAATAGGCGTCTTTTTTTAAGACTCTTTTTGCTTCGCCGATAAAAGATACGAGCTGGTTATAATACTCGGTTACTCCCTTGTTTTGAACCGGGTTAATGATAACCTCTTTTTCAATATCAAAGTCTTTCTCTAGCCAACAATTCCAAATAAAAGAAAGTTCTGAATACTGAATGGTGTCTCCATAGGGCGGATCGGTAATCAAATAATCCACACTATTATTCTTGATCTCAGACATCTTGAGAGATGACTTGTTATAGACTTTAGATGTTGGCTTGGAAATTTTATTATTTGATGCTTTTTCTGAAATAACCTCTTTTGCCATTTTTACATTTTGTACACGATCGACAAATCTCCACCAAACATTCTCTTCGATAAAATCATCTGGAATCCAGAAATTATTTACACCAAGAGGACGAACATTCTCGGCTTTCAACTTACTCACATGCAATAGAGTGTTTGTGAAAGCGAGCATAAATAAATCTCTGTTCTTAAGAGGTAGCTCGTTGATGGCTGTGTGAAGTAATGCCAAAGCAAGGATATTCCTATTCGTGAACATATCAGATACTCGCTTCACGCCCTTGTAAGAAAAGCGGTCTTTGTAAAATTTTTCTGGGAAGTCTTTATCAGGATATTTGAGGTTTTTCGGAAATTTTACAGTTGGTTCTAGCTCTTTTTTTGAGAGACTGACTTTTTGTTTGTTTTGAAAGTTACGATCAGAAATTACAGCGTTGTAATCTTTACTGTTTTTCTTTCCAAGTATGGTATATAGGATATATTTGTCTTTGGTAGCATAAAGAGGCATTATTTTCTCCCGAACAGCTTGTTCAATCGCCGAAAAGTCATCTTCGAAAGAAGTCTCGTTATAACCAACTTGCAAAGAAGTTTTTGCTAAAAAGACAGCAAAAGGATTAAGATCATATCCGATAAAATTTCTGTTTGCTAATACGGACTGCAACCCAATAATTCCACTTCCGCAGAAAGGATCTAATACAAGGTGATTTTCTTTAGAATATTTCTGAACATATTGATCGATCACAAACCACGGCTTTCTTGACCAGTATTTGTGAAGTTTGGCAACACGAGAATACTTACGATCATGTTTAAAATCGCTTACATCGATTAAATTATTTACAATTTGTGAAATCTTTAATGCCATACTATTTTTTTTGGAATATTAAGCAATAATGATGCAGGATATTACTTGCCCATGCTGACGGATATCCATAAGGTGCAAGACCAACTTTATCCTGTATCCAAAGCTTCTCGTCCTTAAGCATATATTTCTTCGAGAGGATGCGAGCAATGTCCCAAGCCAATGGGTACATTTTACCTTCTTTCTTGATATTTTTTACAATCACCACAAGGTATCCACCGTCTTTGAGTAAGTCAAAAATATCAAAGTATATATCTGCTAATTTCTCTAAGAACAAATCATAATTATCTATGTTGCCCAAATCTTCTTCAGCTTCTGAATAGTTAACATCAAGACCGTCTTTTGTTCTATCCTTTTTGAAATCCTTAGTACTTCTATTTAATACATCCCAATATGGTGGTGATGAGATGGAAAAATCTATCTTCGGCAAATTTAACTTTTTAATATCCTTTGCATTCTTATTGAAAATACTTTTTTTGAATTCCGGCGTTCGCTTCAGTGATAAATCGTAGTATTTTTTATTGAGTTCTATTCCATAGCCAACCCTACCTGTTCGCTTGCAAGCAACCATAGTGCTTCCGATGCCACAAAATGGGTCGAGCACATTCTCTCCCTTTTTAGTGAAAAACTTTATAAACTCTTCAATCATCGTTGGAGAGAATGTGGCTGGATGATCCTGTGTATTTGGAGATATTTCTCGCTCTTCTTTTAAGTCTTTTTGGAGTGCATTGAAAATGAACCAACTACAACTAAATTTTACCCATTCTTTACCTGTCATATCATTTAAAGGATTTGACAGATCATAGGCACCATCCTCCGGATTGATTAAAATTGCGTTTGCTTTCTCAACATCACCGCCCGGATTATATAAAGCAACCTCTGACCATCTTTCTATAAAACGATCAGGGATTAATTCCTTTTTGGTTTTAAGGATATTAGCAAGTTTACTTTTTGCCTGCTTATTTTTTTCCTCGTCCAAAACCGGAACGACTTGCTTTTTATCTTTAAAATAAAAGTAATTTTTCATAATTTATTCTTGAATGTATTCCTGATGGCCACAATGACAAGCGGTGCCATCATTTGTTGCCATGCTAAAGTACGAACGCTTAGAAACGATAATAAAATCCTCGAAATTAGGATGGAACGACAAAACCTGCGAGTCAGCTTGAAGTGATCGCATAAGTTTTCGGTCCGCATCATCAGGAGTCGGGTCGATTGATCCCGGATGGTTCATGATTATTATAAATTTCTTGGCCAAAAATAGAGAGAAGTAATGCCAAAGCATTTGAGTGTCGAAATTCTTGGGAGATGACCCGAGGAAAACTTGATGACCGAGGAATAAGTTTTTGTCATCAAGATAAATTCCAATAATCTTGGAAACATTCTCGTTCTCCAAGTCTTTAAGAAATTTATATAAGTCCTCTGGATCGCGAACCTGACCCTGAATAGGTAGTTCAACATCAGTCTCAACAATTTCGAATTTCTTCAAATATCGTTTGCCTTCCTGATGTATATTTTCCTCTTTTTTATCTTCTTGTTTTTTCATAGCGATTTCCTGTTAAAATTTATATTTTTACATATCTCGTACCACGGCCACGCCCGACACGCTTGACCTTTCCAAGTTCAACCAACCGGTCGAGTGCTTGGCGTACCGTACCAAGTGCGACATCTGTTGCTTTCACAATCTCGCCCGGTCCTGCTTGTTCAACACTTGTAAGATATTTCCAAACTTCATACTGCTTGGGAGATAGAGTATCTTCAATCTTTTCCTCTTCCAGATATGATAGAGCTTTTACAGCTTGCTCTCTAACGACTGATAAAAAGAAATTGAGCCAAGGCGAAATGGTATCGTGATCTGTTTTGAATGTCTCTTGTGACTTACGAAGTGCGATATAATATTCGTCTTTTCTATGCTCAACAAGTTGCTCGTGTGAGACATACTGAACAAACTGATAGCCAGATCGTAGAAGCAAGAGGTTTGTGAGAACACGAGAAAGACGGCCATTACCGTCTTCGAATGGGTGAATCTTTAAGAACTCAACGACAAAATTTGCGATGATCAAAAGTTGATGAAAACGATTCTTCTCAAAAGCATCATTTGTCCATTCGACAAGTTCCTGCATTTCTTTTCCTGTAAGATAAGCTGGCGTGGTTTCAAACATTATCTTCGCAATATTTCCATCCGGTCCAAGAACACCGACAGTATTCTCTTTCTTTTTATAACCACCACGATGGGTATCGTCTTTGTGTGAATACTTAAGAAGCTGGTTGTGGAGAGAAGTGATCAAACTTTCTCTGAGTGGCAAATCCTGATAGCTGTCAAAAACATTTTGAAGTGTTTCAAGATAACCCTGTACTTCCTGAGAGTCACGATCAGCAAATTTTGAAACTGCAAGACCTCTCATAACTTTCTCCACTTCTTCGTCAGTCAATTTTGCACCCTCAATACGAGTGGAAGCACCAGCTGAAGTAATCAATGTAGATTTTTTGAGATTGGTAATTGCTTGAGGAGTCATTCGCAAACCGGATTTAAATTCACCTCGAATTCCGTCAATCTCAGCCAAAATAGCCACGATATGAGGATCGAGGTTTTTTATTCGGTGATCAAATTTGTTGAAAATTTCGTCCATAGACATATGTTTGATTAATAATTTTAACGCTATGATTTATATAGTTGATTATAACGGATTACAGCGGTAAATACAACATTTAACTTTGTTAATTTAACGCTATATACCATATAGTGGATTATAACGGATTATAGCGGTAAATACAAGTCCGCCCTCCTGTGGGCAGTGGAAAACCACTAAAATGCCCAGTTATTGCCCAAAAAGCCGAATTTGTTGTATAATAAGGGCAATATGGAAGGATCAAAATACATGATTGGAGTTTGGATCGTGGGAGTCCTCTCGTTTATAGCGATTTGGATTTATTCCTTTGCTTCGTGGGGATTTTTGTTCGGTCTAATGTTCGGATGGATTCCTGCTTTGATCGGCGGAACGATCTTGGGTTTTTTATGGCCACTCGTAGTGCTTGCAGTGATCGGATTGATAATTTTAATCAACAAATAAATTATGCACAGAAAAAACTATTGTGCTGTTTTTTGAAAAGTAGTATAATGCAATTAACAATCAAATAGAGTTATGCCTCACGAGGCATCCTGAAAGGAATTCCAAGTTTAAGAGCTTGCGATTAATTATCACTTTTTGTGGTAATCGATCGCGAGCTCTTTTTGTTTGTTACCAGCTCTCTGCCACGCCCAATAACGGTCGACATCCAATCTTGTTAATCGACCTCACACTGCCCGAGCTCAAGGGTTCGGGTAATAAAAAATATACAAGGGATGTGGGCGTGCCAGAGATTTGAGAATTAAAAAAATATGTTTAGTAAATTTCAAGCGTTGCCGAGTTACTTCGGCGGAAAAAGAAAATTGGTCAAGCACATTTTCAAGCCGATCAAAAAGACCGAGGGAATTTTTATTGATGCGTTCTTGGGAGGCGGATCAGTAAGTCTCTACGCCAAAGCAAAAGGATACAAAGTTATAAGCAACGACATCGCCTTCCGATCAGTGATTATCGGCCGAGCGATTATCGCAAACAATTCCGTCAAACTTGAATCCGAGGATTTAGCCAGATTATTTTTTGAAACAAAACACGACAGCTTTATAAAAAAGAATTATTGCCCGAAAGTATTCACCACCAAGATCGCCGAATTTTTAGATAACGCTTTCGCTTCCGCCAATAAAGTGGAAAACGAAACAAAACGCTACCTTTTATTGCATTTATTGATCAAGTTTATTCTCTCGTGCCGACAGTTCGGAAAATTTACACATACCCGGGACACGCTGGACTTGGAAGCTCGAAAATGGGAGTGGCCTCTTCGGTCCAAGTCTCACGCCCCCAAGAATTTGCGGATGATACAGAATCCGATGATGACTTTGGAAAAATTAAAAGACGAAATCAATCATGGCATTTTTGACAACCATCAAGACAATGAAATACACCAACAGGATGTGTTTGATTTTCTCAAACAAGTTAAAGGTGATGTTGTTTATTTTGATCCTCCTTATCCTGGCTCTTCTGCCTACGAAGTGGAGTATGGGATTTTAGATAACATCCTCGCCAACAAAAAACTGGACAACAAACCGAGCGGTTTCTCCAACAATGATGCCGATGAGTTTTTAGAAAAAATGCTTGAGTCGGCAAAACATATTCCGCAGTGGATTATCTCGCTTGGACAAAATAAAGAGGATGTGGGAATGAAGCCGGAAAAGCTTTTGGCGATGGTGCAGAAACATCACAAAGCTGAAGTGCAAATGATGGAACACAAATGGAGTGTAGCCAATGCAGGAGGTCGAAACCAAAGCAACAACATCGAATACATGATCGTAACTTTATGAAAAAAGAAAAAACCGAAATCAAAATAGTGAAAATAAAAGAGTGCGTTCCGAACTGGTGGAATCCGAACGAAATGAACGCTCGCCAATTTTCATCACTTAAAAAAGCTTTGACCAAATACGGACAAACCAAACCGATACAAGTGGGAGTCTGGCCGAATATGAAAGTCAAAGACGGCTATGTGATCGTGGGAGGTTTTCATACTTGGAAAGTGCTTGGCGAACTTGGCGAAACCGAGATTGAAGCCAATATCCATAATTTCAAAAATGAGGACGAAGCCAAGCTTTATGGATTGACCGATAACATTCACGGTTCTAACCAACAAATAAAACTCGGCAAGCTCGCCTACGAGTTAACCCAAAACGGATATTCAATCAAAGACATTGCCCAGAATCTTGGCGAGGAAGATATCAATGTCAAAGATGCTCTCGACTTAGTGAAAGACGAAATAGAAAAGAAAATGATTGAGCTTAAAAAAGCCGAGCGAGAAAATACTGTCGTTTTGAATTTTATCGTAGACAAAGACCCGGAAGCATCAGCCGATGAATTTATAAAAGCCGTGACTGCATTTGCGAAAGCAAAAGGCATAAAGGTCGAGAAAGCAGTCAAAGATATTAATAAGCAAAGAGAAACCATTGCCCTTGTAAGTTTCAATGTCACCAATCCGCAAAAGGGCGTGATCGATGAAGCGATAAACATCCTGTCAAAGCAATCAAAAATGACCGAGAGTGAGGCGATCGCCGAAGTGTGTAGTCAGTTTATAAACACACAAAACGGCAACATTCAGAAACAAGATACAACAAAATGAGCAAAAAAGCCGACATCAAGAATGCAAAGTATCAAGAAGCGATTCGCCTTAAGTATAACGGCGAGTCTTATCCTGTTATTGCCCGAAAGCTTAAAACTCCAGTCTCAACGGTCGAAAAATGGTTTGCTTTTGGCGGTTTGATTAAAGAGGAATACGAACAATACCGAGATGAACAAAATGAAGTCAAAAAGACACAAGCCGAATGGATCATGCGCAAGAGCGTTGAGACCGCCGCTTCAATGCTCGTTGCCCTTATGGGCAGTCCCGATGACGGCGTAAAATTTCGTGCGTGCAAAGAGATACTCGACCGTGAACTCGGAAGCCCAAAAGAAACGATCGAGCATAAGGGATTATATGGAACAGGCCTAAGTTATGAACAAATACTCAAAAAAGCCAGAGAGAGGCCACCCGACGGTTAAAACGCTGGTGGATTTCGTGAATTTTTTCGATGCTGATCCGAGAGAATTCATCGAGGAGTGCCTGTTCATAAAGACGAAAGACCAGCAAACTGTTCCTTTAAAGTTTAATACCGCTCAGTACCTGATTTATAAGAGAATCAAAGAGCTGAAAGCCCAAAACAAACCGATCAGAATGATTATTCTTAAAGCCAGACAAGAGGGTGTGTCCACGCTTTGCGAGGGTTTGATATTCGAACGAACCGCAAGGTTTGAAAACAGTAATTCACTGATTGTCGCCCACGAACCTGAATCAACCGATGCGATATTCTCAATGAGTAAACTGTTCTACGACCTCCTGCCGTTTGATGTTAAGCCAATGCGACGGTACGACAACAAAAAGCAGATGGTCTTTGAGAATCCGGACGAGAAAGGACGAACCAACAATCCCGGACTGCGAAGCCGAATGGTTATATCAACCGCCGACAAAACAAAAATCGGTAGAGGTTTGACCATCCACAACTTCCACGGGTCAGAGGTAGCATTTTGGAAAAACGCCAAAGCGTTGATGCTCTCAGTCCTGCAATCAATTCCGAGCTTACCGAATACTGCTGTCTTTCTCGAATCAACTGCCAATGGTTTCGGCGGTGACGGCGAATACTTCTACCAAATGGTGCAAAATGCTCTGGCTGGTAAAAACGAATTTGAGCTTATATTCCTGCCATGGCACCTGATGCCCGAATACAGTCAACCGTTCGCTAACGATGCTGATAAAAAGAAGTTTGTCGAAACGCTGGACGAATACGAGAAAGAATTGCGAGTAAAAGAAAACCTGACCTACGAGCAATTGAAATGGCGTAGATGGGCAATCCAAAACCTCTGCGGTGGCGACTTAGACAAATTCAAACAAGAATATCCAGCCACTATCGAGGAATCATTCGTTGCTTCAAGCAAGGCAGTAATTCCAAAACAGTACATCGAAGCCCAAGGCAAATTCGTCAGACAGCCGATAAGAAAACTGGACGACATCCTGATATATGAGGAACCGAATGTGAACCACTTCTACAGCTTAGGGGCCGATCCAGCCGAGGGCATAGGACAAGACGATTCAGCGATCACGGTAATCGACAAGATGACTGGCCGAGAAGTCGGATTCTACATCGGACAGATACAACCGGACTTGTTTGCCAAGAAAATCAGAATGACGGCCGAACTGTTCAACAATGCTCTGGCTGTAATCGAAATAAACAATCACGGACTGGCGGTAATCAACGCTCTCAAGACTGAATACTCAAATATCTACCAACGAACGGTCTTTGATAAAGTCACCAACACCAAGAGAAAAGAACTGGGCTGGAAAACCAGCCAAACAACCAAACCTCTGATGGTCGATGACTTCATAGCCGGTCTGCGTGACGATGATGTCGGATTATCAAGCCAATCAACCGTAAGTCAGATGATGACATTCGTTCATACCAGTGAAAGCAACAAATACGGCATGGGAGCGGAAACAGGACAAAAAGACGATGCATTAATTTCGGCCATGCTCGCCTGGCAAGGATTGAAAGAATTGCCGAGCGAGATGCCAATGGCACGCAAAGGTCGAACAATAAAACTTTACTAAATATGGCAAATACAAAAGAACTGCAAAAATTTAATAGCGAGTACGATGAAGCCAAGAAAAACTTCATGTACTACTACAAACCCGAATTTGATCGGGGTTATAAGCTGTTCTCCTCTTTCAACGGTGATCGTGCCGAACAGCTGGAAAGAACCAATGACGGCGAGGTTTGGCAATCAAATGTTTTTATTCCTCAAGTTTTTTCATACATCAAAACCTTTTTACAAAAGACAGTCGGGATAACCCCTGACTTCAAGCTCGAGGGTAAAAACAGCGAAGCTTTGAAAGACCTTGTGCTGTGGCTCTGGGAGATTGGCATGAGTGACGACCTGATAGATTATTTCCTCCAAGTATTCATCTGCGGAACGACTGTCGGCAAAGATTTTCTGCGTAAAGAAACCAAGAAAAAGAGACAAAAAGAAATTGGCGTCATTGATAAGATCAAGAAGCTTATATTCAAAACATCGACATCCAAGATCGTATTCAGACCGGACTTTGACCCAGTGGATATTTATAACTTCTACCCACATCCGAGAATGAAAAAGATTGCCGATCCATTTCCGGTATTCCATCGCTATGTGCTGACTCTCGATGAGATGAAAGCCCAGTACCCCGATGTGAACGAAAGCGTGTGGAAACAATTCCTAAACACTGACGGCGAAGTCGTAAAGTCCGGAGGCGATACCACTGACTACGCCTATGTCAGAAAAGAAGTCCTGATCCAACTTAGAAAAAACATCCGAGAAACAACCAAAGCATCAAGTCCTGTGGAGGGCAACCCAAACAATCCGGTATCCGCACCCGTAAGTGATGAAAAACTATTTGAAGTCGTTGAACGCTGGATTGACGAACGGTTCACCGTATTCCTGCCAATGGACGGTACACCAATAGAAGTTAAGGACGGCGACAATCCATACGATCACGAACAGAAACCTTATTCTCGAACTGGATTCTTCCCAAGATCATTCTCGTTTTATTGGCTCGGCATTCCGAAACTTGTTGACCATTTGCAAGAACTGCTCAACTCCGTAACCAATCAACGAGTGGATGCGGTGACAATGAAAATTCACAGCATGATTGCGGCCGCACCGGTGGCTCTGCCAGGATACAAGCAATCAACCATAACAGTGAAGCCTCTCGGAATCTTATGGACTAACGATCCGAACTCAGTCCGAGAACTTAAATTCGGCGATGTTAATTCCTCCGCATTTATAGAACCTGATCACATTAAAGAAGCCATGAGAATTGCCATTGGCGTGGATGAATTCACCACTACGGCTGGTGTGGACAGAAAAGAAACCGCCACCGTTGCCTCGTTCATGCGAGAAGCAACGCTTGAGGGCGTGAAGTTATTTCTGATAATGCTTCGCAATTCCTATGTGATGCATTTTGACCACTGGATAAGCATGATCAAACAATTCTGGACAAAGAAGTCCGTGATGCCCGACAAGGCCATAGCAATCCTGACCAGACACGGACTAATAACCGAAGCCGATGAAAGCGTGAATGGATTGTTTGACGATGAGTACGAGATGTCTCTCGAATCAACATCATCACTGGCCACATCCTCCGAACTTAAGAAAGCAAAAGATTTGGAATTATGGGGCTTAATTAAAGATGTGAACGAATTGACCGATGCCGAGACTGGAATCGTGTACTCAATAAAGAAATTCAAAATACTAATGAAGCTTTTTGAGGACTACGGCTGGGAGCCGACAAACTACATCACTGAACAGAAACAGCCGTTCCCGATTCCGACAGACCAAGGTATGCCAACCGGTGAAGCACCTGCCATTGATCCAAACGAAACTCCAGCACCGCCACTTCCCGGAAATGAAATGGGTGCGATGTTAGGAAACGCAATTAAACAATAAACCTATGAGTGATCAAATAAACAAACAAACCGAGGAAACCATCAGCAATTTATACGAGACAAAATATTTTGAAGCTTTGTCCGAGCTTATTGCCGATGAATTGGAAATAACTAAGACTTGGCTATTAAACAAAGGACTCCCCACCGATGATATTCGGCACTATCAAGGTCGAGCCGAAGGACTGGGAGTCGTGTTGCTTAGAATAAAAGCAATTCACGATGAATTTATAAAACCAAAAATATGAAGACCTGATATAAAACAATTTAAGGAAATCGCCAAAATTTTGAGAGGTTCAGCTGGCCTCTTGAGATGGGATTTCTGGCGATTTCCACATCTTGAGAAGCCAACCGAGCCTCCACAAAGGGGCTCGGTTTTATTAACAGACGGACGCTTTGAAAGTCTTTCGTGAGGTCAGACTGGAAAAGAACAATCCGCCATTAATACGCCTATGGAAAAACCAAACAATTCCGGCGCCGATCCGAACGCAACACCGTCATTTGACGATGCGGTCGGAAAGGAACAACCGGTCAATCAAGTTCCGTCAGGCACTCCGAGCGGAGAGCAACCTGACAAAAAACCAGACGCTAAGGGCGAACAGCCTAAAGACCAATCTGGCGTAACGCCTGCCGATAAAGGCGAAAGTCCCGAGGGTAAACAACCCGAGGGCGACAAGTCCTTCTGGGGCAAATTCAAGAGCGAAGATGATGCTAAACGCTCATACGATGAAGCCCAGACGAAAATCATCGACCAAGGAAAAGAGATCAATGAATTGAAAACGACACACGAGAAAAACGAACAGTTTCTTGCGGTGCTCGACAAAGCATTGGTTAAAAATCCCCAATTGGCCGAACAGCTGAAAGCAAGTCTTGCCGAAGCGATGAAAGCCAGCGATGACGAGCCAGAGGACACGCCCGATATAGAAGCACTCCTCGATAAGAAGCTTGAGGAACGAGAGACAAAAGCCAAGACAAAATCCGAGATCGATAAATGGATTGAGGATCATCCGGACTTCAAAGAACCGGAACTTGGACATCAAATTCTCGACATCATCGAGAAAGAGAAACTCCCGTTCAATGCTCGGACACTACAATTGGCCTACGACTCCATAACCAAGGATGCCCAAGCCAAGAAAGCGACCGATGAAGCTTTGAAAAAAGAGGAAGTGAAAAATCTCGAGCGAGAAAATGCATCAGGTGTCGGAGGCGGTACACCAACCGCCAAAGGCCAAACACCCAAAGATAACCCCTTTGATGATCTTGTGGGTGAAAGTATCAACCCTAACCGAGTCAGGTAACGCTTATTAGATTTGAGGTCTCGTGAGCGGTATCGACTCAATAACATAACAAACTTATGCCTGAACCAACCCATATCATTGGCACGAGAAATACGCTGACGATTGAACAATCACAGCGTATCCCCGATGTCGATGACAAAATATTCCTCCTTGAACCAGGCGAATCACCGCTCACAGCTTTCTTGACCCAAATCGGAAAGATTGGTGACGGCGGAGGCAAGTTCAAGGGCATGGCTCTGCAAAAAAGAGTCGTGTACAACCCGGAATTCACTGAATACGAGGATTCATATTCCGGCGTCTGGGCTCAGATCAACTACGGTGCTGGCTATAACAGCTCTGCTACCGATTTGGTCATAGATAACCCGGGCGGTTCGATATTCACCAAGTACGACCTGATTAAAAACACTCGTACCGGTGAAATCATGCGTGTGACTGCGGTCAATTACTCCACTCACACCATCACCGTAACTCGTGGAGCCGGTGCCACGGCGGCCGCCGCTATCAACGATAACGACTGGCTCTTAATCATCGGTCCTGCTTTTGAGGAAGGATCAAAGTCTGGCGATTCCAACACGACTAAACTCGTGAAGGTCACCAACTACACCCAAATCTTCAAAACCAAGTTCGGTGTGACAGAAACCGAGAACGCTTCGAAGCTCTATCCGTCCGGTAGTCCGGGTGCGGATCTTAAATACTTGCGTGCCAAACACGGCATTGAGCAAGCCAAGAAAATCGAACGCGCGTATTGGTTCGGTGAAAAGAAAGAAGTCACCGGTCCCGATGGCAAACCTCTCCGCATTACCGGAGGTGTTTTGGAGGCCATCATTTCTGCTGGCAATGTGCAGGACGAAGCAAGTTCCGCTTTAACCGAAGCAGAATTCCGTTCGTTCTTGCAGAACTATGCCTTTAAGTTCGGCTCATCCGAAAAATACTTCTTCTGCGGAAACACCATACTCGGATATTTGGAAAGCTTTGCCACTGGCAAGCTGTACCTTACTCCGAGCGATAAGACCTTCGGTGTGGAAGTCAGAAAGTATCAGTCTTCATTCGGAACGCTGAACATCGTTCGTCACCCGATGTTCGACAATCAGTATGCCGGAATGGGAGTCGTGCTTGATTTATCAACTTTGAAGCATTGTCCTTTGAATGGTCGAGACACTTCTCTCGAAACCAACATTCAAGACAACGATGCTGACGAGGAAATGGATCAGTACAAAACCGAAGTCGGTTTGCAGAGAGTCAACTTCGAGAAAAACGCTTTGATCAAGGGCGTAGCTTAAACCTGATCATCGGCTCTGCTCTGACTCGCTGGCTTTCAATTTTGGAAGCCAGGAGTAAGGGCGGAGGCCATCAATTAAAAACTTTAACCAACCAACTTATATGGCGAAATATAATTCCCACATCAAAAAACTAAGAATCGTTCTCAAGCCTGCCATGCCGGTATATGAAAGCGGAGTGAAAGTCGGCGATCAACCGGGTGAATACGCCCAATTCGAGGACGGCCAATTCGAAACCAAAGATGAAGCCGTCATTGAAAAACTTGAATCGCTTGGAACATTCAAGATCGATTTCTGGAGAGTCTCCGATGATGCGTCTCCGACCGAGGACACCACGGTAGACAAAGACTTGGCCAAGATGACCAAGAAAGAACTCCAGTCTCTGGCAACCGAAAAGAATGTCGAGGTCGACGGCACCGAAACCAAAGAGAGATTGATCGAGCTCTTACTTAATAAATAAACTCGACCGAGGTCGATAACAAATTCAAACTTATGCCAATAGTATCTGCGGACTTAAAAGAATATAAGTCATCAAATGCCAATTCGGACGGTGCTGGAATTTCTGCCACTGAAGTCGTGGATAATACCGACAATAACTTATTCACCGATATAACCGGTGATGAAGCATCTGCTGGTGGAATAGAATATCGAAAAGTATTCCGCAAAAATAATCATGGCTCGCTGTCTTGGCAGAATGTGGTCTCGTGGCTTCAAAGCCAACCGACCAATTCCGCCTTGTCATTCGGATTCGGCGTGGATCATGCCGATGATGCCGACGGTGCTCAAGGAAACATGTCGGCGTTTTCCGCCAATGCGGTCGTGGCTGTAGTTTCTGACGGTGCTGACACCAGACAAGTGACGATTGTCGGCGAGGATGCATCAGGAAACAGGCAGACGGAAACTCTGACACTAAACGGTACAACCGAAGTCGTCGGGTCTCTTACATTCTCCAAGCTTTACGGTGCTTATGTGAACTCATTGTCCGGATCTCGTTCGATAACGATAAGACAGGGATCGGGAGGAACTTCAAGAGGCGTGATCGGAATCAACAAAAAGGTCAGCTTTATCTGGTATGGCAAACGCTATTCCGGAGGTTCTCTCGTAAATGCCGAGGGTGGCGATATGGCTAGCAAAGCGACCGGACTCAAACATGGCGATATTGCTTCAGCCGGTAACTTCGGCGTGTGGTATCGCTTAACTTGGCCAGCCGGTGCCGGTGCGGTAACAGCAACAACCACGCAAGTGAAATCCGAGGGTGACACTGCGGCCTAAAAAGTTTATAAACTATGGCCAAAACATTCCTAACAAAAAAGAATAATGCCAAAAGCACAATCACAGATAATCCACTCCTTTCGGGTGCGACAACTTTGAATGTGCAAACTGGTGACGGCTCAAAATTTCCTGATGCACCGTTCCATGCGACCTTGTATGCGAGCGATCCTGCAACCAGCGAGATTGTGAAAGTGACGGCAAAATCAACCGACCAATTCACAATCGAAAGAGCTAAAGAAAACACCACGGCACAGGAATGGCCTCAAGGCACACGCCTTGAACTTTTGGTCACAGCAAAACTTTTTGACGACTTGCAGACAAGAACAGAAATCACGGTCGCCACTGATGGTTCGGGCGATTACAACTGCGACGGCACGGCCGATCAAACAGAGATAAACGAAGCCATCAGCAATCTGCCTGCCGGAGGCGGAATTGTGATAATTAAAAAAGGAACTTATAACCTGACCGGTGTCGTTGAAATCTTAAAAAGCAATGTCGTCTTAGAGGGTGAAGGCTCGGCAACTATTTTGAGAGCGGCCAACGCTAGCAACTTGGGAGATGTTGTGAGAGTCGGAAACGGAGGCACAACCAGTTATCAGAATGTGATCATCCGAAAATTCATGATTGACGGCAATCAAGCCAATCAAACTTCTGGTGCCAGCAGTCCGCTGGTGCTCTGGGGTGCATCCTCCTATAAGCACAGCCGAATCACGGTCGAGAATATGTGGCTGACCGGTGCAAAGCAAGACTGCCTGAAAGTGATCGCTATTGAGGATAGCGTGATAAGGAATAATTTTATTTATTCCAACACCGGAACGGCAATCGGATTATTCACTACCTCTCAGTACATCACCATCACGGGCAATGTCCTGACATCAAATTCTTATGGAGTGTACGACAGTGCCTGCAATTATTGCACGATGACAGGCAATGTCTTGCGAAGTAACGGCTACGGTTTCTATGTCTCGAATGGCTGGCGAGAAACCATATCTGGCAACACGATATTCACCAGCACCAACTACGGGGTGTATTTGATCGGGGCTCAGAGAGTGACGGTAAACGGTAATAATTTCTACGGCGACAATTGGGGCATCGTCATTGGCAACAGCTCAAACATTACCAAATACAATGTCATCACCGGAAATGTTATTGCATGGACAACCAGCCAAGGCATTGCTTTGTATTACGGATCAGGAACGACCGTGAGCAATGTGATCACTGGAAACCACATCTTCGGAGCCGGTGGACATGGAATATATCTCTATGCCTCCTCCTACAACACAATTACTGGAAATGCCATTGATAACTCGTCCCGATCAGCCAATAACACTTCGCATGACATCTATCTCTCAAACAACGGTTCCATTTATTCCACCTACAATGTTATTTCGTCCAACAACCTGCAAGCGACCCAAGCAAATAAAGTCGCTTATCACATCCGTGAACAGAGTGCGAGCGATGACTACAATTTGGCGATTGGCAATGTTTGCAAGGACGGTGTGACCGGACAAATCGGACTACAAGGAACCAATTCAGTGCGAGGAACTAACATCCCAGCTTCGGGCTAAAGACTATGTTCAACGCTTATCAATTCAACACGGCACAGCTTAACAGTACGGCGACAAAACCAATCGCCAAAGTGATGAGCTATGCGATGGATGTTCTTGGACTGATAGCCAGACCGATCACTTATGTCTTTGATCAATTCGTCTCGGTTTTCAATCTGACGACTTACAAAACAGACATTCTAAACCTGATAGAGAAAACCGAAACTTATGTACTGGATGTTTATGCAGTGATAAGCAAAGCGATCTCGTATGTGCTGGACATCAAGAGCCTGATCGCAAAAGCCATGACTTACGCATGGGATATGCGACAGCTGACGGCAAAAGCAGTCTCGTATGTGTGGGATGTAATCGGTGGTGCATTAATGGGAGTGATTTATAAGCTGGATATCAGACAGCTGGCCGTAAAGCAAACAAACTATCTGTTGGATATTTTGCTCACACTCGGCAAAACGCTAACATACCGCTTTGACTCATTCCTTTCCGCAATTAGACAGACGAGCTACAAGCTGGATATTAGAAATCTTGCAACCAAACTTCAATCTTACCTGATAGACATTGGCGGTGTGGTGGCGAGAATTCATAACTACAAACTCGATATCCTAAACCTTGCCGAAAAGCAAATAAGCTACCTGCACGATATCAGAGCATTGATCACAAAATATTGGACTTACAGTTTTGATATCAGAAGCCTGATTGCCAAAACACAAAGATACATTCTCGACATTCTCAACAAGATTGAAAAGACTGTCGGCTATGCGTTGGATATTTTGCTTCTCGCAGTGAGACAAACGACTTACATCCTCGACATCCGAAGTTTGGCAAACAAGCTCACCAGATATTTATTTGATATCAAGAATTTAGCCGGACGAATAACCGCCTACAAACTGGATATCAGAACGCTCATTGCCAAGATTGAAAGCTATGTGTGGGACATCAGAAGTTTGATCGCCAAGACTGAAGTCTATGTGCTGGATATTTTAAGCAAGATCGCCAAAGCGTGGACATACGCATTCGATGTCCTGATAGGAATCGGAAAACAGTGGTCGTATGTTTTCGATATCCGAGGACTGATAGCCAAAGCTTGGACTTATCGCTTCCGCATTTGGAAAGTAATCGAGGGAGTAAAAATTGCCGTTGAATTTTTATCAGCCAAATTGTCGGTCCTGATGCTTTCGGCAAAAGAGACTCTCGGTCTTATCACGGCCAAGCCAAACATTGAGGTCAAAACTGCACGGCACGATCAGCAGATGCAAACATCCAAGAGCGATATCAATCTGCCGAGCAATAAAAAAGATATAAACCTATGAGCATAAAAATCGTACAAAACGACACCAGACCGCCATTGGAATTCAGCCTGACTCAAGACGGCTCGCCGGTGGATCTGACCGGATGCACGGTCAAATTCTACATGAAGGATGCGACCACTGGATCGGTAAAGATCAACGGAACCGCCTGTGTGATCACCGATGCCACTAAAGGCAAATGCCGATATAACTGGTCGGGATCGGATACCAACACGGTTGCGACTTACTTGGGAGAGGTCGAGGTCACTTTTCCCGACGGTAAAATCCAGACCGGATATAAGCAATTATCAATCATCATTCGTGATGACATTTAAAACCTATGACCAGAGGCGAAATTAAAACTGCAATAAAAAACGAAGTCGATGATCAAACACTCGATGCTTCATTGCTGAACACATGGATACAGAGAGCCGATGAAAAAGTGCAAAGCTGGCGACCACCGGAGGACAGAGATCAAACCTTTGATTATTGGGACTATCTCAAAACCGAGCAACCGTTCACAACGGTTGCCAACCAAGAAAAATATCCATTACCGGAAAATTATCGTGCGTTTATCGAACTAAGAATCGGGACGGACAAAACACCTTTTAAGCTGATCGACTTCCGAGACAGAGACAAGTTTGATAACCATGCGGTGTATATGCTGGGCGGATATTTTTATCCGGTATCAACTCCGACAACTGATGGCAATGCTATGAGATTTGTCTTTGTCAGAATATCCGATGACTTTGCGTCCGACAATGACGAGCCGGAAGTCGAGAAGTTATACCACCAAGCCTATGTCGAATGGGGCAAGAAAATGTATTACAACCAGCAAGGCGACACCGAGCTGGAACGACAAGCCGATAATAACTTCGAGAGAGTAATGCTTGGAAAATGGCGTGATCAAGAACTGGCCAGAATGGCATCAGCTTCAGATCAAGCAGAAATTCCAAGAAGCAGTCTCGTATAAACAACCGTTATGTCATTACCAAAAAAGATCTGGAAAACTTCACAATTCCACAAAGGCATATCCAACCTTAATGCCGAGGGAACTTTTTGGTTTGCAAACGGCTTGGAGTTTGATCAATATCCGCCATACCTGAAAGTGGCTAACAAGTTTTTCAAAGAGAGCGACAGTGTAAGCGTTCCGACACTCGATGAGCCGACTTACATGTGCTATTTCAATTACCGATACTATTGCGTCAACCACGATGACGGAAAGATTTTTGAAAATGATTACAGTAGCTGGGTTGAAGTGCATGACAGCACGAACATCTGGGGAGGAAGCGGACTGTATGCCGATGATGACTACATGTACTACGCCGGAAGCACATGGGTGGGACGCTTTGATAAAAATACTTGGGTAGACAACTGGCAATCGTTCAATGTGAACACGGCGTTTGACGATGTGCCGATTACCAAGTTTTTGAAATTTATCTGCTTTGGCAATAAAAACTATCTGGCCACATGGGATACCAGTGCCACCGTTTGGAATCCAAACAAACTAACATTGCCGACCGGATATGTGATCGTTTGGCTCGCACCGCTTACCGACTATCTGGTTATTTCCGCCCATCATCCGACATTCGGCTCGGCTTTATTTTTCTGGGATGGATATTCTCAGACTTATAACCGTGTCTTGCAATTAACTCAAACCCAGAGTCTTGCCGGAGTGGTAGATAAAAATGTTCTGTACTTCTTAACGAGAGACGGCTGGATTTGCCGATTCAACGGCTCAGGAATTGAGAAACTGAATCGCTTTCCGGAAATGAATCACGAGGATTATATCTCGCTCAAAGCCGGGTGCATGAAAGTCTACCAAGGCACAATCCTTATTGCGAAAGGATCAAACACTTACGATGTGAGTCGCCGAAACCAGTATTGCGGAATTTGGTGTTATAACCCAGCAACCAACGCTCTCTATTTCAAACACCGAGTATCAAGCGGTGCAGTTAACCATGTGACTCCCGGAGTGTCGGTTATGTACGGACTTTATGTGGACAACAATACGATTCGGGTGATGTATGGCGACGGCAACAAATCAATCATTGATGTGAACCACGAAACCGGAACATTCAGACCTTATGAATTCGGGGCGTATTGGATTAGTCCGTTGATCGACAATGATCCATATCTCCGCAAGAGATGGAAACAGTTTATTTTGAACTTTTTCAAGCCAATGCCAAACAGCAGTTTTGCGAGGTTTGAAATTAAATACAATATTACTGAGCAGAACATAAGAGATCAGGCGAAATATGTAACTGGTGGCGGTTCGGATTATTTCACTCTGTCATCAATAGGTAGCTCGATTGAAGTCGGCGATGAAGTTATTGTTCTTGCCGGTCCCGCGGCTGGACAGATAAGGCACATAAAAAGCATAGACACCATTACTAAGACAATTTATCTGGACGAGACTCTGTACTATGTCGGAACTTCGCAAGGATACCTGCAAGCCGGAGATTATGTGGCGATCACTCCTTTCAAAAGACTCGGAACGATCAAGGGAAATGAGAACCAAGGCAAGGTCAACAAAATGCTTCGGTTCAATGCGAGGTCGAAAAAGATTCAATTCAAGGTCGAAGTCTGGAGTAATTCCGGATACTCGGGCGAATGGGACATGGGAGTAAAAGATGTCTCAGCCGTCTTTGTGCCGGACAGAATAATCAAATAAAGATATGAGTAAATTCACTTTAGAAAAAATTGATGACGAAAATGTAAAAAAGATTGATACGCATGAGTCAGTCTCAGTCGTCAATATTCCTGCTCTGCAAAAACAGAAAGAGGATTTGGAAAAACAAATCGCCACCATGCAACAGCAACTCGTCCAAATTAATGAGGTCTTGGACGAATATAAAAAACTTCCAATAACATGAGCAACACACCAAACCAAGATCAGCCATTTGATCCAAACTTGGGTTCAATACTCAATCTCTTACGAGATATTCCGGTATTGAACTCGGCACCATCAGATACGCCGAGAACGCCGATCAGCTTTGCTCTTTACGAGAATGGAGGTACACGCCGTTTTTATATTTTTTTCAACGGCAACTGGAGGTATGTAACTCTCACTTAAACATATGTCGCAAATAACAATACAAAAAGGTCAGACCCTTTCGGGAATCGCCAAACAACACGGCACCACCGTCAACGAACTCCTGAAAGCCAACCCGACTATCAAGAATCCAAACCTGATATACGCCGGTTCTGCCTTAAATTTGCCCGGATCACCAGCTTCACCCGTTGTTGCCCCTAAGGCGAGCGTTCCGAGCCCAAGTCCCACCGTGACACCTTCTAAACCCGTAACACCCACCGTTGCCCAAAATTCGAGCCCGGGGACGAGGGGTGTACCCGAAAAGACCACGATGTATGGGACTGATGTGCCTTCTAACACTTCTTTGCTTAAACAATACCGGTCCGAACTAGGCCTTGATACAGCCTTAAAAAGCATGCAAGACAGCCAAACCAGCTACCTAAACACTCTGCAAAATTTGCCTAAAAAATCTGACATCTACCAGCAAGAAAGAACTAAAAGAGGCATCGATACGATGGAAAAGAATTTGCAAAGCTTGGATGACAGACTGGCAACAATGGAGGAATCAATCAATAGTTCGGAAAAAGATATTCGAGACAGAATTGTCGGAAGTGGCGGACTCGTTACTGAAAGCCAAACTCAAAGATTGGTAGCTTCGGAAAAGCAACCGCTTATAGACGAATATAGAAAACTGCTCAACGAAAGAAATAAACTTGCCACTCAAATGGGTACGGCCGAAACATCGGCGAAAGAAATTGCCGGTATGCAATATGAGGATTCAACCTTGCCTTTGACTGTGGCCGAGAAAACTCTTGGATTCCAAAAGGATCAATACAGTGTACTCGGTGACTTATTGAGCCAAGTATTCGGTGCTTCGGAAAAAGATGTTGCGAATTTAATTGATTCCGCCAAGTACGGAAAAGAACAGGAAAAGAAAGAAGCTCAAGATGTGATTGATCGAGCGATAAAGCTTGCCCAGCTGGCCAACGATACTCCAGCCGGAACAGTGCTTGATATTGCTGGCACAAAAGTGTCCGGTACAAAGAAAGCGAGTGGTAGCGGATCAGATGCCGGAGGTTCGGCAAGCGATGTCGAAGCCTATGCACTTGAACTTCTAAATAACCCGAACTTCACCGCAAGCAATGTGCCTCAAAACATTCGAGCGCAAGTCCTCAAGAAACGAGATCAAATTATTTCTGAAGCGAACGCACAACAGCAGGCCGATGCGGTGGCCGCTCAAGCATTGAAAGCAAGTCAGCCAAAGATAACAGCTCAAGACTTTGGTGCTGGGGTCAAAGATGTATTTACACAAAAGATACCGAACCTTGCGAAGTCTGGATTTAACACCAGTAAAAATTTCTTCAAAGGACTTTTTGGTATCGGAAATTAAAATACTATGTCTTACATCAAAGACCCTAAAACAGGAAAATATATAAATACCGGTTCTGCACCAGTCTCTCCTCCACTCACGACATCAAAACCATCATCGGCCGGTACCACAGTGAAATACCAAAAGAATGCCGAGGGAAAGTTTGTGACGACCGAGGTAGAGAAAACGGCCGGTAAACCGAATGTGACAACTGTCGAAGGACTGCGAGATTTTGCTTTGCAAAATAATGTGGATGTATCCTCCACTCAACCCAAAGAATCAACACTGCAAAAAATACTCCATGTGCTCAATACCGGAGGATATGCAGTCGGCGGTCTTATAAGCGGAAAAGGAATCAAGGCAGGAATTAAAGAGCACATTCAGCCATCTGAAGCACTTGGCATTAAAAGCAAGGTCGGTGGATTTATTGCAGATATTCTACTTGATCCAACAACTTATTTAAGTTTTGGCTACGGTGCTGGTGCAAAACTCGCAACCAAAGCCGGAACGGTGGTGCTCAGTAAGACCGGAACATCACTGCTTAAGAAGTCTATTCTCGAAGTCGGCGAACAAGGTGCAAGAAAGATGCTCGCCGAAAAGGTGCTTGCAGAGGGTGGTGAAAAGTTTCTCGCAAAAGGCGGTCTGAAATTTGCTGGTAAACAAATATTGCCACGATCGGCCGTGACCGCTCCGTTCAAGGCCGTAGATTGGCTTGTTGAAAAAACTCCGGTAGTCGGAAAAATGTACGAGAGCGCAAAAGACTTGGCTGGCAAAGCATTTGTACCATTTAAGAGCATCAAAGAATTGCCGGGACGAATTGGTGAGGACTATGTCGATAAATTTTCTGCCTTCAGCAAAGCTACAAGATCAGAAGTCGGAAAGGCTGTTGAGGAAGTATCTGCTCTCGGAAAAACAGCCAGAAAAGAATTGGGAGATAAAGCTGGAATCGAAGTCGGAAAAATACTTGAGAATGTTCCTAAGCCTCAAATACCACTGCCAAGAGCTCTTGAGCCAATCAAAGATATGGTCAAGGGCGTTGATCTCGGCGACATAAAAGGAGTCGACCGAAACAATATCGTAGACATGAAAGTATTTGGATCTTCCGTTGAGGGGAAATTAAAACCGAATGATGTTGATATTTTCGTAAAAGTTAAGGACGGCTCAATGAAGTTTAAAAATGCTGGCGGTCTTCCAAGTCCGATCGTCATCAAAAAAGGAAAAGTCCAGTATTTTATCATGCCCGAAAGCCAAGGCGATGAATTGCTGGATGCAATGCTTTATACCGGCAGAAAAGATCAAAGTCGCTTATATTCCGGAACCGCCGTAAAAGTACCAAAACCTTATTGGAATGGAATGATGAAAGTAAACGATGACACTGCTCAAGCTGGCAATAAGGTTATAAACGAGATCACTGACTACATAAGAGGCCAACATAAATCATTTGCCACCAAAGAAAAAGAAAGAGGTCTCCTCGAATACACTCTGCCAGATTATCTTCGCCACTATCTGACACCGGAGGGTCGGGAGTTTTTGCAAAATAATAGTGATGTTGCAAAAGAACTTCTGCAAAAGACGAGAGTAAGCACTCCATTCGCAAAAACTCGAACACTTGATGATACTCTCGTAAATATCAATAGCTACTTCCGCAAAACTCACGGCGTGAAGCTCTTTGAGCAAGATGCATTCAAAGCATTTGGTGCTCGCAAAGCCGAACATATCAAAGCTGTTAACACCTATGACTTTTTGACTGATGTCGGGAAGCAATTTGGAAAACAGGCCGAAATGGTCACCAAAGAATACAAACATCCGATCAGCGGACAGATGGTAAAAAAAGAAACTGCCAAACCAATCTTCGACAACGGAATGCGATATATAGAAAGCACCGTGCCTCAACTAAAAGGCGTACTTCTGCCTGAGCAAATCGTAAAGCATGTTGAGGAAACTTATAAGGTGCTGACAAGCGATGAGGCGACAAAAGGCTTCCTTAAAGTTTACGACAAAGCTCTTGGATTTTGGAAAGGATCAGTGACCGGATGGTTTCCGGCTTTCCATGTTCGAAACTCAATTGGCGGAATTTTCAATAACTTTATAGCTGGAGTCAAAAACCCTACTCGATATCTCCAGGGCGATCAGATTGCACGAGGAGTAAAAGGAACGATCACAACAAAGCTGGGTACGAAATACACCTACCAACAAATAAAAGAAATTGCCGAAAAATTGGGAGTGGTAGGACAGCCCGGTTATTTAGATGTGATGCGTGAGGTCGAGAAAGACATGACTAAAGGTGCTGTCGGAAAGCTCATGGATCTGCCAAAAAATGCAATGGAGATCACTGAGAATCGATTGCGTCTGCCTCTGTTCGTAGATCGCTTGGTCAAAGGCGATGCACCAGAGCAAGCTGCAAAATCGGTTTTTCAATTCCACTTCGACTATGCACCGGAAGCACTCGCACCTTTCGAGCAAAATATTATGAAGCGACTGTTGCCGTTCTATCGATGGACTCGTGGCAACATTCCGCTTCAGCTCGAGCAAATAGTAAAACAACCCGGTAAATACGCCTCCCTCGGCAAGTTTGTGAATAACCTCCAAGTCGACAAAGAAAAAGCCAAAGAGGAATTCCAATATCTGCCTCCATACATGCGAGAAGGATTGCCGGTCCGACTTGGGGAGAAAAACGGATTCTCACAATACCTCTATGGTCTGGGTCTGCCGGTTGAGGATATAAACCGCCTTTATAAAGGAAGCACAAAACGAACATTGGCCAGTATGGTTGGCGAATTGTCACCAATTCTGAAGTATCCGATCGAGGCGGCCACTGGACAGAACCTATTCACTGGCGAGCCGATCAAAGAAGGAAGCCGAGTGTATCCATTCGTGAATGCGATCCCCGGACTGCGTGACTGGTTAGAGGTCAGCGAACATAAAGATAAAAGCGGAAATGTTAGTTATCGAGCGAATGCTTACAAGCTTCATTTCTTAAACACAGCTCTCGGTCGCTTTTATACCACCGCTGGAAAACTCTCCGATGACAACACATCGGGAGTCGTGAAGTTTCTGTACGGACTTGTCGGTGCAAAAGCAAAGTCAGTCGACATGGAAAAAGAAAAGTTTTGGCGTGATCGGGATGTCCAAGACCGACTTGAGGAGGAATTGGAAAGCAGAGGTCTCATCAACAGATTCGACTCGGTATATGTACCGAAATAATTATATGGACAAAACAAATTATCAAAATCAAATACAGGATGAACGACTCGACAGAGTTGAGAAAGCTGTAAATGAAATCAAAGACAATCATTTGGTGCATTTGCAGACCGATCTGACAAAAGTAGGAACAGATGTTGATTGGCTCAAGCGATTCTTTTGGATTTTAGCTACAGCATCAGTGGGAGGTCTAATAACAGCACTAATTAACTTATTAATATCAATCGCAAAATAATATGGAACTCAAATCATCAAACATAAAATACTTAATTGTTCATCACTCTGCGACCGCCAGAGATACCACTACATTCGAAGCGGTCAAAAAATATCACATCTCAAAAGGATGGGGTGACATCGGATACCACTTCTTCATAACACCCGATGGAAAAGTAATGTCGGGACGAACCGAGAATACGATCGGGGCACATTGCCAAGCCGATAGCATGAATTTCAAGTCGCTTGGAATTTGTCTGCCCGGAAACTTCATGACTGAAGTCCCGACCGTTCAACAATTAACCTCTTTATTGGAATTACTCAAAAAGCTGATGTCGAAGTACAACATTCCGAAAGAGAATGTTCTCGGCCATCGTGAGGTCAGCGGAGCTTCGACGGCTTGCCCGGGAGATAATCTCCAAAAATGGGTATCCAACTTTAGAGGTCAAAATAGTGAATCTGACCGGTCTGCGATTGCCGAGCAGGTCATGAATCATTTAGAACAAGCAATCGAAAAATTAAAACAATTACTATGACACAAGCACACAAAGAAGCATTAAAACACCTTGCGATCGTTTTCCTGTATTCCGGAGTCTCATCCATCCTGCCAATCCTTTTGGCCTATGTACAGAATGACCCTCGCTGGGCATTACTCATACCGCTTATAAACTCGGCATGGTACGCCGTAACCCGATACCTGAAAGAAAGGAAGCTGATCGAGGAAGCCCTGACGAGGGGTGACGAATTTTAGCTAAATTAAGCAATTTAAGATTAGTAGACCTTAACAGCGAATGCCGGAACCTCAAAAGAGGCTGGATTTTCCTTGTAAAATAACCGTAATTGGCGTATAATTTTATCAATACGACCATAAGATAAGGTCTTTAAGGCGAATACCGGTTCAAAGTTCCGGACATCGTCACCGCATACTCAAAATAGCCTTATTTAGGGCTATTTTTTGATAGGGAGTTTGTCGCTTTAGAGCGGCATGATATAATGTATATATAAATTTACAATATTATAAATAATATGAAAAATATAAAGGTTTTGATAATTTGTGTTTCCACACATCATGGCAATACACTAAAAGTTGCTAGGGCAATGTCTGATGTCTTTAACTCGGAGGTGGTTGAGCCAGAAAACTTTAATCCCAAGGAACTGGTTAGTTATGATCTAATTGGGTTTGGTTCTGGTATTTATAATCAAAAACACCATCAAAGAATCTTTGATTTTATAGACAAGCTACCGATTCAAGATAATAAGAAAGCTTTTGTGTTCTCAACTAATACTTTTGGATTTAAAAAGCTTAATGAACCTCTAAAATCGGAATTGATAAAAAAGGGACTAAGCGTTATTGGGGAATTCTCATGTCCTGGTTTTATTGATTACAGTTTCATTAAATATATTTTTGGAGGAATAAGTAAGGGGCGACCTAATAATGATGATTTAGATAAAGCAAGGGATTTTTCAAAAAATATCTTAAAACAATTTTAATAAGCCAATTTAAAGGTTATTATTACCTTGTCAAATAAATTCTAACTATCTACCCTTTTCACATATTCAAAATAGCCCTAAATAGGGCTATTTTTTTGTAGATTAGTAATTAATAAATTAAATTCTTCTAGCGAATTAACAAAGTATAGCCACTTATAATCAGAGATATCTTTAATGGACGTTGCTAACGTGCTTATCTTCTTTTTGATCAATGCTTTCCAGTCGGTGCCATTCTTGGTTTGGAAAAATATTAATGGAGTGATTTTTTCTTGATGGCCATGCTTATTCATCTCTTCATGTACAATGTTTTCATGGAATATAATTGTTTCTTCTAGTTCAGTTCCAATACCACCCAAAGGGCAGATGATGGCGATATCCCCGGAGGTTACTAGCTTTAATCTGGCAAAGATATCTTGGGCGCTGTTGGTAAACTGCGCTCCGGTTACCCGACTCCAAAGACTGTCATGTTGAGTTTGAGGCACTCCGATATTAATGTATCGTGATAATTTATTTTCTTTTATATACCTCGTAGTAGTATCATTTACAGCTGACATTGCACCGCCAGAATAACCGCCATGGATAACGCCGTAGCCGTTGTCCAATAGGATTTTGGTAAATTCTTCGATGATTTTATATTCTTCGCTTTGTGGATCAATAATTGATTTTCCTAAGATAGAGGCGAATCGTTTTGCTTTAGATTTTTGTTTAAGTTTATTAATTTCGTCCATATGTTTTAAATGGCAATCGGAAAAGATATCTTTTTGCCATGTTTATAATCAATGAATCTAGTGTCTTGATATGACCAATTAGAGACGTTTTTAAATTTGTCGGTGATAGCCTGCGGTAATTGGCGTGATCTTCGTTTTAATAATTCATTTGCTTGTTCTAAGTGGTTTTCATATAATTCAACTTGTCCGAACATGCCAATAACCTTTCCGGCAGTATGGCCGGTCTCCAAGCAAAATAGGTGTAATAATAGAGCGTGCTGGGCAAAATCATTTGGCAGACCGATACAGATATCAGAACTACGCTGGTAAAAGATTATATTTAATTTGTCTCCTTCTTTTAATAACTGGAAAGCGAATGGACAGGGCGGAATGGCTTGCTGATCAATGTCTTGAGGGTTCCATTGAGAAACTACTAATCTCTTATTTTCCGGGTATTTTTTTAGTTTTTTAAGAACCCATTTTATCTGATCTACCCCTTGTCCTTTGTAATCTCCAATTCCATGATATTTGGCTCCAAAATTTCTCCATTCAAAGCCATATGTCGGTCCAAGGTCGTTTAAGTCTTTGGATTTTTTGTTGTGCCAATTGTCCCAGAAGTGGCAACCTCTATCGGTTAGCCATTTTTTGTCGGTGTAGCCACGAAGATAGAATTCAGTTTCTACGCGCATACTTTGTTGTGGCATCTTGCGCAGGGTTAATAAAGGAAAGCCATCAGCCATGTCGTGGGTAATGGTAGCGCCTAAGATGCTATAAGCGGCAATGCCGGAACGGGTTGGTCTGAGGCAGCCATCTTTAATGGCGTGTCTGATTAATTTTTTGTATTGTGAATCAAAGTTATTCATTTTATTTTTTAGCCTGCAGAACGATAGAGAAAGGAATCTTGTTGGCTCTGCTAGCTGAATAAGTTTTTGAGAAAACGTGCTCTTGGGATTTACTTTTGTGAGTACTTAATTCATAAAAAGCGGTGACCGTGAATCCGGCTGATTGTAATAGTTGGAACCATTTGCTCGGTGTAGCTTGAAAAGTTTGGATGTTGTAGCCAGTCTGATTCCAATTGAATCGTATTGTCGGCTGTTCATCGTTATATGAATTATTGATAATTAATTTGCCATCATGCTCTTCGACTATTCTGGCTAGATAGTGATCCCAACTAAAGGTTAAGGTACCGCCGGGCTTGAGAATGCGATAAATTTCTGATAGGGTGCCTTTGATGTTTTTTGACCAGCCTAGGCCGTAGATACTGAAAACTTCATTAAAGCTTCCGTCGGCAAATGGCAAGACATTTGAAATATCAGCTTGGACAAAAGATACATTGTCTTGTTGGTAATTTTCTCTGGCGCCATTAATGGCAACACTTGAAGTGTCCAGACCCGTATAAGACTTCGGTTTTTTTTCTAAAAGATATTTAAGAGAGTCACCGGGGCCGCAAGCTAATTCTAATACGTGGCGTTCTTTGATCTTTAGAAGCTTGTTGCTTAGTTCTGTGCCGGAGGAGTAAATGCCCCATGCTGGCAAGTTAGTCCCGCCTGATAAATAGTTATTATTATATAGCGATTCCCAGGCCTTTAAATTGTTTGTTTTTATATTGTTTTTCATAACGACATAATATCACTTTTTTGTAAAACAGTACTGATTTTTTGACACATTAAACTTAAAGTTTAATAATTTGCCTTATATTAAATAATATGTTAATATATAAATGTGTCATTATTTCGGACAGATTAAATATATGAACCAAACACTACTTTTATTAGAGAAATATGGGTTAAATGAGCGTGATTCTCGCGTGTATTTATATTTGTTGTCTAAAATTGAGGATACAGCCCTCGGCATTGCTCGAGCGACCAATATCCCGCGCACTACGGTTTATACCGTTCTCAATGATTTAAAGGACAAAAGCTTGATAACTACTTTTAAAAAGAATAAGACCCAGTTTTGGACACCAGAAAGCGTTAATCAATTAAAGGCGGCGCTTGATCAGAAGCAAGAGCTTTTAAAAATTTTAATCCCTTCATTGAGTGAGATAGTGAACAAAACAAAGCAGGTTGAATCATCAATTAAGTTTTATACCGGCAAAGAAGGTTTAAAAATTGTCTGGGAAGATATTATTGGAGATTTAGAAGAGAAAAAGTATCCTTTTGTGTATGCCATTTCCCACACAGATCTATATTCTGTGCTACCTAAATATTTTCCGGTTTGGATTGAGCGACGTCGCAAGTCAAAAGTGTTTGCAAAGCTGATTGTCCATTATGGCCATCAGCATTTGAGGTCTGATGCTGGCCAGGAAGTTCGCGCTATGCCGGAAAAATATATTTTTACCGGAGACCTTACTATTTATGGAAATAAAGTAGCTATCTTTATTTTTGAGAAGGATCGTTACGAGTCAATTATTATTGATTCGCCCAGCTTTACTCAAATGATCCAGGGTATATTTAATTTCTCTTGGGATAATTTGGGTGAGGCAGCTAAAATTTAATAAAGTAATGATATTGTTATGAATCAAAAAGAGAAAAAATCAGAAATAATCCTTGTGGCTACCGCTAATCTGGGAAAGGCAGAGGAGATTAAGAAAATTTTTTCCGGTTCTAATTTCTTGCCTAAATTTCTATTTGATTTTCCAGAAGAGACTGCGGGACTGAATCTCATTGAAAATGCTAAGAGTTTTGAAGGCAACGCTTTAATTAAAGCTATTGTCGCCGGCAATGCTCTCGGCATGCTTACTCTAGCTGATGACAGCGGGCTCTGTATCGATGCCCTGGATGGTCGCCCAGGAGTATTATCAGCTCGTTATTCGGGCACTGGAAATGATAGGGATAATTATTTAAAGGTTTTGGAAGAGATGAAGGAAATCCCATTTGAAGAGCGCAATTGTCATTATAATTGTACAGTAGCTATCTATGATCCTGTGACTAAATTTGTAGAAACAGCTTCCGGTATCTGGGAAGCCAGAGTGGCTTTAGAACCGAAGGGTAATAAGAGTTTCGGTTATGCTCCAATCATCCTGGCTAAAGATTTTGATTATCAGAAAACTAATGCGGAATTTAATCCAGAGGATTTGATTGATGTTAATCATCGCGGAAAAGCATTTAAAAAGGCTATGGAAATCTTGAGAGATTACAGGCTGGGTAATATTAAAAACAGCGATTTATAATAAGATATAATATATGAGTACCATGATTAAAAAAATTATTTATTGGGTATTAAAGATATTAGGAATTTTTTTTGGAGTATTCTTGATCGTATTCGGCGAATTTGATGACAGTCCTGGAGCGCAAGGACTGGGATTGATATTAATCATTGTTATTGTTATTAATATAGTCAAGGGAAGGAGGAACAAACAATAATCAGGATCTTTGCCTAGACTATAAATAGCCCTTTCCGGGCTATTTTTTGTTAAAAAGTTCAATATTTTCAATGGTTGTGATATAATGGATTTATAATACGGGGTTTTTAATTTTATTTCACATGAAATCTTCTAAAAAAGCCTTTACCTTAATTGAATTATTGGTAGTTATCGCCATTATCGGTATTCTGGCAACTGTGGCGGTGATTGCTGTCGGTAATGCTCGAACTAAAGCTCGCGATGCTAAAAGGGTTGGAAATGCCAAGCAGATCCAGACCGCTTTAGAATTGTATTTCAATGATAACGGTCGGTATCCGACTGTGGCCGAATTCAATTCCGGGACGATTCAATCCGACACTCCTACTGGTTTGGTGACTTATATGTTGACCATCCCTAGCGCCCCACTCCCGGCTGATGGTAGTTGTGATAATAGTTCTAATCAATATAGTTATAATGTTGCGAGTGATGGCTCTACTTATACCATATCATATTGCATCGGTGGTAAGACCGGGGCTCTTAATTCCGGAGTTAAATGTTTGACTCGAGATGGAGTTATGGATGCTGGGTGTTCAACCTCTGGAGAAGATTTGCCTGCAGCTTGTTCTAATACTACTGTTGGAGGCGACCAATGTACTTATGGTGGCCAGACATATGATACGGTGACGATCGGTTCGCAGGTTTGGATGAAAGAGAACCTAAATTACGGGTTGATGATCAATCGATTAGGCGCAACTTCTTGTGTTAATATTTTCTCTTCGTTTTGCCAGACCGATAATAATACGGTTGAAAAATATTGTTACAACGATAACTCCAGTTACTGTGATACTGATGGTGGCATATATGAGTGGCCGGAAGCCATGAATTTGCCATATGATTGTGGCCATGCCAGTGCTGTTGATAATGGTGATGATACTTATACTTTGTCTTGCCCTACCAGCGGTAGTTACACTGTTCAGGCTAAGCATCAAGGCATTTGTCCTTCAGGTTGGCATATACCGAATGAAACCGATTGGCATACCTTGGAATTTGGTTTAGCTGATAATCCGGATACTGATTGTGATTCTGATCATAGTACTGGCGATTGTTTGCCGAGTGGATACAGGATAAAGGCAGCTAGCGGTTGGAGCGATAGCAGTAATGATCTCTCTGGATTTTCGGCTCGTCCTTCTGGGGTTGTAGATGGTGGCGACTTTTTGGAATATGGTCACAGCACGAATTTTGTCGGCTCGGTTCCTAATTCTAGTGATATTGCCATTGACCGATTTGTTTATTCCGGTCATGGAGGAATTATGCGTGCTTTAAATGGCCGGGGTGCTGGATTATCTGTCCGTTGCATAAAAGATTAATTAGTTGTATTATTCTTAATTAATAAGGCCTCCATAGTCCAATGGATAGAACGCAGGTTTCCGGAACCTGTAATGTAGGTTCGATTCCTACTGGGGGCACATAACAATAAACATATGAAAAAGCCATGGTTCAAAAAAACCGGCTGGATCCATCAGCCGATTTCTTGGGAGGGATATTTTTCCCTGCTTTTCTTCTTACTCTTTGCGGTTAACATCATCGCTATAGTCGGCATCAGGGCTCATTCGGCTACCGATGTCTTCTTGGGAATCTTTCCTTATGTCGCTTCCGCTTTCTTCTTGTATGAATGGATCGCTTGGCATAAGAGTATCGAACGGAAATAATATCATAATAAAAAAGACCGCTGATAGATAGCGGTCTTTTTGTTTTTCTTTAAATTATTTCGTATCTTTGATGGACCAGAGGAAATAATAACTGATGAGCATCAGGAGGGCTAGTATCAAGAAGATGAATTGGATCGGATAGAAGATAAGGATGATGGTGCCCAGCCCGGTGCCGACTAGATAACCTAATGGTTGGGCGGTCCGGAAGAAATTGATCAGCCCGACTTCTTTGGCTTCTACGATCTTGAAGAAATAGGCTTCACGCATAGCCTCAACCAAAGCGGCTCCAATTCGGCTAAAGAAAAGAATCAGCCCCCAAACTACAATACTGGATGACTGTACCCAGAAGAATAATAAGAGGGAGATAATTAGGATAGTAAAGCCTGCGGCCATGATTTCTTTTTCTCCTAAATACTTGTCAGCAATGATTCCGGCTGGGATTTCGAAGATGATGAATGGCAGGAGCATGAAAGAAAAAGCGATACCTAACTGGCTCCAAGACAGGCCCATGTTCTCATGTAAGTAGATTGGCATGTAGACGACGGCCAAGCTATAGAAAAGATGGAGTAAGGTGGCTAGGCAGAATATGCCTCTGACATCTTTTGTCTTGAAAGCAGTTTTGATAGTCTTCCAGATATGGTTTTTCTCGTATTTTACCTTGTCCTTTAAATTACGTCCTTTCTCGATAAAGATGATATAGAATGGGATGAGGAGGGCGGCAGCCATCAGGTAGACTGGGCGGTAATTAGAGCCTTTGATGAAATAACTGGCAATCATCGGAGCAAAGACCCAGCCTAAGTTCATGAAGGTAAAATACATGGTTCGAGTCTGGCCGGCGCTAGAAACGGCGGTAAAGTTCTCAACGAAGACATCCATATTGATCCAGATCAGGTTCATGCTGGACATCAGGAGGATGAAGGCGATATACAGGCCAAGGGAAGAGTTAGCTAGGGACATAGCTATCAGGGCAATAAAGTTGATCCCTAAGATTGCTTGGGCAACCCGATAGTTCTTGAAGCGTTCAATCAAGCTTGGAAAGACTAATATTAATAAGAAGGTAAAGATGTTGGCAACTATAAAAAACAAGCCGACTTTTTCAGCATTGACGAATTCTTTGATGTAGTTGGATTCGATGTAGGTCGGAATGGCCGTGGAAAGAGCCAGTATGAAACCGAGGAAATATAGAATCCTCAGGCTTCGTCTATTAAACAATTTCTTTTTTTCTTCTGACGGTTTTTTGGACATAAGGTATGGATAAAATTATTAGTGAAAGGATAATCAGCAGCAGGCTGATGATCTGGGGCCAGCGGATATTACCCCACATCGGAGTCTTGTCGATCCGGATAAACTCTGTCAAGAATCTCAATACTGAATACAATATAATGTAGATCAAGACCGTTGCCTGGAAATGATTTGTCTTTTTGGTTTGGGCATCACCTTTCCCTCTTTTGATAATCAGATAATGGCAGAAGATCAGGACTCCAAAAATCAGGAGACTGCCCAATGATTCATACAAGAAGGTCGGATGGAAATATTCGAATGAAATGAAATCATTGTTACGATTAATCAAGCTGATCGGTATACTCCAAGGCAGATTAGTCGGCCGGCCGAACAGTTCTTGGTTGAAATAGTTTCCCCAACGGCCGATAGCTTGGCCCAGAGCTAGAGCTGGGACGACAATAGCGCATAACTTCCAAAAGTCATAACCCTTATTCTTCTTGATAAACAGCCAGAGAGCCAGGATTCCACCGATGATAGCTCCATGGATAGCCAGTCCTCCATGCCAGACTTTAACTATTTCTAGGGGGTATTGCCAATAATATGGAAACTCTAAAAAAATCTCATATATTCTAGCTCCGATTAACCCTCCGATTATTAGGTAGAAAGACAGGTCGATTATCTGGTCTTTGCTAACTTGGTAATATTTGGCGATAGTGATAGCGGTAATTATGCCCAGGATCATGGATAAGACCATAAAAAACCCATACCAATAGATGGTTATTGGACCCAATGAAAATAATATCGGTTGGGGGTTGAAAGTGTGGAGAAAGTTAATCATATAAGAATAATACCAGATTTTAGGAGAAAATAAAAACACCTGCTCTATTTAGCAGGTGTTTTTTGGTTTAAATGGAATAAACCAGATTCTTTTCTTTGATGAACAATTTTTTTCGCGGCCAGTTTTCGATATAACCGGCAATCGTTGCCTTGAAACCTAGCTGGTAAATAATCTTGGCTGTTAATTCTGCCATTTCTTTGGGGACATAAAGGGCAAATCCGATTCCCATATTGAGAATTGAATAAGCCTTCCAGTCATCGATACAGCTCTGTTTCTGGATAAAATTGAAGATAGAAGGCGGCATCGGGCACTCTTCTATTACATAAGAAAAATTTCCCGGGTGTCTCATCAAGTCCAGCCAATTTTCAACATCGATAGCATAATGGATATTGATGTTGTTTTTTTGGCATTCCTTGATAATGTTGGGATAGATCAAGCTCGGAGTCAGCAGTTGCGCCCCAAAAGAGAATTTGATGTCCGGGTGGCTGTAACAAGCTTGGGTTAGGTAGCCATCTTTCATCATTGAACCCATCTGGGTTATGAGATCGAAGCCTTCTGTATGGACGCCGGAGCTTCCAATCAGGATAATGGCATCGCCATCGCTGATATTTCCGGTAATTAAGTGCTGAGGTTTGATGACCCCAGCAGATACTCCAGCCAAAACAGATGATCCGGAGCGGATTGAAGCATTAAAGCTTAATGATATTCCGGCATTAGCACATTTGGCTATAAGGCAAGCATTTTTCCATCCTCTTCTTAAGTCTTGGGCTCTTTTTTCGCAAGCAATCCAGTGGGAAGAACTGGTAGTTAATGCCAGCTTTAAAAATAATGGAGTAGCCCCGATGGTTGCTAGGCGGTTCACCGTTGTTGCGGCGACATCTTGAGCAATCAGGTCATAATAGGTTTTGTCGGTAGTCATGAACATGTCATCGGCTATCTGGTTCTTATCTCCTAGTTGTTTGGTCAGATAAGCTTGATAATGGTCCTGGCTTTTTAAGATGTAGATGTCATGATCCAAATTGATTTCCGGGGTCATGTCAAAGCGTTTTAAAGCATATGCATTATACGCATTCCTCTGGGAATCTTGCTTGACTTCTTTTAAGAAGCTTTCAATGGCCTTTTTATCTTCCATGATGTTTGGTTTTTGAGGTACGATTAATATTGATATGACTTTAGAGCAAAGCTGATGAAAAGGCAATAGTATAAAAAAAGAGCGAAAAAAATCAAAGTTTCCGCTCTTTTTATCTTGGTGCGGGCGGAGGGACTCGAACCCTCACGCACGAAGCACATGCTCCTAAGGCATGCGTGTCTACCAGTTCCACCACGCCCGCTTTTTGTGATATAATATAGCTAACAAGATTATAAACTAGTAATATAATTAAATCAATATGAAGAAACCAAAATTCATCCGGTTTTTTGATGAGCTGACAATCAAGGACGTCCCTTCTGTCGGCGGAAAAAATGCTTCTCTGGGAGAGATGTATCAGCGCTTATCTAAGGTCGGGGTCGTAGTACCGAACGGTTTTGCTACCACAGCCGAAGCTTATCGCCGTTATCTCGAAGATAGCGGAGTCAAGAAAGAAATTAAGAATATCCTGGCTGGCTTGAACACTAAGGATGTTGTTGGTTTAACTAAAAAAGCTAAGGCGGTTCGAGATCTGATCGTGTCCACCCCGATGCCAAAGGAATTAGAGGACGACGTTGTTGCTGCTTACAAGAAATTGAGCGCAAAGTATAAGTCTAAGAACTTGGCGGTAGCTGTCCGTTCTAGTGCCACAGCTGAAGACTTGCCAGATGCTTCTTTCGCCGGACAGCAGGAAACCTATTTGAATGTCAGGGGCGAAAAAGAATTATTATTGGCAGTCAGAAAATGTATCGCTTCTCTTTTCACAGCTCGAGCTATTTCTTATCGCGTTGATAAAGGCTTCGATCATTTCAAGATCGCCTTGTCGGTTGGTATCCAGAAGATGATCCACTCTCAAGCTTCCGGCGTGATGTTCAGCATTGACACTGAATCCGGCTTCAAGAATGTGGTTTTGATTAATTCTATCTATGGCTTGGGTGAGAACATCGTCCAGGGCGCAGTTAATCCGGATGAATTCATCTACTTCAAACCGACCGGAGCCATTATTTCCAAGAAGATCGGCAATAAGCAATTGAAGATGATCTATAGTTCTGATCCGAAGAAGCCGGTGAAGAATATAAAAGTCTCTGTCGCTGATCAGGACAAGCCATCGATTACCGATGCGCAGGCTAAGCAGTTGGCTAAGTGGGCAATGTTGATCGAAGAGCATTACAAGAAGCCGATGGATATGGAGTGGGCCTTGGATGAAAATGACAAGAAATTATACATAATCCAAGCTCGTCCGGAAACCGTTCAGAGCTTGAGGAATTTGAATATCGTTGAACAATATAAGCTGTCTAAGAGAGGTAATGTTATCTTGGGTGGACAATCTGTCGGTAATAAGATCGGTTCCGGCGTGGCTCACAAGATTATTGATGTCAAGGAAATTTCTAATTTTAAACCGGGACAGGTCTTGGTGACTGATATGACCGATCCTGATTGGGAGCCGATTATGAAAATCGCTGGCGCTATCGTGACTGATAAGGGCGGAAGAACTTGCCATGCCGCCATCGTTTCTCGTGAACTCGGCACCCCTTGCGTGGTCGGGACTAATAATGCTACTTCCAAGATTAAAAATGGCCAGAAAGTTACCGTGTCTTGTGCTGAGGGCGACCAAGGTTTCATCTATGATGGCATAATTCCTTTCAAGATTGAAAAAACTGATATCAAGAATTTGAAAAAACCGAAGACCAAGATCATGATGAATGTGGCTGAGCCGGACATGGCTTTTGCAACCTCCTTTATTCCTAATGATGGCGTCGGTTTGGCTCGATTGGAATTTATCATTAATAATTCTATCAAAGCTCATCCTTTAGCCTTGATCAATTTTGATAAGTTGAAGGATCAGTCGGTCAAGAGTAAGATCGCTGCCTTTACTAAAGGATATAAGAACAAATCCCAGTTCTTCGTTGATAAGCTAGCCACCGGAGTCGGAATGATCGGTGCCGCTTTCTATCCGAACGATGTCATCGTCCGTTTATCTGATTTTAAGTCTAATGAATATGCTAATCTGATTGGCGGCAAGGATTATGAACCGATTGAATCTAATCCGATGATCGGTTATCGCGGTGCTAACCGTTACTATAATCCGCAGTTCTTGCCAGCTTTTAAACTGGAGTGCCAAGCTTTGAAGAGAGTTAGGGACGAATTCGGTTTAACCAATGTCAAAGTCATGGTACCTTTCTGCCGGACAGTAGAAGAGGGCCAGAAGGTTTTAGACATCATGGCTTCTTGCGGTTTGAAACGAGGGGTTAACGGATTACAGGTTTATGTCATGGCGGAGATTCCATCTAATATCATTTTAGCTGAAGAGTTTGCTAAGATATTTGATGGCTTCTCAATCGGCTCTAATGATCTAACCCAATTAACTTTAGGTATCGATCGCGATTCCGGCGACAACTTGCATGTCGTTGGAGTTTCCAATGAAAAGAATATGGCTGTGAAGACCTTAATCCATTACTTGATTACCGTTGCCAAGAGAACCGGACGCAAGGTCGGAATCTGCGGCCAAGCTCCGAGCGATTTCCCGGATTTTGCTGAATTGTTAGTAGAATGGAATATCGACAGCATTTCACTGATTCCGGACACCGTTATCAAAACAACCATGGCAGTATTAGCCAAGGAAAAGAAGATTAAAAAGTGGTAATAGATATAAAAAAGACCCTGAATAGGGGTCTTTTTTATGTATTAAGTAATTAGGGGTGTTATAATGATGATATCGATATAATTTCAATAATGATATGAAAAATCGGAAAGCTTTTACCCTGATCGAACTCCTAGTAGTTATCGCCATCATCGGCATCTTGGCAACTGTGTCGGTTATCGCTGTCGGCAATGCTCGGACTAAGGCGCGCGATGCCAAGAGGGTTGGCAATTCCAAGCAGATACAGACTGCCCTAGAATTGTATTTCAATGATAATGGTCGGTATCCGACAGAGGCTGAATTTAATTCAGGAACAATCCAAGCTAATACCCCTACTGGTTTGGTGACTTATATGTTGACCATTCCTAGCGCTCCGCTTCCAGCTGACGGCAGTTGTTATAACGGTTCTAATCAATATAGCTATACTGTTTCAAGCGATGGCTCCACTTATACTATTTCATATTGTATCGGAGGCAAGACTGGCGCCCTTCATTCTGGGCTTAAATGTCTGACTCGCGATGGAATCATGGATGCTGGGTGTTCGACTTGTGCAACTAACTGTTCTGGCCGTTGCGGTGGAGATGACGGTTGTGGCGGAACTTGTCCTAATAGCTGTCCAGGTAATTATATCTGCACTAATGATGTCTGTGTTGATCCGGATGCTTTTGTCGGCTTCACTAATTGCGGTGATACCGGTACTTATCGCGGTGAAAGCTATACTACTGCCTCTATGGGTTCCGGTTGTTTCATGATCAAGAACTTGAATGTCGGGACTTATATCGGTTATAGCCCGACTGTTAATGGTTCTGACGGCATTGCCGGCAATGCGGATGATTGTGTAGAAGTTAGTGCTGAGTTTTGGTCTTGCCAAGGTTATGACGGAATTCAGAAATATTGTAATGGAAACTCAACCTCTAATTGTGATACTTATGGCGGATTGTATGAATGGTCGGAAATGATGAAGTTGCCTTATCATTGCAATGGCACTACTTATTCTTGTAATGGCGCTACTTGTACGTCGGCTGATTATAGCGATTGCAATTATCCTGATCCAAGCGCTACCAGGAGGCAAGGTATCTGTCCGACTGGTTGGCATATTCCTAGCTGGTCTGAATGGAGCGCCTTTGAGAATTCTATCAGCTCTAACAGCGGATTAGCTAAGGAAACCGGCACCGCTCATTGGATATCTCCTAATACTGGAGCCACTAATTCTTCCGAATTTACAGCTCTTCCGGCTGGAGATCGTTTAGGTTGGATTGGTGATGGTTATTTTAGCGGTCTTGGCTATTCAGCTTCTTTCTGGTCTTCGTCTCCGACAGGTCAATTCTTCTATCTTCGTTATAATTCGACTACTATTTATCATTATACTTCTTCTTTAAATACTGGTTATTCGGTCCGTTGTATTTTGGATTAAGATTAAATTGGAAATTAAAAAAGACCTTCATATGAAGGCCTTTTTTATTATAAATAATTTTTTAAATTTTTTTTTACCATATAAGTATCTTTCAGTTTGTATCCAAACTTTCGGTAATAGCCTCGGACTCCAACCCCGGATATTATTGCCAAGCTATGAGCTTTGTGTTTTTGGGCGATCTTCTCCGCTTCTTTCATCAGTTTCTTTCCTAGGCCGCTATGCTGTACTTTTTTGGTCTTTCCCACTGGAACCAATTGGCCATAGACATGGAGCTCGCGGATGATAGCTGGGGCGATGGGGCTTTGCGGATCGATCCTTAGGCGACAGAAGCCATATAGGTCTTTCTTGTCAGGGCTGTTGTAGCTCAAGAAATATTCGATGCCGTCTGAGGCCGGATACTCTATGATATCCAATTTGGATTTTTTTACATCCATCGGCTTGTCTTTGATTTCGCGACAGCGGATACAATTGCATTTAACCCCTTTCTGCTGCATAACCTGCCTTAGGTTGGTTATCAGATTGCCGGCAATAATTGATTCTCCAGGAATATCCCTGATCAGTCTGATGATGCGGACATATGGAGGAACGATAGCTTTGCAGCTGGCAATCAGGTCTTCCAATTCCTGGTCGGTATATGGTTGGTATTTGCCGGCTTTATGCCATTTATATAGCAAACTGCCTTTAGTAACGACTGTTGGATAGAATTTTATCTGGTCTGGCTGATAGGCTGGATTGGAAAATAGTTCTTTAAACATCTCTAAATCTCTCTGCGGAGTGGATCCGGGTAGGGCGGGCATGAAGTGATAGGTAACTTTGAAGCCATAATCTTTTAGGAGTTTGGTGGCCGCTGCTATTTCCTTGGTACCGCTGCCCCTATTATTCAATTTCAAGATCTGGTCGTCGATAGCTTGGACGCCGATTTCTACTCGAGTGGCGCCTAATTCGCGCATTTCTAATAATTCTCGCTCATTGATGTAGTCCGGTCTGGTTTCCAAGGTTAGTCCGACTATCTTGTATTTAGCCTTTTCGTTTTTCTTTTGCTCGCTGGCTAGTTGTTTTTTGATCTCGGCTAGTTTTTCATTCTGAGAAAAAGGTGACTTTATTTTTTTGACCAAGCTGTCAGCTAGTTTTAACCGGGAATCTTCATTTGGATCTTCAGGTAGCTTTATCTTGGCGTAGTCATTGGCTGCCTTAAAGCAATTCAAAATATACCAGAACTTATATTTTTCCGGCAGATAGCTCCAGGTGCCACCAATGACGATAACTTCAATCTTGTTAGGTTCATGCCCATTGTTTTCCAGGGCTTTGAGGCGGAGGACCATCTGGCGATATGGATCGTATTGGCAGCGGATAGCCCGCATGACCGCTGGTTCGTTAGAGAGATAGCTGGCCGGGACATCTTTTTCATTCGGGCAATAGGCGCAATTTCCGGGGCAAGGATAGGGTTTGGTCAGGACAGCGACCGGGGCAATGCCGGAAAGGGTCCGGACAGCTCTTTTCCTCAGTAACTTAATAGCCACTTCTAGGTTAGTCCGGTCTTTGGCACTTAGATTTTTGTCTTGCAGCCTGGTTTTTATCTCTGGTAATAAATCGGAATGCAAAAGCATCGCTCCGCCATATTTTTTGGCTAAGCGTCGTTTGAGCTCTGACATTTGGTCCGCATTCTTGATTTTAGTGAAATCGGAAGAGAGGAATTCTAATATTGCTTGCTGCATGTTTTTTCAGTATAATGTAAGTATAATTCAATTAATTCAACAATATAACAAATACAGGCTTATGTCAAAAAAGAAATTTTTAGCTATCTTCATCATTGCCGCAGCTTTGGCTCTGATTCCATCAGCCACTAAGGCTTTTTCGGTCAGGAGCGGCGACTTTATCTCTAATTCCCAAGATCAAATTGTTGATGGCAACTTATATGCTGCCGGTTCGACTATCACTATCGATGGCCAAGTAACCGGTGATATCATCTGTGCGGCTCAGACAGTTAATATTAGCGCTAAGGTTGATGGCGACATCATCTGTGCGGCTCAGACTATCAATATCACTGGTGAGGTTTTGGGTAATGTGCGGGTAGCCGGTAATTCTATTAATCTGAGCGGTACGGTGGCCAGGAATATGAATGCTTTTGGAGCTAATATAAATATTTCAGATAAGGCTAAGATCGGTTGGGACTTGTTGATTGCCGGGACTCAGGCTGAAATGAGAGGCAATATCGACGGCAATTTGCATGGCTCAGTCAGCAAGCTGTTATTGGCCGGCCGGGTAGCTAAGAATCTGGATATTAAGATTGATAGTAATTTAGAGAATAAAGCTAAGGGTAGTCTGGAAATTACTGATTCTGGCAGCGTTGAAGGCGATGTTATTTATACCGGAATCGATGAAGCTCAGATTAACAAGGAGAAGGTTAGCGGTCGGATAATCCATAATTTGCCGGAAAGTGTCACTAATAAGATGTTTTTAGCTTATCTCTGGAGTCGGGTTTATGCCATTTTCTCCGCTCTTTTAGTCGGTTTAGTTCTGTTGTCTTTATGGCGCAAACAGACTTTGGCTATTATTGACCGGATGCAGCATAAAATCGGGGCTAATATTGGCTTTGGCGCTATTATCATGTTTTTGCCGCCAATTGCCGCTTTGCTTTTAATGTTTACTTTAATCGGCATTCCGTTATCATTAATCTTGCTGGCCCTATGGATCATTGCTATCTTTGTCGGCCGGGTCATATTCGGAATCATGGTCGGTCGCTTCTTGATTAAGAAGATGATTCGCAGACAGACTCCTAAGCTGTTCTTAGAAATGATCATGGGTGTAGTTGTCTGTTCTGTGGTTTTCTCTCTGCCGGTTTTGGGCTGGTTGGGAGCGATGGTTGGAACTTGGTGGTCTTTGGGAGCGATATGGGTCTACTTCAATAAAAAATAATTACTAATAATTACCCAGCTTTTACCGGTTGGGTAATTTAAAAAATATGAATATCAATCCTAACATTTTCAAAGCTTATGATATCCGCGGCATTTATCAAAAAGACTTTGGCGATTATTTCGCTTATCAATTAGGTTTGGCTTATGTCGCTTTGCGTCATCAGGATTCGGATGTCGCTGGCAAGAAGATGCAGATTGTCGTCGGTTGCGACATGCGCTTGTCATCGCCCGACCTCAAGAAGGCCTTGATCGAAGGGTTGACCGCCGGCGGAGCTAATGTCATTGATATTGGATTATGTTCAACCCCGACTTTCTATTTTGCTGTCGCCAACTTTTCCTATGACGGCGGCTTGATGGTTTCCGCTTCCCATAATCCGGCAGAGTGGAATGGCTTCAAGATGGTCCGGGCCAAGGCTGTACCAATCAGCGGTGATACTGGAATGGAATTTTTGAAAGAGAAGATCTTGCAAGGCGATTTGAAAGAAGCTTCCAACCAAGGGACGATAATCGAGAGGTACAATGTGTTGTCAGAACAGCTCAAGCATGATTTGCAGATGGCTGATTTGGAAAAGATCAAACCGCTTAAAGTAGTAGCAGATACCGCTAATGGTATGGGTGGACAATATTTGGAAGCCCTATTCAATTATCTGCCTTGCGAATTGATCAAGATGAACTTTGCTTTAGATGGCTCTTTCCCGGTCCACGAAGCTGATCCTCTCAAGGCGGAAAACGTAGCTGACTTGGAGCAGATGGTTATCTCTGAGCAAGCTGATCTGGGTATCGCTATCGATGGCGATGGCGATCGAGTCTTCTTTGTGGATAATTCGGGCAAGGTAATAAATCAGTCGATTATCAGGGGTATTTTGGCTAAGTTGTTCTTGAAAGATAAGCCGGGAGCCAAGATAGGGTATGATGTTCGTCCAGGGAAGATTACTGAGGATATGATTATCAAGAATGGCGGCGTTCCGATGGTAACCAGGGTCGGTCATTCTTTGATCAAGGAACAGATGTTGAAAGAGGGGGCTTATTTTGCCGGTGAATCTTCCGGACATTTTTTCCTGAATATGGAAATGGGTTGTTTCGAAGTTCCGATGGTTGTCATCTTAAAGCTGCTCATGGAGTTTTCCGACAGCAGCAAGAGCGTAGCGGAACAACTGGAACCATATTACAAGTATTTCAACTCAGGGGAGATAAATAGTGACGTTCAGGATAAGGAAAAGGTTTTTCGATTGTTGGAAGAAAAATATTCTGATGCCGAAATCAATAAGCTGGATGGCGTCACTATAACTTATCCTGATTGGTGGTTTAATGTCCGGGCTTCTAATACTGAAAATAAGATGAGATTAAATCTAGAAGCCACCAGGCAGGGGCTCATGGAAGAGAAGAGGGATGAAGTTCTGGATATAATCAGGTCGTAATGAATACGTAGTGATTAAAAATAAAAATACCTCTCTAGTCAGAGAGGTATTTTTTATTTCAAAAATATTATTGAATTTCTTCGGTCCCGACCGTGTAAAACGACGATGGATCATTTTCATTATTGTATGATGTCTGGATCTCGGCGGCTGATAACACTCGGGGGGTTACAGAAAATTCATCCAATGACCCAATCAAGATGTAGTAAGTTTCTCCATATTGTCCGAGATAGAAATTTTGTGACCAGAGAGGAGTTGAGTATGATATAGCTTGCTCATTGTCATAGTTTCCGTTGATATAGAAATACTCTTTATTGGTGCCGGAATTATAAACGTAAGTAATCTTGTTCCAAGAGTTGATAGTGGTATTTTGGTTGGAAAAGAAGTTGCCATTGAACTGAGCCAAGGCTTTACCGCTGGGATGGACTAGTATTCGGCGGCTGCCATCAAATCCGGCGAGAGTCGTATAATCAGGAGGGTTCACTGGCTTGATCCAGCCAGAAATAGAGAATGAACCACTAGTTATATTGACGCTCGGGACTCGGATATAATCATCAGAGCCATCGAAAGTTTGGCCTTGGCCGATTTTTCCAGAAGCCTCAGTTGGTTCATTAATAGCCCTTTTAGTGCCATTTTTGGCGTTGGCAGTACTATCTAATGTAGTAGTGTCAGTTAAATTGTTAAGGTGTTGGACTACTGAATAGCCACTCCAGACAGCTTGGGAGCCGTAAGTGCTAGATGGAGCGTAGTCAGTGGCATTGCTATCGCCGTAATGAATATATATTTCGGTGTCAGTTGCGCTGGAAAGATTGGGAATCAGGGCGTGGACCTCGCCAGTCTTCGTGGCTGTATCGCAAGATACTACCTCTCTAGCATGTTCAGTTCCATTAGCTGATTTAATCCTGATATCGCCGCCGCCATTTTGGACATGTGACCAGAAATTATCATCTAGATCAGAGAGATTGATGTATAATTGGAAAGAGCTGATATCGCCGCTGACTTTAGCGTGGTTGATGGTAATCTTTTCCCGATATCCGAAGCAGGTTGAGTTCTCAATTCCCTTGCTGGTGGCGCATTTTGGTCCGGCGCTTAAGTTTCCGACCGGGGTTGAGAGGCAGAATCCGAGAGCATAGTCGCTGCTGCTGGCCGTTGCTTGATAGGAATAATCGGAGTCGCTACAGCCACTATCTCCCCATGGACCAGGATTATTTGGCAAGATGGCCATGTAGGTAGTAGAAGAAGTGGAACCTATTAAAGCTTGGCCGAAATTCAGTGTTTCCGGATAAGAGCTTTCATTATAAAAGTATAGTTTAAGAGCGGATTGGATTTGTTCGATATCTTTGACCCTTCTGGTATCACGGGCTTTCTGCCGGAAAGAACTGTAGGCTAAAAGGCTAAGGCTGGTGATAATCCCGATGATCGCTATCACTAATAGCATTTCTATTAAGGTGAAACCTGGTTTTTTTTGCCTGTTATAATTCATATTTATCTTCAAAATAAGATTTGATAGCTTCTTTTTCGCTGGTGCTTAATATTCGGTTATAGATCATTATTTCATTGATATCGCCATCTAAGAACATGGTTTCACTAGTATCCGGGTTATTGTTATAGGCCCCGACTAAGAAGCGGAGAGGGGTGTTTAAGCTATACCAATTACTGATAGTTGTCGTTGCCACAGGGGCATTATTAACATATAAGATGTTTTGGTTGGGATCTTTTGCTCTCTCAGTGGAAAATATTTTGTATGACCCGGAAGATTGGGATATTTGGGTATTATGAACATCGTCATCGTCTTGTATAATATATAGTAAGTTTCCGCCGTAATATAATAATCCATAACGGCCAACGTAGCCGCCATAGAATGACTTAGCCACAAAACTGCCATTAGCACCATTGCTTTTTCCAACCACGAATATGGTCCATTCATCATCGTTCATATCTAAGACATCTCCTCCGGTGAGGAAGTCGTTGATGCCATCAAAGCGGATAGCCGGCTTGCCGTTAAAGGTTGATGTGACAAAGGTCGGTCTTTTAGTGGAGTCGGATTGGGTGACGTTGTTGCCATTTCCGCTTTCATCATTCCAGCTATCAACTAATATGGTGCTGCTGGTAGCCCGGCTAGTTACGCTGCCATCGGCTCGGAGCCATAATTTTAAGCCAGTGTTTAAATTTCCGGACGGGCAGGCACCAGCAGTGATGCCTTGGCTGGTAGCACAATTTATTCCTTTTTCAATCTGGTCGGATTTATCCCCTATACAGAATTCCAAGAAAAAATTTTCATTTCCATATAAGTTGGTTGAAGTACTATAGGTATATTCTTGATCGGCACAATCTCCATCAGTTCGAGGTTTGGGATTCTGAGGCACGTCTATCATATATACATTGCCGGATTGGTCAGTTAGGTTTTCCCCAAAAGTCAGGGAATCGGGATACTGGCCTTGTTGCTGGTGGTATTTCTCTAAAGCATTTTGGATGCGGATAATATCACTGACGCGTTTGCTGTTTCTGGATTTAGACCAAGCGACATCATAGACGATTACTGAGAGAGAGACGATGATGGCGATGATAAATAAAGTGACTAGCAGCTCAATCATGGTGAAGGCTGCTCGTTGTTTATTAGGATTTTTCATATGCTTTTATTTTACCATATTTAACAAAAAAATCGTAGGGTGTCCTACGATTTTTTCTATTTTTTGGTTTGTTTTTATTGTAAGCAATCACTGACCATTTCCCCTGGGAAATTATAACTCAGGATATCCTGGCAAGGATATTTACCCTTTCCATCCCAGACAATTTTCCAATCCTTATCGATTCTGGCAGCCAGGAAAACACCCTCATAATCGCCTTTTACAGTCACTATTCCTTTGATATGGGTATTATCTTCCCGAGCGATACTGACATTGATATCGCTTTCGGCCTTGCCTAGTTTCTCGGCAAACAGTTTCTTAAGCATGGTCAATTCGTCTTTGTAGCTGATCTTTTCAATCGATACGGCCTGATTAGCGTTAGTATTCTGGTCCGGATTGGCTGGTTTTTTAGAAAAAAACTTCACTCCTAGCCAGATGGCTAAAGTGATTAAAATCAGAGCCGAACCGATAATGATGATATATTGGCGACGGGTCATATTGTTAGTTAAGAGTTCGTTAAAATCTAGGGAGGAATCCAACGTCACTATTTCTTCTTAGCAACCTTCTTCACAGCTTTCTTGACGACCTTCTTTACAACTTTCTTAGCTGGTTTCTTGGCTGCTACTTTTTTTACAACCTTCTTAGCAACCTTCTTCACAGCTTTCTTGACGACCTTCTTTGCTGCTGGTTTCTTGGCTGCTGGTTTTTTTGCAACTTTTTTAGTAGGCATATTTTTAAATATGTTTTTTAAATAGGAAAACCGACCTTATTTTCCTATGTTAATATACTAATAATTTTTAAATTGGTATTAGTAGCTAACTTAGAAAAATAAAGTGATGCTGTCTTTTGGAAAAGTTGATTCCTCCCTAGATTTTAAAGAGCTCATAAAATTTTCTGCTATTTATATTTTAACAAATTTTTAAAAACAATACAAGTAATTTTAGTAAAATTTTACTTCTCCGGTATGCTGATCACCACCTCGTCGCCGACAGTTATGCCATAGCGGTCAGTCAGTCCTCCGTTTACTTCCAAGACATAGTTGACTGGAACTTCAGAGCTATAAATATTTTCTGGAGTCTCACCTTCCGGCAATAAATTATTTTCGATCTTGACGATCTTCTGGTCGGCAATGAAGATAATGTCTAATGGGAAATTCATATTGCGCATGACGAAGTCGCGGACGTCATAATCCGGCCAAACGAAGAGCATGCCGCAGTTCTGGCAAAGCGATTTTCGATCAGACAATCCTTGATGTTTCTCGCTGTCGCTTTGGGCCAATTCTATCGATATTTTGACGTTTTTATTGAGAGAAACGTAGGTTTCGCGGTGCTTCAATTGCCTTATCATGAAATAGAACAAGCCGCTGATTATCAGCAGTAGGAAGATTCCTAGGATGATATTTTTTGGAGCGTTAGGATTGTTTCCCATATTATTCGGTTTGATAAATTTTCTTAAAGAATAATTGTTTGACGCCTTCGACTAAGAAGAGGTAGATGACGACTAGAACTATGATGGTCAAGAACATCGGTAGGCTCAATGGATTGAATCCGAAGAAGCTGCCGATGATAGGCATAGTTAATAGTCCGCCCAAGAGCACTACCCCGATGGTTGATAACAGCAGATACTTGCTCGGCCGGGATTGTAAGAAAGGTATCCGGCGAGTTCGGATGATGTGGATAACTAATACTTGGGTAGCTAATGATTCCACAAACCAACCAGCTTGGAAGGTAGCTTCAGGAGCTTTGAATACGAAAAAGAGAATTACGAAAGTCAGGATGTCAAAGATAGAACTGATAGGACCGAAGATTATCATGAAGCGTTTGATCATTTTTAAATCCCAGTGTTTCGGTTTTTTTAGATACTCAGCATCAACGTTATCCGATGGGATAGATAACTGGGAGGTGTCATAGAGAAAATTGTTGAGCAGGATTTGGCTAGGAAGCATCGGGAAGAATGGCAAGAACAATGAAGCGCCGATCAATGAAAACATATTGCCGAAGTTGGAGCTTAATCCCATCATGATATATTTCATGGTATTGCCGAAAGTCTTGCGGCCTTCTAGGACGCCCTCCATTAATTCTTGCAAGCCTTTTTTCATCAAGATGATATCGGCTGTTTCCTTGGCGACGTCGACAGCATTGTCGACGGAGATTCCAACATCTGCCATCTTGAGGGATGGAGCATCATTGACGCCATCGCCTAAATAACCAACAACCGAACCGCCTTGGCGGAGGACTTCGATTACTTTTTCTTTTTGCATGGGCGAGAATCTGGCAAAGATGCTGTTGGCCCGAGCTTTGATCAGCATTTCTTCATGGCTCAGCTTGTTGACATCGAATTCATCCCCGGTGATTATGCCTTTGATCTTGATATCCAAGTCTTCACAGATCTTTTTGGCCACTAAAGGGCTGTCACCGGTGATAATTTTGGTTTCAATGCCATGTTCGACCATAAAAGCTACGGTTTCCTTGGCGCTAACCTTAGGCGGGTCATAGAAAGCGACAAAGCCTACCAGGGTCATTTCAGCTTCGTCGGTTTTGGTGTATTTAGTTTTTTTCTCAGTGATTTCTTTGGAGGCGATGGCTAGGACGCGGAATCCTTCCCGGCTCAGGTCGTCATATAGCTTAATTGCCTTGTCTGATTCCGCTTTGGTAAATTTTTGGTCTTGGCCGTTTTGACGATAGAGGCTGCAGATCTTGAAGATCTCTTCTGGCGCACCCTTGGTGCTCATAATCCTTTTTCCATTATCTTCAAAGACGATTGATGAGCGGCGGCGCATGAAGTCATATGGAATTTCATCTATCTTTTGGGCGCCATCAATTGGCATTTTTTTGTAATCTAACAAAGCTTTGTCAAGCAAGCTCTTGATGCCGGTTTCAAAATAGCCATTTAGGTAGGCGGTCTTCAGGACCGATTCAGAACTAGAGCCTTCATTGTCGATGAATTTGACAACGGTAATCTTGTCTTGGGTTAGAGTACCGGTCTTGTCGGTACATAAGATATCCATGCTGCCAAAGTCCGGAATGGCATTCAGCCTTTTGACGATAACGCCTTTCTTCGACATCTTGATAGATCCTTTGGCCATGTTGACGCTCATAATCATAGGCAGAAGCTCTGGTGTTACCCCGACAGCGACAGCGATCGAGAAGATAATCGATTCCATGATATCTTTCTTTTGGATGGCATTAATCAGGAAGATGACTACGACTATAAATAATATCACCTTGATAATCAAATAGCCGAAGTTCTTGATACCCAATTCAAAAGCATTGACTTCATGTTGGTCTCCTAACTTAGCGGCAATTTGTCCATATTCGGTGTGTAATCCAGTTTTAGTGGTCAGATAGCGAGCATAGCCGGAAATGACGTTGGTACCGGAAAAGATGTGAGAAGATTTTATATCATTAGCGGATTTTTCAGTCGGGAAGCTTTCTCCGGTTAAAACTGATTCGTTAACGAAAAAATCGTCCGCTTCCAATAACACGCCATCGGAAGGTATGATATCTCCAGCTGAGAGGAGTACGATGTCCCCGGGGACTATCAGTTTGGCGGCGATTTCTTTTTTTTGTCCATTACGGAAGACAGTGGTTTTCAGGGCTAATTTTTTGGCAATCTTTTCAGCGGCTCGAGATGACTTATGTTCTTGATAGAAGTTCATGATGACGCTAAAGAAGATCATGGCAAAGATGATAATAGTGCTGCGATACGAACCGGTCAGTCCGGAGAAGGTGGCGGCTATGATCAGGATGATGATCATCGGGTTCTTGAAGTAGGAGAGGAACTTGAATATCAAGGGAATCTTTTTTTGTCGAGAGATGTCATTAGGACCATAGAGTTTTAGTCGATTGCCAGCATCGGATTCGCTCAAGCCCTTTTCAGAAACTTTAAGTAACTGCAGCATTTCGGCGGCAGCCTTGTCCTGGTAGTTTCCTTTAGGATCGTAATCCATATAGTATGTTTGATTTTTTTATGTCTATCTTTATATTATAGCAAAAAAAACAAAAAAAGCAGAGTAATTCTGCTTTTTTGTCTGGTTGGTATTTTGATGCTTATTTCTTTTTGCCCTTTTTTTCTAAAGAGAAGATAACGTAGGAATAAAGGAATGACCCCAAGGTGATTCCTAGGATACCGATGACAAACAGGATGGTGGCCAGAATAGCTGATAGATGAGGAGCGGCGATGATAATCAAACCGAAGATGATAAATAGCCAAGAACTGAACTTGTGGGTTTTTTCCCAGACTTTCGGTGACGACAAGGTCCAGGGCGTCTTGACCCCGATAAACCAATTTTCCTTGATATCTTTCAGGTAGAAACCGATAATCATCATCAGGATACCGATAGTGGTAGCGACGATAACGCCGACATTGATCTGGTAGCCGAGGTTGAATAAGGTGGTTACAAAATAGATGATTGATAAGGTGGCGACTATCAAGCCTTTGAAGATGTGATAAGTTCCGGTGAATTTCTGGTAGTTTTCTTTCTGCGGGTCGATCATTGGCATGATGAGCAATAATCCGTACAGGCAGATAATCAGGAGTGGAAAGAATATGCCGTGGAAGGTGTTGCTTGACCAGCCATCTACTTGTCCGGCGAAGTTCCAGTGGCTAGCCACTTTTTCCGGTAAATTATTATAAAAACATAGGACGGTAGCGACAGTTGCCGTCACGAAGAGCAATGGTACCAATTCGGTCTTGATGCTCAGTTTAAAAGGCATTTTCATAGATTTATTTTTGTTTAATTTATTCTTCGTCTATTATATCACAAAGGTAAAATTTGTATATCTTCCAATTAATGGTAATATCTAATTATAACATATAACAAGATTATGGATAGCGGATTCATCCTAATAGACAAGCCTTTGGGCTTGAGTTCCCATGGCGTAGTCAACCGTTTGCGGCGCCTGTCGGGAATAAAAAAGATCGGCCATGCCGGCACCCTAGATCCTCAGGCTTCAGGCCTGATGATTTTGGCTGTGGCTCGGGAGGCTACCAAGAATATTTCCAAGTTCGTCAAGATGGATAAGGAATATGAGGCGGAGATTCATCTGGGAGTAACCACTGATACCTATGACCAGGAAGGCCAGATTTTGTCAGAATATAAAGGAGAAAAAATAGACAAGGAAAAGATATCGGCCGCACTAAGCAACTTCTTGGGTGAGCAGGAACAATTGCCGCCGATGTATAGCGCCAAGAAAATAAATGGTCAGAAACTATATAATTTAGCCCGTAAAGGAAAAGAGATCGATCGTCCCAAATCCCATATTACCATCCATGATCTAGAAATTTTAGATTATAAATGGCCGATATTGAAGCTACGGGTAGCTTGTTCTTCCGGCACTTATATCCGGTCTTTAGCGGCTGATTTAGGGGCTTTTTTAGGGGTTGGAGCTTATCTCTCCAATCTTCGCCGAACGAAGATCGGGCGCTTTGCTATTGACCAAGCTGTAAAATTAGATAAAATAGAGGCAGACGATTGGCAGACTTATCTGTTCGCTGAGTAATAAGCCGAAATGGCGAAATTGGTAGACGCGCTAGATTCAGGTTCTAGTCCTCGCAAGGGGGTGAGGGTTCAAGTCCCTCTTTCGGCACAAATTTAAAAGACGCTTTGGTTAAGCGTCTTTTTTTATGCGGAAATTAAGACCGCATGGTTTAAGATCTGGACTAGCAAAGCTAGTACCTCAGTTTTTAGGGATTGGTAATTGCAGCCATGGTCCATCAATATCTTGTTGAAACGTTCATGTCTGGAAGAAGCGATCATCGGCCTCTTGAAGCCTTTGTCTCTAATCGCTTTAGACAAGAATTCATTGCAATCAATTATGATGATATCCATTTCTTTTATTCTGGCTTTACCTAATTCAAAATCTTCTAAGGCAGCCCAGGCTTCATTGACTTCCATCATTACAAATTCGAACCTGTTACCTAATTCCCTGAGGCATCTTTCCTTGAAATAGTCGTCGTTGTCGATGACTAAGACTTTTGATTTTGTTGTCATTTTGAAATAACTTTGTTGCTTGGATATTACCAGACAGATAGATTTTTGTCAATTTCTAAAGTGGATAAATAATGGCTGTTTTGGGGTAAAAACCCAGTAAAATAATAAAAAACCCTTGATTTTTATCAAGGGTTTTGGGTTTTAATTCATTTTTTCGTAAATCAGATAAACAGTAGAATAAGATGTATCGACATTAGCACGTAATATCCTGTCAATGTTATTCTGTGGTCTTTGTAGTTGGTGACGGCGGCCATGTTAAAATAAGAAAAGGTAAAGGCGCCGAAAACAACAATGGTGGAAGGATGGGTTACAAGATTGGTTGTTATGTAGGCCATGACCGAAGCAAAGGCGGAAAAAGTAGCCGCGGCGAAAATTCCGATAATAAAATTATTTCTTTCCCTGAATGCCAAGATTATGTGCGGTATTATCATTAAAATTAATGATATGATATCAAGCAATATCAAGTAAGATGTTTTTTCTTTTTGTTCGTCTGACTCCAAATATTTTATAGTCTTGGCGGAATCATCATAAACAATGAAGCATTCTTTGATCCCTATCAACTCTTTGAATACCAGCTTAAGTTTTATGATTTTTTCTGATCGTTTTACTAGAATCTTTTTCCCCGGACTTGATATCGCTTGGGAAAAATATTCTTTGTACTCCATTGCTTTGGGTTCTGAACTTATGTTTGAAGATTTCCAATCTTGGTTATTTTCTTTGACACGAAAATCACCTTTTTCATTATTCTCTAGCTCAACCTGGGCGCTACAAACTGTAGCGGCAAAAAATAATACCAACAATGCTAGCTGTTTCATGGTGTGTTGTTTTTTTGAGATTAATCGTTCGGGTTAATTATCAAATCTGCTAAAAACGTAGTAAATTTGATAATTAATCCGATGTTAACCTATTTGTGAAGGGGCTAAAGATAACAAAAAAGCATACCCTGTTGGCACAAATTTGTCAACAGTCTATGACCGAAGATAAAAAATAACCCCTAAAAAGGAGTTATTTTCAATGGGTGGCCAATCGCAAGACTTAGAAAACTTTTTTAATGGAACATTTGGTAAATTGAAATAAAAAAGAGGGTTAATTACTTAACCCTCAAGAATTCAGAACCCATTGAACTGTTTTTCCGAGCCCCAGTAAAAACTGGCCACCATCAAACTGTTTCGATTAATAGGGACGGTATTTCAAGATTGGCTCCAATAAAGCTGGCGCTTTAAATTCATAGCCTCCCGTCTATTCTACACATTATTAATCTATCTTTAGGCCAACATATAGGGATCGAACCGCCCATGCATATTTTATACACTGTGCCCATTGCACTACATTGTTTCTGAATCTAAGTAGATATTATATTTGAAGCCATTTTTTGTCAACACAGGATGTTCGTTTAAATAACTTGGAAAAACTATCCAAAGAAACATTTAATAAAATAAAAAAGGAGATCTGATATTTTAGATCTCCTTTTGAGTTTAAGGATCGGAACCTCAGAATAATAATTTCTTTTGCTTCCAAAGCCCGTTTAATTTCTTGGATAAAAGCTTGTCATAAAAATATCCAGCTATCAATAAGCTGGCAAAGATAGAGAGTGTGATACAGATTGTTTCTACTGCAGTTTTTCCGTGGTCAGTCATTGGCGCTGATAATGCTTTGTAATATACAATAGCCACCACAACGGCTGCTAAAAAAAATAATATGCGCAACCACGCTTTTGTTGCTAATACATTGTCTTCTTTACGACAGATTTCTCTAATTTCTTCTTCGTTATTTTTCATTGCTTTCCTTTTTTGGGATTATTAATTATTTGATTAATTGCTAAATTTGCCTATTAGACAAACTTGGTAATTAATCAAATAAAATCCATTTTAATGAACTATCATAACAAGACATATTATAACATGAATATATTATTTTGTCAATTGGCTTGTCTTCTTTTATACTTATAAAAGAAAAATAACCCCTAAAAAGGAGTTATTTCTCTTGGGTGCCTACTGGGAGTTGAACCCAGACTAACGGGACCACAACCCGTCGTTCTACCGCTAAACCATAGGCACCATACTATATAAATTGCTTATATAAAAACTAAATTTCGTAAAAATAGATATTGCCACCCTTTGTCTCGATCGTTTTTCGGATGGAAAGATTCGGGATGGAAAACAGATAGCTGATAACGGTCGTTCCAGGTTGGCACTCTTTCTGGATCTTTTCAGACAGCTTAGGCATCATGCTCGGAATCAGATAGCAGTAGATAATCGAGGCATTATGCAAATCAGTCTTATACAGGTCTTGCCGTCGTAATTCTATCCGGCTCTTCAAGGCTTTCAGTCGGCTTTTGGCTAGCAGATACGGGAACCAGGAATATTCTATGCCGATCAATTTGGTTTCTGGATAGCGAGCTTCAACGCCTTTCAAGAAATTGGCATTGCCGGCTCCCAGTTCATAGATCAAGCTACCTTTGTCCGGATTGATATTGTCGATGATATCCTTAATCACTTCAGAATTAGCTGTCATGAAAGGAGCGAACCCCCGAAAAACAATATTAAAAAAATTAAGCGCCGTCAAGACTAGAATCACTAGGAGTAGTAATTCCAACACGATTAAGATGATCATATCTTTTTATTTTCGATTACCGCACACTGCTGTGCAGCAAGCGCAGTTATGTCCTTCCAAGGCAGTCTTTTTGCTGGTAGCTTTTTTGACTGTCTTTTTTGGAGCTGCAGCCTTTTTAGGGGCGACTGCTTTTTTTTGGCATATTTTTGAATATTATTTCGCTATTCGTACGCCCGGTAGGAATCGAACCTACGTAACCAGCTTAGAAGGCTGGTGTTCTATCCATTGAACTACGGGCGCATTATGTTTCTCAATTTATCAAAACCAGTCTCAAAAGTCAACGAAATCCCTTTGGCGTTGCGCTTCGTAGGTAATTATAGCTGTTGAAACGGAGACGTTAAGCGAATCAATACCGGATTGCATCGGAATTTTTATCTCATGATCCAGGTTTTTTATCCATTCCGGGCTCAAGCTGGAAGCTTCAGTTCCCATGACGATAGCGCTTGGTTTTTTGAAATTAGCCTTATAATAGGGGGTTTTAGCCTTAGTGGCGGCTCCATAGCTTTTGATTTTGTTCTTATCCAGCCATTTTCTGGTTTCAGCAATGCTGGCTAGGGCGACCTGGTTAGTGAAAAGATGGCCCATGCTAGCTCGGATGACGTTCGGATTATGGATATCGGTTTGGGGATCGGTGATGATGACGGCATCAACTTTGGCGGCATAGGCAGTGCGTAAAATAGCTCCTAGGTTTCCCGGTTTTTCAATAGTCTCCAATATGATTACTAAAGGATTGGCGCTTAACTTGATATCTTTCAAAGTTTTCTTTTCTATTTTAGCTATAGCTAAATAGCCGTCCGGTTTTTCTTTGTAGGCAATTTTTTTGAAGACTTCAGCGCTGACTTCCGTAGTAGGAAGGAGGCGGGAAGCGAATTTATTGGTTGGGGCTAGGTCAGGAGCATAAAAAAGCTCTTGGATCTGGCAGTTTTCTTGAAGAGCTAACTCTAATTCTCTCTCGCCTTCAATAATGAAAAGACCCTGTTTGGATCTTTCCCGTGGTTTAGAAAGCTTGACAATATTTGAAATTCTGTCATTATGGGAGCTAATAATCATTTTATCCTCTGATTAGATTTTTAAGCGCTTAATTCCATTTTACACTAGATTTTTCCATATTGTCAAAAGAGTCCAATCCAGTTATAATGGAATCACCATGACTATTTTCTATCTATCCCATGGAGTTTAGAAACGTAGCCTTTAAAGCTATTTTATTTTTGTTTGTATGGAAGTAGATTTCAATAAAAAAATTGCCAATGATCCAGCTTTTGCTGAATTTCGTCCTGCTCCTGAGGCTCCGCAAAAGCCCCGCCGTTTTTTCTATGTAATCGGCTTTTTAGTGGCGGCCGTCATTATCTTTTCAGCTACGATGCTAATGAGTAGCGATAGCCGAGATACTTGGCTAGGACATCTCCCTTTCTTGGGAAAGTTAATCTCCTCTTCGGATAATAAGGTTGAAGGCGAGAGCGAGGACCGCATCAATATCCTTTTACTAGGTATGGGCGGAGCCAACCATGATGGCGGCTATTTAGCTGATACTATTATTCTGGCTAGCTTGCAGCCATCTACCAAGAAAGTGGTCTTAACTTCTATTCCGCGCGATATGACCGTGCCTGATGAAAATGGCGTTTGGCACAAGGTAAACAGCATTAATGCTTACGCCGAGGCGAAGAAGGAGAATGGATCACAGGCCACCGCTGATGTTCTATTTGACTTGCTCGGTGTCCCGATCCATTATTATGTCCGGGTTGATTTTGACGGTTTTATTAATATTATTGATGAATTAGGCGGAGTGACTGTTGATGTTGAGAATACTTTGGATGATTATAGTTATCCTGTCAGAGGCCGGGAAGACGACCCTGATTATTATTCCCGCTATGAGCACTTGCATATCGAAAAAGGTTTGCAAGAAATGGATGGAGAATTGGCCTTGAAGTATGCTCGTAGCCGTCATGGCGTTGGCAAGGAAGGTTCAGATTTTGCTCGGAGTGCCAGACAAAAAAAGATTTTGACTGCAGTAAAAGATAAATTGATGAGTTCTAGCAATCTGTTAAAGCCAGGCATGCTAGCTCGAATCGGCGGAGAAATCATAGATCATACTTCTACTAATCTGAAGATTAGCGAGGGTTTACATCTTTGGGATGTCTTTAAGGACACTCCTAAAGAACAAATTAGTTCTGTGGCTTTGAGCGATGCTCCGGGAGGGCTTTTAGTTTCTTCCCGTGGCGTTGATGGCGCTTATATCTTGGTTCCGGTCGGAGGTAATTTTAACGAGATTAAAACTATGGTCCAAGGCGTTTTTGGTTCCACCTCGCCGGCTAGTGCTGTCGCTCCTAAAGAATTGGAGGTATCTAAAGAAGCTGCAACTATTGAGATCAGGAACGGAACTAATATCGGAGGATTGGCCACTGAAGTTTCTAATCGTTTGGCTCCAACTAACATTAAGACTATCCGTGTAGCCAATTCTACCAAGAAAGATTTGAAAGATGCTGTAATTTATGATTTGACTTATGGCGCCAAGCCGCAGGCTCTAGAGACTTTGAAGAATAATATGAATGCAGTTATCGGATTAGAATTGCCGGAATGGCTGGTAACCGATATCAAAGACGGACTCAAGAAAAATCCTAAACAAGAGCGTCCCGACTTTATCTTAATAGTCGGAAGCAATAATCATCAAGAATAATAATATGAAGATATCCGATCAATATCCAATTGTCGCTATCGTTGGCCGAACCAATGTCGGCAAATCTACCTTGTTCAATCGCATTACCGAAAGGAACCAGGCCTTGGTTTCGGATATCGAAAACACCACTCGAGACAGCAATCAAGCTGAGGCTTATTGGAATAACCATAATTTTACCATCGTTGATACTGCGGGTATAATTGATGTTAAATATTTATCTGACAAGAAGTTGTTGAACAACCCTTTGAATAATATTGACCTCAAGACTCAGAAGCAGGTGGTGTCTTTTTTCAAAAAAGCGGCCGTTATCATCTTTATGGTGGATAATAAGTCCGGTATCTTGCCGGCCGATCGGGATATGGCTAAATTTTTTCAGAAACGGCCAGAATTGAAGGAACGCTTGGTTTTAGTTGTTAATAAAGTGGATGATTATAAGCAGAAGAATGAAGCCGCTGTTTTTAATAAGCTAGGCTTAGGCGAGCCGATGTATATTTCAGCCGCTTCCGGTTCAGGCACGGGTGATCTTTTAGAAAAAGTCGTCGGCCGTTTGCCGGAAGACAAGGCAGCACAGAAACCGAAATGGGAGGGCTATGAACCCGAAGAGGAAGAGGAAGCAGTTTTTGATGAGAACCGGCCGATTAATGTCTGTCTTATCGGGAAGCCGAATGTTGGCAAGTCATCACTTTTAAATTCCGTTTTGGGTTACGAACGGGTGATTGTCAGCGATATTCCGCATACTACCCGTGAACCGCAGAAGACCCAGATTATCTACAAGGATCGAGCTATCAATATTATCGATACGGCTGGAATTTCCAAGCATGGCCACAAGGCAGAGCGTTTGGAAAAATATGGCATCATGAAATCTTTAGCTACTTTGAAACATGCTGATGTCGCTTTGTTGATGTTAGATATCAGCCAAGAAATCACTCACCAGGATGCCAAGATAATCGAAGAGATTACCAATGTCCGCAAAAGTTTTATTATCTTAGCTAATAAATGGGACTTGATACCGGAACGCAATGTGAAGAAATGGACAGCCGATATCTATCGCAAGCTGCCTTTCGTCACTTGGGCTCCGATCCATTTCTTGTCGGCGAAGACCGGTGCCAAGGTAGACAAGATCTTTGATTTGGTTTTGGATATCGCCGCCGCTCGTCAGACCCAGTTGAGCGAATCGCAGTTGGATAAGTTCTTAAAACGGATCGTCAAGATCCATAAACCGGCCAAAGGCCGCGGTATCGGACATCCTCACATCTATCAGATCCATCAGACCAAGGTTAATCCGCCGCGTTTCGAAGTCCGTATCGGTTCTCATGATGATCTGCATTTCTCTTACGTCCGTTTTATCGAAAACCAATTGCGCGAGCAATTCAAGATAGTCGGCACTCCGATCGGCATCAGGATAACTAAGAATATCAAAGCCCATAGTATGACTGAAGAACGGGCAGCTGAGATTGGCAAGAACTAGCTATTGTCTTATAATTAGATCATATGAGAATAATTGTCGGTTTAGGAAATCCTGGAGAGCAATATGCTAAGACCCGTCACAATATCGGCTGGCTGCTTTTGGATGAGATCTTAGGGGACGTTAAGTGGTCTCTTAACAAGAAATGGAATGCTTTAGTCTATGAACAGGGCGGCGACCTATATATCAAGCCCCAAACTTTCATGAATAATTCCGGTTCAGCAGTTCGGGCCGCTTTGGATTATTACCATCTTTTACCCAAGAAAATGGGATTTTTCTCGACTAAAGATAGCGACTTATCTGATGTCTTAGTGGTTGTCCATGATGATTTGGATATTGATTTGGGAAAAATGAAAGTAGCGGTCGGTTCTCGCAGCGCCGGGCACAACGGAGTCCAATCGATTATCAATCATACTAAGACTCTGAATTTCAAGAGATTAAGGATTGGAGTCAGGACAGTTGAGCGGGAAAGGATTCCAGCTGACAAGTTCGTATTACAGAAATTCAAGGCGGAGGAGTTGGATGAAATAAAGAAATTGTTACCTGATATCAAGCAAGAAATCTAAGCTCAAGATAAGAAAGCTCATTAGAGCTTTTTTTATTTGCTTTTCCGTTTATCTTGACAGTCCGCCAAGAACAAGTAAAATGGTTTATATTATATATCTCAATCTAGGCAATTATGAATCTGATCATCGTCGAGTCACCGACTAAAGCTAAAACTATCAGCAAGTTCCTCGGATCCGGCTTTAAGGTCGAATCTTCTTTTGGACATGTCCGTGACTTGCCGGTGAGTACTATGGGGGTCGACATTGAACACGACTTCCATCCTAGTTATATCGTTCCTGATAAGGCTAAGAAGAATCTGAACAACCTCAAGAAGCTGGCTGAGAAAGCTGATGAGGTCATTCTGGCTTCGGATGAGGACCGTGAGGGAGAAGCTATTGCCTGGCATCTGAGCGAAGCTTTGAAATTAGACGCCAAGAAAGCTAAGCGTATAGTCTTCCATGAAATTACCAAGCCGGCCATCTTGGGCGCCCTGGAACATCCGCGGACTATCGACCAGAAATTGGTTGATGCCCAGCAGGCCAGAAGGATCCTGGATCGCTTGGTCGGTTATGAATTATCACCTTTCCTTTGGAAAAAAGTGGCTCGCGGCTTGTCTGCTGGTCGGGTCCAGAGTGTGGCTGTCCGGTTGATAGTGGAGAGAGAAAGGGATATATTAGCTTTCAAGAATGAGGAATATTGGAGTATCACTGGTGACTTTTCCAAGATCGAAGATAAAGAGATAAAGTTCAGCGCTGATTTGAATAAGATCGACGGCAAGTCGATTGACAAGATGTTTATCAAGAACCAGGAGCAGGCTGACGCTATCATCGCCTCATTGAACGAAGCGAAGTATGAAGTTTCCAAAGTGGAACACAAGGATAGCCAGAAAAAAGCTCCAGCTCCATTCACCACCTCTACCTTGCAGCAGACAGCTAACCGCTTCTTGGGATTTAGCGCTAAGCAGACTATGATGGTCGCCCAGAAATTATATGAACAGGGCTTCATCACCTATATGCGTACTGATTCTCTGAACTTGTCGACTAAATTTATTACTGATGCTCATGATTATCTGGTAAAAGAATTGGGTAAGGAATATGCTATTGCCGGCGGGCAGGTTTTCAAGACTAAGAGCAAGAATGCCCAGGAAGCCCATGAAGCTATCCGTCCGACTGAGGTTAATAATAATCCGGAAGACCTGAAGGTAAAATTAGAGCCGAACCAATACCGTTTATATAAATTAATCTGGCAGCGTTCAGTTGCTACCCAGATGCCACCGGCTCTTTTGGCAGTCACTGTGATTGATATTGCCGCTCTCCAAACTCCATATAGTTTCAGAGCTTCAGGCCAGGTCTTGAAGTTCCCGGGCTATCTAAAAGTCTATCCGGAGACTACCAAGGACCAGACTATGCCGGAGTTGAAAGCGGGAGAGAAATTGAACTTGGAAAAATTAGGCGGCGTCCAGCATTTTACCACTCCGCCGGCTCGTTATTCCGATGCCGGCTTGGTCAAGGAAATGGAGAAGTACGGTATCGGCCGACCTTCAACCTATGCTCCGACGATCTCGACCATTATCGACCGTAATTATGTCTATCGGGATGACAAGAAACGTTTGGCTCCGACTGAAATCGCTTTTGTGGTCATCGATCTGTTGATCGCTCATTTCCATCATATCGTTGATTACAAGTTTACGGCTGAAATGGAAAATAATTTAGATGAGGTGGCGGTAGGGAAAAAAGATTGGGTTCCGGTAATCGCTGACTTCTACAATCCTTTCCATCAAAATTTAGAAGAAAAATATAAAGAAGTTAACAAAGAAAATATTATGCCAGAAGAAACATCAAATGAGGTCTGCGATAAATGCGGTTCGCCGATGATCGTCAAGACCGGCCGTTATGGCAAGTTCTTAGCTTGCAGCAATTATCCGGCTTGCAAGAATATCAAGTCTTCTGGCGCTGCTAAGCCAGGGGTAGCCGTTTCTCCGGAGGCTGAAGCTAAGCTCAAGGCTTTGCAGGCTAAGTTTGCTAATGAAGTCTGCGACAAATGCGGTTCGCCGATGGCTATTAAGAATGGCAAGTTCGGACCGTTCATGGGCTGCAGCGCTTATCCTGGTTGCAAGAATATCAAGAATATCCCGGAAGAGAACGCCGTCAAAGTCGTTTGCCCGGCTTGCGGTAAGGGTGAGATTGTGAAGAAGTTCAGCCGCCGCGGCGCATTCTATGCCTGCAGTGCTTATCCAGATTGCAAGAATGCCTATTGGGGTAAACCGACTGGGGAAAAATGCCCAGAATGCCAATCACTGCTAATTGAAGATAAGGATGGAATCAAATGCAGCGATCGAGCTTGCGGGTTTGTTAAATAATCTTATCTATTGTTTGAATAAAAAAAAGACATACCAATTAGGTATGTCTTTTTTTTATATCTTATATCTGTCTATTTTTTGGTTGCGGCTTTCTTGGCGGCCTTAGCCTCTTTCTTTTCTTGCATGAAGTCGAAAATCCTTTTTAATACTTCGGAGATGATCATGAAGTATGATCCGGTATTATTCAACTTGTCCTTGATGGTCTGGACTAGGTCGAGAGCTTTTTCGCTCAGTCCGTTGAAGACGACAGCTCCGGATTCGATCTTGTCGCGGATGAAGCGGGTCAGGTCGCCGATCCTTTGGATAGTCTCTTCGATTTCCCGTAAGACTTTGTAGACGCTCCGCAGGCTGGCGATCAGGTAGTATAGCGACCAGCAGAGGAAGACCGAGAGCCCGGCGATGGAAACGGCCAGTACGATGTTGAGAATGTCCCGGCTAGTGTTGAACATAGTTTTGGTTTTTCGAGCTTAATTAGAAGTTTCTAATCTGAGCTTCGAATTTAGATTGTAAGTGATTGATGAGTTCATTCTGGATAGTGTCGATTTCTTCGGTAGTCAGGGTGTGTTCGTCAGATTGGTAGATGATATGGAAGGCCAGATTCTTCTTGTTCTGTCCCAGCTTGTCGCCGCTGTAAACATCGAACAGCTCGACGCTGGTGATCAGCTTATGGAAATTTTTCATTTCTTCCCTGATATCATTATACAATATTTTAGCATCGACTACAAAAGCCAGGTCGCGAACCATCGGCGGATATTTAGGAGTGGCATGGTATTGCTTGTAGCCGTAGTTCTGGACCAGTTTCAATAACTCATTGAAGCTCAGTTCGATAATCACGACGGTCTTTTTCAGGCCATTGCTCTTGGCGATACCTTCATCCAATTTAGCTATGGTTCCGACAGTTTTTCCTAGGATGCTGACAGCTGCCTTTAATTCCTTGTCGCTATAGCCGATATGGGTTTCTATTGGCAGGAAGGTAGCTTCAATCTGGGGGCTGATCAGGCTATATGTCAGATTAGAGACGATGCTCTTGGCCAAGCCGAAGGCTTCGTTCTTGTATCCGGCTAAAACGATGCCTACTTGCCTTTCTTGATAAGGCAGGCGTTCTTCGCTGTAGCTATTCTTCTTGAGGCTGCCTGGGGTGTCTAAGAATATTCCGCCGATTTCGAACAAGCCGAAGTCTTCATAACGGTATTGGTTGGTACGGACATTGTTGATTAATCCCGGCAGTAAATTCTGGCGTAGCAAAGTGTGTTGTTTGGAGATCGGGTTAACTAGCTTGATGTACTTGGTGAAGTCTAAATTTAATTTTTTTAATTCTTCTTCGCTGGTGAAGGAATAGTTATAGACTTCAGTTAGTTTGCTTTCGCGTGACAGGATATTTCTGATTCGGTGTTCCAAGGCTATCTCTTCATTCTTCTCTGGAACCTCCATTGAGACTTCAGGCAGTCTGGTTGGCAGGCTGTTGTAGCCATAGAGGCGCATGATTTCTTCGGCTAGGTCTTCTTTGATGGAAATATCTTTGGTGGCTCTCCAGCTAGGGACGGTAACTGAGAAGATTTCTTTTCCGTTGGCATTCTTTCCAGTAGTCTTCAGGATAAATCCCAGATTTTCTAATATTTCTTGGCTTTTCTCAGATGGAATTTCCATTCCGACTACTTTGTCTAGCCAGCTCAGGTCCAATTCTATTTCCGGGATCTTCTTGAATTCAGAGTGGAGGTCGACTAGCTCGCTGGCGATTTCAGCTTTCTTGTTGTCCTTTTGGATCATCTGGACAGCCATTTTCAAAGCATCTTCGGTCAGATATGGATCGAGGGCTTTTTCATAGCGCATTGAAGCATCAGTCCGAAGTCCTAACTTGGTTGATCCTTGGCGGATGGTAGCGGCATCGAAATTAGCCGCTTCAATGATGATGCTGGTAGTTTCGGGGGAGATGGCAGAATTGGCACCGCCCATGATTCCAGCGATAGCGATGGCTTTCTGGCCGTCAGTGATCAATAATTGGCCGTCTTCCAGTTTCCGTTCTTTGTCGTCTAGAGTGGTGATCATTTCATCTTTCTTGGCGGTGCGGACTGCGATCCGGTCGATATCCTTAGCATCGAAAGCGTGGAGCGGTTGGCCTAATTCTAACATGACATAGTTGGTGATATCGACGATGTTGTTGATCGGTTTCAAGCCGATAGCCACTAATCTCTCTTGCAGCCAGACCGGCGATTCTTTGATTTTAATATTATCTAATTTGATAGCCATATAACGAGGACAGAGGTTATGGCTTTCGATCTTGATATCTAATGGTTTTAATTTCTTCTTACCCTTACCTTTTTTCTTGGTTTCTCCGTCCAGGCTGACATCGCTGAAATCGACTTGCTTCAGTTTGGAATTTAACAAGGCGCTGATTTCTCTGGCCATACCATAGTGGCTCCAGAGGTCAGGGCGGTTGGATAATGATTTGTTGTCGACTTCAATGATGATGTCGTCTAGTTTTAGGTATGAAGCGAAGCTTTGGCCCGGCTTGCCTTTGTCGAGGACCATGATGCCCTCGTGGCTCTGTCCCAAGCCTAATTCATCTTCAGCGCAAAGCATGCCCTGGGATTTTTCGCCGCGGACTTCCGCTTCTTTGATCTCAGCCCCGTTCGGCAATGTGGCTCCTGGAAGAGCTAATGGCACTAATTGCCCGACAGCAATATTGGGAGCGCCGCAAACGATGGTCAGTATTTCTTTCTGGCCGGCGTCGACAGTGGCGATCTGCAATCGATCAGCTCCCGGGTGCTTCTGGACGGTTAATATTTTGGCTAACACGACGTTGTCGAAACGCTTGGCCTGAGATTCTGTCTTTTCGACTTCAACGGTATGGAGAGTCAGTTTTTGGGCTAGGTCTTCTGGGGAAATATTCTTGGGAATGGAGACATGGTCTTTCAACCAATTGAGTGATAATAGCATATGTGGATTTTATTAATTTTAATTTAGAATTGTTCTAAGAAACGCATATCTCCGCTATTGAACAATCGGATATCATCGATGCCATATTTCAACATGACCAAGCGGTTCAAGCCGAAACCGAAAGCGAAACCGGTGTATTTTTCTGGGTCGACTCCGCCGGCGCGAAGTACTTCCGGATGGATCATGCCGCAACCGACGATTTCCAGCCAGCCGCTGTCTTTGCAAAGACGGCAGCCCTTGCCTTCGCATAAGAAGCAAGTGTATTCGCCGTTAGAACCTGGTTCGACGAAAGGATAGAATTTAGGGCGCATACGTAATTCGGTCTTCGGGCCATAAAGCTTCTTGCCGACTAATTCCAAGACGCCTTTCATGTCGGCGAAGCTGATATTTTCTCCCACCATCAAGCCTTCCATCTGATAGAAGGTGTGTTCATGCCGGACATCGGTCGCTTCACTTCTGAATACCCGTCCGACTGATATTCCTCTTAGGGGTGCGCCATATTTTTCTAAGGCTCTGATCTGGACCGGGGAAGTCTGGGTGCGCATCACCATGTCATATTCATCTTTGTCATTCTTCTTGTCGATATAGAAAGTATCTTGCATGTCGCGGGCTGGGTGATGCTTGGAAACATTCAAGGCCTCGAAGTTATAGAAATCACTTTCCAGTTCCGGTCCGTCCAGGATGATGAAACCTAAAGAGGTAAATAATTCCTCTAATTCCTTTTGGATCAAAGCGATCGGGTGGATGTGCCCGTGTTTGATTTCGTTTCCCGGAAGGGTGACATCGACAAATTCGTTCTTGGCTGAATTGGAATCGAAGCGCCTTTTGACTTCTAAATAACGAGTATTGATTTCTTGCTTAGTTTCATTGGCGAATTGTCCGATTTCCTTGCGGGCTTCTTCGCTCAAATCTTTGATCTCTTTCATCAATTCTCCCAACTTGCCTTTGCGGCTCAGATATTTGTTTTCGAATTCTTGCAAGAACTCGTTGCTGGAAACAGTGTCTAACTGTTTGATGATCTCGTCTTTCAGTTGTTGTAGTTTATTTTTCATATATAGTGATAATTTATTTTTGTTTAGAGCTGATCAGCAGGAATTCGATGATCGACAGGATAACTACCAGGAGGATAAGATTGAACCAGCTGAATAATTTCTGGGATAAGAGGAAGAGGATGGCGGCTACTAGGAAGGAAAAGAGGAATGATTGCCTGAAAGCGGTTTTGACAGCTCGGACAGCTAAATCTTTTTTCATGATCTTGAAGCGGACGAAAAAGCCGATGATGGCGATAGTTCCGGATAGGGCTAGGAATAAGGAGAGGTAGAAGATGATAAAACCTAGCAGGTTGGTGGTTTCCGGATTAATCAGGTTGATGACAAAGAAGAAGATTCCCCAGAGAAAAGCCGTGGTCGATCCCATGAAGATGAGATAATTTTTGAGGGTCATATTTATATTTTAAATTATAGGCTGCTTATTTTTTCTAATTCTAAGCGGTAGTTGGCCAATTTAGCCTTTTCAGCTTCAACTATCGGAGCCGGAGCCTTAGCGGTGAATTCAGCATTGCTTAATTTATTTTCTAAAGCAGCGATTACTTTTTCCAAATTAGCTTTTTCTTTAGCCAAGCGTTCTTTATCCTTGGCTTCATCCTTGGCTCCCAGCAGATAGATTTCATTCTTTTCTAGCGGGATGAAGATGGCGTCAGTAATCTTCTCGCCCTGAGTTTTAACGGTTAATTCTTCAATACCAGTTTTGAGGCCGGTAATGATAGCGGTGGAATCGATGATCAATTGGGATTTTTCCGGAGAATAGATTATAGCTTTGATCTTCTTGGCCGGCTCTACTTTGTTTTCAGCTCGGGCATTCCGGATAGAGACCACTAATTCTTTGATGAAATCAAAATTAGCTTCATTGAATTTGGATTCATATTCCGGCTGGGAGATGGTCGGCCAGGTCTCTACCATTAATAATTTAGGTTGGTTTAGGTTTTGCCAGACGACTTCTGTGATGTAAGGGATGAAAGGATGCCAGAGCTTTAAAATAGTTTTGAGGATATAGGCCAGGATTTCATCCTTGTCCTTTTCCAGCTTGGCGATTTCCAGATACCAATCAGCTAGTTTGTCCCAGGTAAAATCATTCAAGGCTTCGACGGCCAGAGAGAATTCATAATCAGCCAAGCATTTGTCGACTCGTTTGGAAGTTTCGCTGAGCTGTTTGAGAATCCAATCATCTGCCAGTGTCTTGGCTTTCGGCCAAGCGGTATTTTCAGCGGCGAGATATTTTTCATCGATGGAACTGATGATGTAACGAGAAATATTCCAAAGCTTGTTGATGAAGTTGCGGTTGCTTTCGATCTTGTCTTCGCCGAGACGTTGGTCATTTCCCGGGGTAGTGCCATAGAGCAAGCTTAGTCTGGTGGCGTCGCAGCCGAAATCTCGGATCACGTCGAGCGGATCGATGCCGTTGCCTTTAGACTTGCTCATCTTCTTGCCGTTCTTGTCGAGTACCATGCCATGGAGATAGACATCCTCAAAAGGGATTTCGTTGATAGCGAACAGGGACATCATGATCATGCGGGAAACCCAGAGGGTCAAGATCTCATAGCCGGTTTCAAGGACCTGGGTTGGATGGAACTTGGCTAAATCTCCCAATTTTTGGCCATCTTTGTAATTATCTGGCCAACCTAAAGTAGAGAAGGTCCACATAGAGGAAGAGAACCAAGTGTCTAAAGTATCCGGATCCTGGGTCCAGCCAGCTTCAGTCGGAGCGGTTTCGCTAACTAGGATTTCTCCATCCTTGTACCAAACTGGGATACGATGGCCGAACCAGATCTGACGGGAAATACACCAGTCATGCAAGTTGTTCATCCAATCGGAATATTTTTTAGCGAATCTTTCCGGATAGAAATTTATCTTCTTGTCGGTTGCCTGTTCGATAGCTTTTTCTTTCAAGGACTTGTTGCCTAATCTTTCTAGCGGTTTGTCGACGGCGACGAACCATTGCTTTGATGGCAGCGGTTCGATAGCGGTATTGCAACGATAACAGACGGAGAGGTTGTTCTGCATCTCCTCTTCTTTTTCTAATAAGCCGTCAGCTTTCAGTTTCTCCACGATCTGTTTTCGAGCTTCTATGACATCCAGTCCGTCATATGGAGTATTGGTATTGTAAATTTTTCCTTCTTCGTTGATGACCTTCTTTATCTCTAATCCGTTCTTTTCAGCCATCTGCCAGTCAACCATGGAATGGGCTGGAGTGACACCGAGGGCGCCGGTACCGAATTCCATCTCGACATTATAGTCAGCGATGACCTTTATCTTGAGTTGAGCGCCGCAGAAATTAACAGAGAATTCCTGTCCGATATATTTGGCATAGCGTTCGTCTTTAGGGTTGACGGCGATAGCGGTGTCTCCCAGCTTGGTTTCTGGACGGGTAGTGGCGATGCTGAAAGGGAAATTAGCATCATATTTGAAAGTATAGATCTTGGCAGCCTGTTCTTTGTAGTCGACTTCATCATCGGCTAGGGTCGATTTACAACGAGGGCACCAGTTGACGATCCGTTCGCCTTGGTAGATGGCGCCGGCTTGGTACATGTCGACGAACATTTTGGCAACGGCTTTTTGGCGGGGTTCATCTAAGGTAAAAGCCTGGCGGGACCAATCTAAAGAAGAACCCATCTTTTTGGCTTGGTGGAGAATGGTGGCCTGGGTGACGTTTAAGAATTCCCAAACTTTTTTCAAAAATTCTTCTCGGCCCAAATCGTGTCTGGTTTTGCCTTCTTCCTCTAATACTTTCTTTTCAACGACATTCTGGGTGGCAATGGCGGCATGATCGGTTCCCGGGATCCAAAGTGTCCGGTAGCCTTTGAGGCGGTGGTAGCGGATCAAGAGGTCTTCAATGGCGATAGTCGAAGCGTGGCCTAAATGCAGTTTGGCAGTGATATTTGGCGGAGGCAGGACGATGGTATAAGTCGGGGCATTTTCCTGCAAAACTAGATTGTCAGGATTAAAAAAGCCGGATTTTTCCCAAAGGGAATAGATCTCGTCTTCGTATAGTCCGGGGGCATAGGTTTTCTCAAGCTCTTTTGGCATATTTTCCTTGGTTTTTATTGATTATATACCCTCCTATCCTAACAAAAACAAAGCTTGACGTCAACCGAAAATCACGATATATTGGTTAGTTATTCAAGCCAAAACTTTATTTATGATCAGCACCGAACAACAGATTTTCAATCAGATTGAAAAATCGCAGAACATCTTGATTTCTTTTCCAGTTGATTGGAACGGGGACGCTATTAGCTCGGCCCTAGCTTTTGGCTTGTTTTTAAAGAAAATGGGTAAAAACGTGGAAATTGCAGCAGCTCCTATCTCAGACACTAAGAGCCGAGCTTTCTCTTTTTTGCCGGGTTTCTCTGATATTAAGAATTCTTTGGAAAATCTAGCTAAATTCATCGTTTCCCTTAATATCACTAATGCCAAGGTTGATCAGATCAAGTATGTGGTTTCGGAAAAAAGCCTGGATTTCATCATTTCTCCTAAAGATGGCTGGTTTGACAAGAGTGATATATCGACGGCGACTTCCGGCTACAAGCATGACCTGATTATCACCTTAAATGCCCCGGATTTGGAGTCTTTGGGAAAGATTTATGATAATAATATCGATTTTTTCTATAAGACGACTATTATCAATGTCGACCATCATCCAGCCAATGAAGAGTTCGGGCAGGTTAATTTCGTTGAATTGAATGCTGTTTCGGTCACCGAGATATTGTTTGAGATCATGCGGGACTACAAATCGGAACTGATTGATGAAGATATCGCCACCTGTCTTTTGGCCGGTATAATTTATAAGACTAAGAGTTTCAAGACTCCGAATCTGACTCCTCATTCTTTGTCGGTCACTTCAGAACTTATCAAGCTAGGCGCCAGACGGGAAGAAATCGTCAACCGCCTATACCGTTCCCGTGATATCAATGTCTTGAAGCTCTGGGGAAGAGTGCTTAATAACCTGAATGGTTTGAATGATAATCAGCTCCTGTGGTCTTCTTTGTTCCAGAAAGATTTTGCCGAAACCGGTTCGGTGGAGGATAGCCTCTTGGAGGTGATCGATGAATTGATTATCAATATTCCGCAAGCCAAGTTGATTACCATTTTCTATTCCCTGACCGAAAATCCATTAGAAGAAGAAAAGAGTGCTGAGTCCAATGAAACAATAGTCACCCATAATGATCAGAGCGAGGGATTATTCAAGACCCAAGCCTTGGTCTATGCTGTGAAGAATGCCAATGTGGCGGAATTGGTCAAGGAATTTAATCCTTCCGGCGGCCGGAAGATAGCTTATCTTTCTAGCTCTAAGCCTTTGGCAGTTTTCCGACGGGAGATTACCGATGCTTTGCAGACAAAGTTGGAGAAACTGAATGCAATGAATTAATAAATATAAATAAGATAGTAAATTAACAACAAAAACTAGTGAATAATGAAGAAAATTAAGAATGAAATTAAGTTTTTAGAGTGCCTTACTGTGGCGAGAACCTTGATTGTTGAAGCTTCAAACGGCCGTGACGCCATCATTGATGCTACTGATGTTTTTGAATCCTATATCAATCCGGACTTTGCTGCTCCAGGCTGGCTTCATCCGGAAGAGGCGACGCCCGAAACTGAAGTTAGGGTTTATCGCTTGATCAATAATGGAAAATTGCCGGAAATATTTTACAACATCAATCAGAAGGCTGAAGAGTTGGTTATGAGCCAGAGCCAGATTATTAAATTCTGCAAGAAGTATAGGGGCTGGCTTTGCCACGATTATCCGACTTTCTTCCTGACTAAGAATTATGGCAAGTACATAGTGGTATCGGTCGGAGTTCGAGCTAATGGCTTGCACATCAGTACCCGGGATTTCAGAGACAAGCAAGAATATCGGGCCATCCGCCGTTATCGCTTTGTCGCTCCGGTTACCCCTAATAGCTTAGTAGCTTAGCGGTTAATCCCTCTGGATTTTAGGAACATCAAGTTTCTGGAATCCTGGGGGATTTTTTATTTGATTAAGATCCAATCTTGTCAAAAGATGGTGAGGGTGATAAATTATGTTTTAGGCGCCCATAGCTCAGTTGGTTAGAGCACAGCCCTTATAAGGCTGGGGTCGATGGTTCAAGTCCATCTGGGCGCACAAAAAATAAAACCTCGTTTTTCAACGAGGTTTTTTGTTTTTATAAGGTTTTTATAACCTTTGTTTGATTTTTTTACCTGCGAATAAGCCGACGCCCATATCGCCTTCGCCATCATCTTTGCTGATGAGAAGTCCTTGGTGGTTGCGTCCGACGCCAATTATCATATTGCCGTCAAAGCTGCTGGTTAATCCAAGGCAAGCCGGGTTAAGGCCTTCCTTATTTTTCTTACCGTGTAAAAGATGCATGGCTATGGCCGGCAGAACGGTAGGAATGTGAAAACCTGTAGGCACCATCCTTTTGGCCTCTTCGAATTCTCTGTCAAAGGAATTCGGAATCGGCTTCTTGAACAACAAGTGCCATTTTCCATCGCCGGTTTCATTGACAAATTTTTTGTCTTTGTACCAACAATGAACAATATTCTGGTTGGTGCAGACCCGCAAGCCCGTAGGATACATCGTTTCCAGCTTCTTCAGGCTTATCTTTTCCGGCAAGTAGAAGAGGAATATCTGTTCTTTGGTCTGGTCAAGGCGAAATCCGAAAGGATTGGGCGCTTCTACGATTTCAGCTACGTTGCTAAGATCGGGCATGATAATGTCTGATGGTAGCTTCCAGTCAGGATGGTGGGTTTTCCAATCGGAGATTCCGAAAAAATTTTCTTCTGGAATTAATAGTCTCAGGCGGGACTCTAATAACAAAGCTTTGCTTTCGTTCATGATTAATCGTTTTTGTTAATAAACTATGTTTAGGTCTAGCTTAGGTTATAATAATAGTTATCGTTTGTCAATAGTTGTTTTATTTGTTTTCGGATTATGGTAATATCTTATTATATATTAAGTAATATCATTTATATATGCCTAATACTGAAAAACCAATCAATCATGAGAAGATGTATGTGGTGACGGTCGATATGGGCTATGGCCACCAGCGGGCGGCCTATCCCTTTGCGGCTGTGGCTGAAGGTGGAATTATCACCATCAATGACTACACCGGTATCTCTGAGGAAGAAAAGAAGATCTGGGACAATATCAGGACTCAATACGAATATGTTTCCTTCTTCAAGAAGTTGCCGGTTATCGGTGGTTTGGTATTTGCAACCATGGATTATTTCCAGAAGATCCAGCCTTTCTATCCGCATCGCGACTTATCTAAGAGCACTTTGCAGCAGAAATACTTTTACAAGAAGATCAAGAACGGTTTGGGTCGGAAATTGATTGAGGACCTGAACAAGAAGCCTTTGCCGATGCTGACCACTTTTTTCGTCGCGGCTTATTGCGCCGAGTATTATAATTACAAGGGTGAGATCTATTTGGCGGTTTGTGATGCCGATATCTCTCGGGCTTGGGCTCCGATTGATCCGGAAACCAGCCGGATCAATTATTTGGTTCCGAACAAGCGGGTGAAGGACCGTTTGATGCTTTATGGCGTCAAGGAAGACCGGATTTATGTTACCGGCTTCCCTTTGCCGAAAGAGAATATCGGTACGACTGATTGGGAATATTTGAAAATCGATTTGAAGGCCCGTCTGGAAGTTTTAGACCCGGAAGGAGTCTATCGCAAGAAATATTCTAAGGTGATTGAAGGCTATCTCTGTCCGGTATCTGAAATTGATGGTGCCAAGCGGCCTTTGACTTTGACTTTCGCTGTGGGTGGAGCTGGAGCTCAGCGGGATTTAGGCATCTTGGTCCTCAAGCGCTTGAAGAACAAGATTATTGAGAACAAGATCCATTTGAACCTGATTGCCGGTACCAGAAAAGATGTCGCTGATTATTATGAAAAGACTCTGAAGGATAATTTTCTACAGAATTACAAGAACGTCAAGATTTTTTATAGTCCTGACAAGAATGAATATTTCCGCCAATTCAATGAGGTTTTACGGACTACTGATCTGCTTTGGACCAAGCCTTCCGAGTTGAGCTTCTATGCCGGTTTGGGTTTGCCGATAATCATGACTGAGCCGATCGGGTCACAGGAAGAATATAATCGCCGTTGGCTATTGGGTATCGGCGCCGGAGTCGATAGCAAGAATCCTAATTATGTGGATGAGTGGTTGTTTGATTTTTTGAATTCTGGCTGGCTGGCTGAAGCGGCGATGCGCGGTTACTTGAATGGCCCGAAGATGGGTACTTATAATATGGAGAACATCATACTGCGCCATGAAGTCAATGAAATCGAGAACGTCCGCTTATTATAAATAATCTATGTCTTGGATACTACTTGCAGTCATCGCTTATTTCCTCTTGGCCATCGTCAATCTTTTGGACAAGTTTTTATTGGACAATGTCCTGGGCAGCAGCAAGGTCTATGCTTTTCTGATTGGCGCGATGAGCGGGATAGTGATCCTTTTCGCTCCTTGGTTCTTGCATTGGCCGGGAGTCCCGCTGATGCTTTTCCAATTGGCCACCGGTCTATTTTTCCCATTTGCGCTCCTCTTTATGTTCGAGGCTTTGAAGAAGGGCGATGCTTCCAAGGTGACAGTCCTGATCGGCGGTATCATTCCAATCTTAACCATTGCCTTCTCAACTATTTTTTTACATGAAAAGTTTCTGGTTAGCCAGCGTTATGGCTTGCTCTTTTTGTTGTTGGGAACTTTCGCTATCGCCTTTATCGGTAGCGGAAATACTGCCAAGCAGAAGGCTTTCAATCGCGAGGCCGTCGGTTATTCTATCTTGTCGGCCTTGCTGTACGCCATTTTTTTCATCGGTACCAAGTATGGCTATGACCATCATGATTTTTTCAGCAGCTTCATCTGGGTCCGGTTGGGCGGCTTGATTTCTGTCGGATTATTATTGATCAGGCGTCGGGACCGGAAAGAAATTTTTTCCAGTTTCAAGAGTCGGCCTCGGAAGAAGCAAGGCCCGAAACAGACTTTGTTGGTCTTCGGCAACCAGGCTTTGGGAGCTGGAGCCTTTGTCTTACAGAGCTATGCTATTTCGTTCGGATCGGTCGCTATCGTTAATGCTTTGCAAGGCGTCCAATATGCTTTCCTTTTGGCTTTCGGTTGGATCTTGAGCGTTTTCAAACCTAAATTATTCCGAGAAAATATTTCTCCAAAAGTGATAATAGAGAAGATTGCGGCCATTATTCTGATTAGTGTCGGCCTGTACTTTATCGTTATGTAATCTATATGAGAACCAAGCTCAGATATTTAATCACTCCAATCATTATCCTATTTGTCCTCCTGATCGTTGTCTGGTTTTTCAAGGTGGCCAAAAACTATCCTTTGCACCAGGATCTGAATTATCGTTCAGGTTATTTTGGGGTGACCTTTTCCACCAAGATGGCTCGTGAGTTGGGCTTGAATTGGAAGGAGGCCTATCTGGCTATCTTAGATGACCTGCAAGTCAAGAGCATCCGCTTGCCAGTCTATTGGGACCAGATCACTCCGCGTCGCGGCGAGTATAATTTTGCTGATTATGATTGGATGCTTAACGAGGGCAAGAAGCGGAATGTGGAATTCATCATGAATGTCGGATACCGTTTGCCGCGCTGGCCGGAATGCCATGCTCCGGGCTGGATGTCTAACAAGAACAAGGATTATCGTGAAGCTGAAGTATTGAAGATGATTGAGACGGTCGTTACCCGGTACAAGGAAAGAGGCGAGATAGAATATTGGCAGGTGGAGAACGAGCCGTTCCTAGACGTCTTTGGCGAATGTCCGGAAAGCGATATTAGCTTCTTGCAGAAAGAAGTGGCTTTGGTCCGTAGTCTAGATTCTAGACCGATCATGATTTCTGGTTCCGGTGAATTGAGTTTCTGGCGGGATGAGTTTGAGATAGGCGACATCTTCGGTACCACTTTATATCGTGTCGTTTGGGGGCCTTATTCCGGTTATGTCCGTTATCCGTTGCCTGCCGCCTTTTATCGCTTGAAAGCCGATTTAGCCCGTATCCCGTTAGAAAAGAGATTCATCAGTGAATTGCAAGCTGAGCCTTGGGTCCCGAGCGGATCAATGAAGGATATGGCTGACAGCGAAGCGCAGAAGTCATTCAGCCTGGAACAGTTCAAGGCTAATGCCCAGTTCGGCATTAATGTTGGCTTCCAGAAGACTTACCTCTGGGGAGTTGAGTGGTGGTATAAGAAGCTGAAAGACGGTGTTCCTGAGTATTGGGATTTTGCTAAAACTTTATTTAAATAATTATGCTGTCGATAATCATCCCGGCTTTGAACGAAGAAAAATTCTTGCCTAACCTGATAGCTTCTATCCGAAAGCAAGACTTTTCTGATTATGAAATCATCGTTTCCGATGCTAACTCGGATGACCGGACTAGGGAGGTGGCAACGGAAATGGGAGCCAGGGTTGTGGTAGACAAGAGGCGTCATCCTTCATTTCAGAGAAATACAGGAGCGAAAGCGGCCCAGGGAGATATTTTGTTATTTTTGGATGCTGATTCAGTATTGCCTGATGGATTTTTAGCTAAAGCTGTTAATGAGTTCGAGAATAGACATTTGGGTACAGCCGGATTTTATTTAGACTTCGGTTCCCGGAAGATCATTTATCATTTCTGTTCTTGGGGTTATAATTTCTTCGCTTGGTTGAGACAGTATTGGCATCCGATCTCGGTCGGTGCCGGTATCATTTCCCGGAAAGATGTCTTCGAGAGGATTAACGGTTTTGATGAAACCTTGTTCGTGGCCGAAGACTATGATTATTGCGACCGAGCTTCTCGGGCGGCTAAGTTCAGGATCTTGAAGACGGTTAAGCTGCCATATTCCATCAGGCGGATGGAAAAGGAGGGCAGTTTGAAAGTCTTATTCAAATGGTTGAAGATGGGAACTCGGACTTTATGGGGCGGGAAGATCAAGAAGAAGATAGTGAAGTATGAGTTCGGTAATTATTAATCTAAATCTTTCGATATGAAAATTAATCTAACAAAAAATCCTAGCGTGGTGCTAAGATTATTATTAGGCGGAGTATTTTGTTCGGCTGGGATCTTCAGGTTGTTCATGCCGCAGATAGCCTTGGATGAAATGGCTCGTTTGGGAATGTCCTCCCTTTGGGTTTTTCCTTTGACAGCCTTTGAGATAGCTACCGGATTATCCTTGCTGTTCAATCGTTATGTCAAATATACCGCCGGCGCCTTGGTCTTGTTTTTATCTTTCGCCATTATCAAAGGTTTGATTTTGGGAGGAAAAGGCCTATGGTTAGCAGCGGGAGAATTATTCGTTTTTAATGTCACTCCGACTGATATCTTCATGCACCTGGTTTTCTTGGTTATCTTGGTTTTTCTTTTTCTGGTAGCCATTTCGGAAAGACCGGAAGATGTGCCAAGCGACAGCCAAGAGAACTAAGATGATGATGGTTTCATGAAATCTATCCCACCAAGGGCCGATATTGTTCCAGTGGTCTCCTAGCACTACTCCAAAATAGACTAGCAGATAGCTCCAGATCCAAGAGCCTAAGAAGGTGTAGATGCAGAATTTAAGGAAGTTGCCGCGAGAGACTCCGGCGATAAAAGAAATGAAGGTTCTGACTACCGGTAGCAAGCGAGAAAAAAAATAAGTTATATCGCCATAGCGGGCAATGAATCTGTCCGCTTTTTCTATTTCATGATGGGATAAAAGCAACCATTTGCCATATTTCCAGAGTATCGGCCGTCCCAATCTTTGGCCTAGCCAATAAGAAAGCATCGATCCTAATAAACAGCCGAAGCCTCCGGCTAGGGCGGCCAGGTGCAGATTCATTTCTCCTTGGCTAACTAAGAATCCGGCATATGGTAAGATGATTTCCGATGGTATTGGAATATTGCAGGACTCTAGAGCCATTAGTATAGCAGTTCCAGCATAGCCTAATTGGCCGACGAAGAAGACGATGAAGATGGTCAATTTTTCGATAATGAATTCGATCATAGATGTATACTATAACATATTTTATAAAAAGATAGGAAGAGGAAAAGAAAAAAACTGAATTAATAAGGCCTTATTAATGAAAAGTTTGCATTTATCTCGATAAATAAGCTATTTTTTTGTTCTAAACTTGACTAATCAATAAAAAAAGAGCATAGTAGTCCTATTGTTTAAAATAATTTTTACTTATGGAAATCAGAAACATCGCTATTATTGCCCATGTTGACCATGGCAAAACCACTCTAACGGATGCTCTTATGCGTCAGACTAACATGATTGAAGAAGGAATCAGCATGGATAGTAATGATTTAGAGAAAGAAAGAGGTATTACCATTTATTCCAAGAATACTTCTGTCGTTTATCGGGATACGAAGATCAACATCATCGATACTCCGGGCCACGCTGACTTCAGTTCTGAAGTGGAGCGCATTTTGCGTTCTATCGATTGCGTGCTGCTCTTGGTCGATGCTCAGGAGGGTCCTATGCCTCAGACTAAGTTCGTCTTGAAGAAGTCCTTGGAGTTAGGCTTGAACCCGATTGTCGTTATTAACAAGATCGACAAGCCAGCCGCTCGCGTGCCGGAAGTGGAGGAAATGGTCTATGAATTATTTATGGATTTAGGAGCTACCGACGAGCAATTGGATTTCCCGGTTGTTTATGCCGCTGCCAAGCAGGGGTTTGCTAAGTTGAATATGGCTGATCCGGATGTCAATCTTTTCCCTCTTTTGGACTTAGTTTTAGAAAAGGTTAAACCGGCAGCTACCGTTGAGGCCAAAAGCGAAGCTTTCTTGGCCCAGCCTTTCAATCTGGCCTATGATAATTTCTTGGGCCGCTTGGCTATCGCCCGAGTCTATTCTGGCAGCATCAAGACCGGAAGCAATGTGATAATTATGAATTCTGTCGGTGAAACTCGGAATGCTAGAATCGGAAAGATATTCACCTTCTTCGGTCCGAAGAGGAAGGAGGTAGAAATAGCCGAGGCCGGCGATGTCGTCATGATTTCCGGTCTGCCGGGAATCGATATCGGCGAAACTATCGCTATCTCTGCTGATCAGCCGCAATTGCCGGCTATCAAGATTGATGAGCCGACTATCTCTTTGAATTTCTTGGTCAACAATTCTCCTTTTGCCGGACGGGAAGGCAAGTTTGTCACCAACCGCCAATTGAAGGAAAGATTGGAGAAGGAATTGGAAGTCAATGTCGGTTTGAAGGTTGATTTCTCCAGCGGTGACCAGTACAAGGTTTTTGGTCGTGGCGAATTGCATGTCGCTATCTTATTAGAGAACATGCGCCGTGAAGGTTATGAACTGCAAGTCTCCCAGCCTCAGGTAATTATCAAGGAAGAAGATGGCAAGAAACTGGAACCGTTTGAGGAGGCTTTAATCGATGTTCCAGCTGATATGGCCGGGATGATAATCGACAAGCTGTCCAAGAGAAAAGGCTTATTACAGGAAATTAAGAATCATAATAATCAGTCCCGCTTGGTATTTGAAATTCCGACTAGAGGCTTGCTCGGTTTTCGGAATGAATTCATAGTCGCTACCCGAGGCGAAGGCATCCTTTGTTCCCGCTTTATCGGTTTCAAAGAGCATGTCGGGGTAATCGACAAGTTTGATTTGGGTTCCATGATTTCCATGGCTACCGGCAAGGCTTTGGCCTACGCCCTGTGGAACTTGGAAGAGCGTGGCGCTTTGTATATCGAACCGAACGTCGAAGTCTATGAAGGCATGATTATCGGTAATACCGCTAAGGGCTTGGATATGGCCGTTAATCCGATCAAGGGTAAGCACCTGACCAATGTCCGGGCTTCCGGATCAGATGAAGCTATCAAGCTGACTCCGCCGAACCCGATTACTTTGGAAGGCGGCTTAGAAATCATGAAGGATGACGAATACTTAGAAATCACTCCGAAGAGCATCCGTTTGCGCAAGCAGATCCTGTCCGAAACTGACCGGGTTAGAGCCGGAAGGAAATCATAGTCATTAGTCGATCAGATAAAATAAAAAAGGAAGCTTAGTGCTTCCTTTTTATTTTTTTCTTTAAAAGAATCTGGTGTAATCTGATTCGACGGTTTGGAAAGATGAAATTGTCTTGGATCAATCTTCCATACTCTTTCAGAAAATTATGCAAGCGGATATTTCCATAATCCAAGATGCATAATTTGCCTTGTTCGTTTTGGCAGAAGTTCCGCGGATTATTCATCGTATGGCTGTCATTCCAGTATTCGCAGGTGTCCAAGATGCCGGCTGTCTTTAGTATCCTTTCTAATCGGAATCGGAATTCGTCATATCCCATCCGGAATTCTTTTCCTCTTTTTTGGATGTTTAATGATCCGAAAAAGGAGAAGTAGGTGGGGGTGGCGAAAGAATTTTCTTCGCCGCTGAGAGAGAAGACGAATTCGTGGTAATTGGACATGATGCCGTCAAAGAGAAATTTCTGATACGTATTGTCTATCTGGTATTTGGGGATCCCTTTGATCTGTTCCAGATATTCTCGATAGATTTCCCGGCGCCTTTTTTCGATGGCTCGGTATTTCTTGTAGCCTAGTTTGTAAACGGTCTTCAGGCCTTCTTGGTGGTAGGCGAGGAATCCCTTGATTCCTCGGCGGAATTGGATTCGTGGCAGCTTGATCACAAAAGCTTTGAAAAGGAATACTATCCTTGTCGTTCCTGATATCTTTTTTTCATAACCTATCAGGTTGAGGCTTTTTCTAAAAAATATTTTGAGCGAGCTTGCCGGCCGGAATCCTGTCTGGTTGGTTGATAGCGTTGTGGCCATGTCTCGGGGGAGTTTAAGAAAGTATCTTTAGTTATTAATGAGCTGGATTAGAATTTACTATAATAACACATATTTTGGTAAAAGTCAATTATTGCCGGATTTAATGGATTTTTATTTGACAGCCTTTTGATTACTGGACATTTCCATCGGCGTCGGTTTTTATTATATAAAAATCACCTCCGTTAGCTTCAGTTTCCCCGGCCAATATATAGCCGCCGTCAGAAGTCTGTTGAACTGAATAGATTTCTTGATATACGGAATCCCCGAAGTTTTTTTCCCAAGTTAGATTGCCGGAAGAATCCGTTTTGATCAGATAGGCATCATAATTATTAATGTCGTTTGTGCCAGCCATGATATAGCCGCCGTCAGAAGTCTGTTGTCCGCTATTGGATGATTGGTATAGATAGTCGCCGAAGTTTTTCTCCCAAGTTAGATTGCCGGAAGAATCCGTTTTGATTATATGCGCATCTCCGTCATTAGAGTCGCTGCCGATTATTAATGCATAGCCGCCGTCGAAAGTTTGTTGGACAATGTTAGCCGGTTTATATCCTAAATTTTCAAAATCTTTCTCCCAGGTTAGATTGCCGGAAGAATCGGTTTTTACCATGTAAGTGTTGTGATTACTTGTTGCGGTGTCGAATGTTTGTCCGGCTAATATATAGCCGCCGTCGGAAGTTTGCTGGACAGAATAGCTTCCTTGGTAGCCGGTTCCACCGAAATGATTATTCCAGGTTTCATTTCCGTTACTATCGACCTTAAGCAAATAAGCATCATAGCCTTCGGTCGCCGTCATGACGACACCGGTTAATATATAACCGCCGTCAGAAGTCTGCTGGACGTTTTGGGCGCCTTCCCATAGTCCGGCTTGCCCAAAATAATTACTCCAGGTTTCATTTCCGGAAGCATCGATTTTTAATAGATAGGCATCGCCAGCATTATGGTCCATGGTGGTTGCTACAATGTATCCGCCATCGGAAGTCTGTTTTATCGATACTAATCGATATGCATTTTCAGAGCTTAGGTAAATTTTTTCCCAGATTTTGTTGCCGCTGTTATCTATCTTTACTACATAAATTTCGTTGTTTCCATGTTCATTAGTGATTCCGGCTATGATATAGCCGCCGTCGGAAGTTTGTCGGACGGAGTAGGCGGCTTGATAGTTTAAGTCGCCGAAACTAACTACAAAATTGTTCGGACCGCTATTGCTACAGTCTATATCTAAAATTCCGCCTGGAGTCAGACATTTAGGTCCAGAAGCAAGGGTCCCGGTATTGCCGCCTAGACAAAAAGAGATGGAATAGGAGGTGCCGTCGGAGGAAGGAATATAGCCGATAGCATTTTGGTTATCACCGCAGTTTCCGTCAGCTGGGGTTGGGGCATTCGGGATGATTTGCATGTAGGTAGAGGTGGCTCCAGTAGTAGTGGAATAGATTTTTCCAGTATTCCATTCCTCGGCAGTCGGGTATCGGTTATTGTCATTGAAGAATAATTCCAGGGCGGTAGACACTTGCTTTATGTCAGCCACTCTCTTGGCATCACGGGATTTAGCTCGAGCATTTTGCAAAGCCAGAACAGAGATGGTTGCCAAAAGACCGATGATGGCGATGACCACTAATAACTCGATAAGGGTGAAGGCTAATCTTTTAGTTTTCATAGTTATAGAGCTAGTTTTTGTATTGTTATTATAATAGAGTGTGTCGTATTTGTAAAATGGGGATACAGATCTTTTCCATATAACACAAAAGACAGAGTTAATACTCTGTCTTTTGTCTATGAGCGGGTAAGGAGAATCGGACTCCTCTCTCGACCTTGGCAAGGTCGCATAATAGCCACTATACGATACCCGCATTATTTCGGAGTGCGGAGCGGACGGGACTCGAACCCGCGACCTCTGCCGTGACAGGGCAGCGCTCTAACCAACTGAGCTACCACTCCAAAATAAAAAGTGATACAGAAAATAATATCTTGTATAACTAGAAAAAATATTAGCAAATATCTTTACCCTTGTCAAAGGGTCTATTATAGGCTATAATAGGTCTATACAATAAGTTAATAAACAGAGAAAAAACTAACAATATGGGAGAAAATAATACAAAGAATGAAGTTTTAGATGCCGCTTCCCTGGAAGAGATTAAGGCTAATTTATTGAAACAAAAAGAACAGATCAAGAGGGATCTGGATGACTTGGCTCGTAAGGACTCACATGAGACCGATAATCGGACCACCGCTTTCCCGGAATATGGGTATAAGCCGGATGAAAATGCCCAAGAAATCAGTGAGTATTCAGCTAATGTCGTTACTGAGAAGGTCTTAGAAGACTCCTTGGAAGATATCGATAGCGCTTTGAAACGGATTGAAAAAGGCAATTATGGCATCTGCAAATATTGCCAGAAACCGATTAGCATCAAGCGTCTTCAGGCTCGGCCGACTGCCAGTTCTTGCGTTGCTTGCAAGACCGAGCTCCAGGCTGAATAAAATGTTGAATAAGAGGATTATATTAAAAAACATAGCTTTGCTAGCAGCGGCTATGTTTTTTGTTGCTGACAGGGTTTTGAAGGCTATAGCCAGCCAGGGAACTTGGGTCATGCCCAAGCCTTTATTGGGTAACTGGCTCCAATTCGACTTTATTCCTAATTATTATATCGCTTTTTCTTTGCCTTTTGGCGGAGATCCTCTTTTGTGGCTGACCGGGTTGATAATATTAGGCATTTTTTGTTATTTATTTTATTTATTTTTAGCCAAAAAATTGAAATGGGGCACTTTCTTTCCCTTGACAATATTACTTTTTGGTGCTATATCTAACTTTATAGACAGGGTTCAATATGGCTATGTCATCGATTACCTGTCTTGCCGTTATTTTACCATTTTCAATCTGGCTGATGTCTTAATCGTTTTAGCTATCTCCTGGATCTTGTTCCAGACCTTGATAAAAAAAGATAATCAATAAATCTATGGGATTCGAGAATAATTTTTTTAATAATAGAGGCGAGGAGAAATCCGGCGTAGCTTTGGAGCAAGAATTTTTTGGCGGTATCGATCAGGGTTTGTATAAGAAGCTGGCTATTGAGGCTTTGGCTGGAGAGAGGTTGAAAGAAAAAGGAATGAGATTGGCTATTAAGGATATTAAGAGTCGGAATATGGAAATGTATAATGGCTTGATTGAGGAAGCTCGCTTAGAATATCTGCGTAATATCCGTAATCCGATATTGACCAAAGAAGGGATGTTTGAAATCGTGAAGAGGTCCCAGTCTGGTCGTCCGTCTACTCCGTTCATTTCTGATATGAAGAAGTCTTTGGCCGCTAGATTAAAATTAGAACCGAAGGCGGTTAATTTCTATAGCGCTCTTGGCACCAATGCTGATTATTGCGGCGTTGACGGTATTTTTTCTATTAATTTGCAGGGATATAATTTTGATATTGCTGTCGATATTACCAAGGAATCGACCGAGACCAAGATGGCTAACGCTCAGGAAAAGATGGCTCGTGGCGGCAAGTATTTTGGTGATGTCGTCTTCAGCCTAAGCAATCATGAGGATGACTATAATCCGGAAAGGGATGCCGAACTGATTCCGAAATTCACTAAGGATCTGGTAGAGAACTTGAAAGAACAAGTTAACGAATTTAACAATAGAATAGAAACAAAAAAATAGATAATGGGCGCAAAAGAAAATTTTTTGGGAAAAGGGAGAAAGATTCAAGCGACTTATGATCATCCTGTTCCGATTGACAGATTGAATCTGCCTTTGGAAAAAGGGTCGGCTGTTCGCGTGTTTTGTCAGGGATGTGCTAGCCTGTTCGGTGTCGAACATAATGATGCTTTGGGGCTTATGGAAATTTTAAGCCAAAAGCCGGAAGAAGAAATCAAATCTTTTTCTAATCATTATTTTCATGTCGGAGCTTGCCCTTTCTGTGATGGAGACCGGTCGTTCGCTGAAATCAGAAAAATTCCCAAAGAGTAATTTAAAGAAACAAAAAAGGAACCAATCAATGGTTCCTTTTATCTTATCTTTTTGATATTTATTTTTCTGGTTGTTTCTGTTTTGTGCTGGATATCGATGTGGATGGCTTTGGTTGGCCAGATATCTTTAACCTTCTCAGCCCATTCAATGACCGTTACAGTATCGGCTCGGTTGAGGTAGTCTAAGGCGCCGATAGCAATCAGGTCTTCAGCTGATTCTAAGCGATAGGCGTCGATGTGACAGAATTTTTTTGGTCCATTAGAATTTCTCAAGTCATAGACTTTCATGACGACGAAGGTCGGGCTGTTAACCTTCTTCTTTATCCCCAATCCTTTAGCCACTCCTTGGCTGAAGCAGGTCTTTCCGGCGCCGAGATCTCCAGTTAAAACCAAAACTTCTCCCCCAACAAATTCTTGGGCAAGCGATCGGCCGAACTCGGTTGTTTCCGCGCTGTCTTGGCTGATGAAAGAAGGCATTTTTGTCAGTTTATTTTTATGGTTTTAATTATAGCAGAATAACAAAAGACAGGCCAATAGCCTGTCTTTTGCGTTCTTATTATGAAAGTGATTATTTCTTTTTCTTGGCAACAGCCTTCTTTGCAACTTTCTTCGCCACAGCCTTTTTAGGGGCAGCAACTTTCTTGGCAACGACTGCCTTTTTAGCTGCTGGTTTCTTGGCTGCAATCTTTTTTTCTACCGGTTTGCTGGCTACCACTTTTTTCTCAACTGCCTTGGGAGCAGCTTTGACAACTGGTTTTTCTTCCTTGGTGAAAAGCATTCTCATGATATTATCCAATTTGGTATTTAACATTTCGAATTGCTTCTTATACTGATCGCCGCTTGGAGCATGGCTGGCACCTTTGTCGCTCTTGCTGAAGCAATCGCTGCAATACACCGGTTTATCTCCAGTCGGTCTGAACGGCACTTCGCAAGAACGGCCGCATTTGTCACAGATAGCAGTAAACATTTTCTTTTCGCCGCCGAAGCTTGGACGGCTGTCTCGTCTCTCAAAACGGTTTCCGCCGGAATCTTCTTTGCGACCGAAGCAGTCGCTGCAATATACCGGTTTATCTCCAATCGGTCTGAATGGCACTTCGCAAGAACGGCCGCAATCAGCACAAATAGCTTTGTGCATAGCTGGTCGCTCTGAACGTTCTCTCTTTCCAAAACCACGATTCTTTTTTTCTCTAAAATTACCCATAGTTATTGTTATTAGTTAATTATATCCTTAATTGATTATATCATAGCATTGTGGCGGGGAAATACAAGGAGGAATAAATAAAAGGCCCCTTAATAAGGAGCCTTTTCCAAATTTTTGTTCAGTTAGTCAGGTGTGGCCATGGCTAATTTCTGGACAGTGACGTCTAATGATCCGAACTGGATTTCTTTTCTGATGAACTCCACTGCCATCTTTAGTTTGGCGTTCTTTCTTTCTTCCGTTTCGGATTCATTGACCAAACTTAGTTTAGTCCCCAGTTCTCCTCTGGCGAGGAATAAAGGCATATACCAAAGTTCCCAGAACTTACCATCCTCACCTCTTCTTGACCTGAGGCAATCAAATCCGTATGAAACCAGTTTCTCGGCATAGTATTTGTACTTTTCCGGGGTGTAGTAATAGCCGCAGAGACCCTGGATGATGATGACCGGCGAATAATATACTTCATTATTGCAAGCATCATCACCGAATATTTCAAACTGACCCACCTCTTCTTTGGTGGCCATGCGCCAGAAAGGCAACATAGTAGAGTCTTCCATCGGAGAGGGTAGCGGCTGGTAACGAGGAACGGCCTCTATTTTCTTTTCAGAGATTCTGATGTAATAGGCGTCGCTGTTGATTGCCGCCATTATCTTTTCAATATTGTCTTGGGTTAATCCGCCGATTGTTATTTTTCCGTCACCGGCAAAGATGATTCTGGGGGTGTTTTCTGATTCCATGTGTTATGAGTTTTTGTGATTTGTTGAAAGATCTTTTGTCGGTTTGATATTAGTATTATCCATTAGTTTTGTCAAACAAAAAAACAGGCTTTCGCCTGTTCTTTTTTGTGTGGGCACACAAGGATTCGAACCCTGGACCCCTTCGGTGTAAACGAAGTGCTCTAACCAGCTGAGCTATGTGCCCTTATCAGCTTGTGGGCGAGAGAGGATTTGAACCTCCACAGCGGTTAAGCTGCAAGCCCCTCAAGCTTGTGCGTCTACCAATTTCGCCACTCGCCCTGAAAACTTATTTAACTATCTTAACGGTTTTTTCTTTCAATTTCTTCTTGTATTTGTTGTCTTTCAAGAAATTCAATTTAGCTCTTTTAACTTCAGCAATCTTCTTGATTTCAATCTTGGTGATAGTCGGCAGGTTGATCGGGAAAATCTTTTCAACGCCAATACCATCGGAAGACTTGCGAACAGTGATAGTTGCTGCCTTTTCCTTGTTATGTTTGCGAGCAATGATGATGCCCTCAAAATATTGAATTCTTTCTTTTTCTTCACCCTTGGTATTCAATTCCTTGATTTTTTGGTGAACCCGGACAGTCATGCCTGGCTTCAAATCGATTGAACGGTCTTTTTTAGTTTCAGCCATATTATTTAAATAAAGCGCCAAAACGCCGAAAAATTGGCGTTTGTGACTTAATAGATTATTGTTTTATCCAACTTTCCCTATATTATAAGTAAAATTAGCTCTTGTCAATATGAGCCTTTATGAAATCATAAACCTTTTCTAAGACTTCTTCTGGGGTCAGGTTGGTAGCGTCTAGATAATAATCATAATTGTTTTTATCATGGACGTCAATATTGTAATATCGTTTGTAGCGGTCGATATCGCTCTGAAGTCTCTGACGCAGGCTGGCTAGGACATCTTGCCAGCTTTTCAGGCCTTTATCCTCATTTCCTCTGGCTCCTTTCTCTTCAATATCCTTCCAGATTCTTTTGGCGCCAATTTCTTCATCGGTATCTAAGTAGATCTTCAAAGAATGGGGGATAAAATACCAAGAGGTCCGGCCTTCAATGATGAAATTATCTTGGGTCTCCCCCAGTTTTTTCTGGTATTCATCGACTTCCATATCGGTCTGGGGGTCGCTTTCACCCAGTTTGTTATACTCGGCTAAGGTTAGCCCTCTTTTGGCAGCAGTTTCGCGCCTTAGTCCGCCCATATAGTATCGGGGCCAGCCTAATCTGGCGGCCAGTTCTTTAGCTAAAGTTGATTTTCCGGAACCGTGAGCCCCGCTTAAGGAGATGATCATAAAGTATTTTACTTTTTTAAAAAAATAAATTATATTATAACTATAACACAATCGGCGATAAAATAAAAAGGAAAATAGCCCGAATCAGGGCTCTTTACTTTATTGCTTATGTATCTAGAGAAATTAGAAATCCAGGGTTTCAAATCTTTTGCCAACAAGAACACGTTGGTTTTTCCTGGTATCATCGAGGGTAATCGTCGTGGCTTGACCGCCATTGTCGGTCCTAACGGTTCCGGAAAATCCAATACCGCGGATGCTGTCCGCTGGGCTTTAGGCGAGCAAAGCATCAAGACTTTGCGTGGCAAGAGGAGCGATGACGTCATCTTCTCCGGTTCGGATCAGAAGAGCCGTTTAGGTATGGCTGAGGTGTCTTTATATTTGAATAATGTCGATACCCGCCGCAAACCAAAACCAGTAGTGGAAGGAGAAGAACCGGCCCCGGAAGACAAGATCGATTTATTATTGACCAAAGAACAGATTGTCATTACCCGTCGCATCTTCCGAGATGGAGAGAGCGAATACTTGATTAACAATACCCGGGCCAGATTGACTGATATCCAGATGCTATTAGCTAAAGCCAGTTTCGGCCAGAAGACATACAGCGTTATCGGCCAAGGTATGGTGGAAGGATTCTTGAATACCAGCTTGTCGGAACGCAAGGACTTCTTTGATGAAGCGACCGGTGTCAAGCAATATCAGATCAAACGGGATATCGCTTTGAACAAGTTGCAGGGCAGCTATGAGAACTTGAACCAGGTTGAAATACTATTGAATGAAATCGAACCTCGCTTGAAGAGCTTGACCCGCCAGGTTGATAAGCTGAAGAAGCGGGAAGAGATCGAAACAGCTCTTAGTTCTTGGCGTAATAATTACTACGGTCATAATTGGCATGAACTCAATGACCGCTTGAATGAGCTTAATAACCGTTACCTGGAATTAGAGAAGAATAAGTTAGCCAAGGAAGATAAATTAGTTTCTCTTAACTCCGAATTGAGCCAGATAGAAAACCAGCCAGCTATCGGCGATGATTTCAATGAACTCCATCAGTCTTTGTCGCGTAAGCGGGAAGAAGAAGATGCCTTATCTCGACAAGTTAGCCGCTTGGAGAACTGGTTGAGAATGAAAGCGGAAATGCCGGAGAATAGCGATCCGCGCGAATTAGAAAAGACTAAAGCTGGACTCATCGCTCAGATCGAGACTTTGCAGGTAGAAATTGAAACCGCTAAGAATCAGGCGGGCGATTCAGCTGACTTGGAAACCAAGCGAAGAAAGCTGTCAGAATTACAATCAGAAAGAGATAGTTCAGAAAAAGAATTGTCCAAATTGAATGCTTGGTTGGAAATGAAGATGGAGTCATCCGGCCAATTCGACTTGTCATTCTTGAATAATAAGAAACAGGAATTGACCAAGGAGATGGTTGTGGCCGACGAAGAAATGATTGAGATCCAGAATTTCGTTTCAACCAATCGTAATAAATTATCCCAATTAGTTTCCGAGAGAGAAGCTTTGACAGCCAAGATCTCTGATGAGAACAAGGCTTTGAGAGCGGTCAGCTTGGAAGTGGGAGACAGCGAGATCCAGAAGATCAATGAGCAATTGAAAGCTTCCTTGGACAAGTTGGAATCAGCTGAAAAAGAGTCTGATTTGGAAAAGATCAAGGCGGCCTTGAATGAAATCCGAGCTGATATCAATGCTATCTTAGAATTATCAACCGGTGCCAAAGGCCAGACCGAATTGAGCCAGATCCAAGCCAAATTGGAAACTTTGACCCAGGAAAGAGAAGTTTTGAACACCAAGATTAACGATCTGAATCTGGAGATTTCCGCCAAAGAACAATTATCCCGTTTGCTAGCTGATAAGAAGCGCCAGACCGAAAAAGAATTATCCGGCATCTCGCAGAAACTATCCCAGAGCCAGACTAGCGTTGACACTAAGGAAGTTGAAAAGAAAAAATCCGATCTGGAAAGCAGCGTTAACGCTCTCAATGAACAGATTAAATCTTGGCGTGAAGAATTGGAGATCATTAATCGGAAATCAGCGGAAGAGCGCGAAGCTTTATATAGCAAGCAGAAAGAATTGCAGCATTTTCAGAACCAAGTTAATACTATCAATAACCAGCTGAATGAAATCAGGATCAGTTTTGCTAAGTATGAGACCAGATTGGAAGATTTGGAATCGGCTTTGAAGAAGAATCGGATTAGTGATGAATTATCAGAGATCAATGACGCTAATGTCGGGAAAGAGAAATCAGTCATTGCTGGACGCCTTGCTTCTTTGCGTCAGGAAATCGCTTCTTTGCGCGAACGGATCGACAGATTCAATGCTGAACAGCAGAACAAGCGCGACCATCTTTTGGGACTGCAGAAGAATATCCAGAGCTTGCAGTATGAGATCAATGGATTGGGAGGAGAATTGAATGACTTGAAAGTCAGTGCTGCTCGGCAAGAAACCAAATTAGAAGATTTGGAAAATAATATCAGAGCTAATGAATTAGACTTGGCTGCTATCCGTAACAAGAAACCAGAAGGCGAAATTGATTTGGCTCAAGCCGAGGAAGAGATTGAACGATTGAAGCGCCAATTAGATATGATCGGCGGTATTGATCCGGAAATTGCCAAGGAATATGAGAGTACCAAGGAGCGTTATGATTTCCTTTTCACCCAGACTAACGATTTGAATGAAGCTATCAAGTCTTTGGAAAAGATCATCTATGAATTAGACCTGACCATCAAGGAAAAGTTTGATACTGAATTTAAGGTTATCTCTGAGAAATTCTCTGAGTACTTCAAGATATTGTTCAATGGCGGTTCGGCTCGGATCGTCAAGGTGATGGAGACTGATGAGGAAACTAAAGAAAAGAAAGTTGATGCTGAAATGGAGGAAGACGAGAGATCAGTTGTCTTAAACCAGAAGCAAGTAGATTATAACAACCTTAATAAGATTAAGTTTTTGAAGAAGCATAATGCTACCGGTTTGGCTGGTATCGAGATTGAAGCTACCCCTCCAGGCAAAAAGATCAGATCAGTCTCTATGCTTTCTGGCGGTGAGCGAGCTTTGACAGCTATCGCTTTGATCAGTGCTATCATCAGTGCCAATCCTTCGCCATTCGTCGTTTTGGACGAGGTTGATGCCGCTTTAGATGAAGCTAATTCGGAGCGTTTGGCCAAGATTTTAGATGATTTGTCCGATAAGACCCAGTTTATCGTCATTACCCATAACCGAGCCTCGATGCGCAAAGCCAGTATCTTATATGGCGTCACCATGCAAGCCGATGGCATTTCCCAGCTCTTGAGCGTTAAATTGGAAGACGTTAAGACGGACCGTTAGAATATAACCAGATTTAGATTAGAAGCCGCAAGCCATTTGCGGCTTTTTTGATTGTCTATCGTTATTTTTTCTGTTATAATATAAACAGCTTATTTTAACTATTATGAACAAAAAAATCATCACTCTTTTTTTGCTTTTTGCTTTTATCATGACCTCTGGTTTCGGCTGCAAGCAGAGCGCTCAGCAGACCCAGGAAGCCATGAAGCCAGTGACTCTCAATATCTGGGGGGTTTGGGATAATTCTGACGACCTAGCTCCAATCATCGCCAGTTACAAGGCCTTGCATCCTTTTATAACTATTAATTACCGCAAGTTCCGTTATAATGAATATGAATCCGAATTGTTGAATGCTTTTGCGGAAGATCGCGGTCCGGACATATTTTCCATCAACAATACTTGGGTTCGAAAATATCAGAGCAAGTTGACTCCGGCTCCAGCTCAGATCCCGATGGTCTATCCGGTCACCCAAGGCACTATCCAGAAGCAAGTAGTGGCTGAGACTCGGATTACCCAGAGCTTGACCCCGAAGAACGTCAAGGATAATTTTGTCGATACAGTCTACGATGATGTCATTATTGACGGCAAGATGTATGGTCTGCCGATGTCTTTGGATACCTTGGTGATGTATTATAATCGCGATTTGCTTAATAATGCTGGCATTACTGATATCCCAGCCTATTGGAATCGGGAATTCCAGCAGACAGTTAAACGTCTGACCAAGCAGGACTTGAAGGGCAACATCATCCAATCTGGCGTCGCTTTGGGAGGCAGCCGTAATATCGAAAGGTATAGCGATATTTTATCTGTGCTGATGATACAGAATGGAGCTCAGATGACTACTAATAATAATGTTTCATTCCAGCTGGTTCCGGAAGGATCTAAGACCCAGGATTATAATCCGGGTTATTCGGCTTTGCGTTTCTATACCGATTTTTCTAATCCGGTAAAAGAGGTTTATTCTTGGAACAATGATTTAGATAGTTCTGTCGATTCTTTTGTTAGCGGCAAGCTGGCTTTCATGTTCGGCTATGCTTATCATTTGCCGACCATCAAGACTCGAGCTCCTAAATTGAATTTTGGCATTGCTAAATTGCCTCAGATTGAAGGTTCTACAGCTGATATTAATTTTGCTAATTATTGGGTAAATGTCGTTTCCAAGAAAAGCCAATATACCAATGAAGCTTGGGATTTTGTCCAATATATGGCTAAAGCTGAACAGGTTAAGCCATATTTGGCTAGCGTCAAGAAGCCAACCGCTTTGAGGTCTTTGATTAAGGAACAGCGGGAAGATCCGGAGATCGGAGTCTTTGCCGATGAGGTCTTAACAGCTCGGAGCTGGTATCGAGGTTATAATCCGGTTGCCGCTGAAGAGGCTTTTGCTGATATGATCGATCAGTCGATCAGCGACGAAACTGAGATTCCGGATGCTATGGGTCTGGCGGCTAGCCGTATCCAACAAACTTTGAGTCAATAATTTACCAATATGAAAAATATTTTTAATAGAAAATTCTCATTAATATCGGTCTTAGCAGCAGCCTTAATCTTGGCCCCTTCTGTAGCTTATGGAGCTTTAGTTACCAATACTAATCCGACCGAATTAAATGATGGAGTCCAACTGATGGTAAACGTGGCTAATTGGATTTTGGGTATAGTCGGATCCCTAGCCTTGTTAATGTTCGTGATTGGCGGTTTTATGTTTTTGATTTCTGCCGGAAATTCTAAGACTGTAGATAAAGGCAAGAGTATTTTGATCAGTTCGGTCGTCGGTTTAGTAATCGTCTTTTGTAGCTATATGATTATCCAGTTCTCCATGTCAGCCATGGGTCTCAAGTGGTCTGGAACGACAGCCGTTCCAAAGTCTATCAGTACTGTACCTGATAAATGTGATTCCCTGAAGGACCAGGGTTATAGCTGTATGAATAAGGCTAATGGTAAGAATTGTAAAACCGGTTTCTGTGCTTCTCAACCTAAGGATGTTTTGTGCTGCCAACCTAATTAATTAATTAATCTATGACTGCTTTTACCGCCCGTCAGGTCTTGTCCGAATATAAAAGTATCGGTGACCAATTACGTTCGACTCGTCTGCAGAAAGGATGGAGTGTTGAAGATATTTCTAGAAAATTAAAGGTTAAGCCGGAATACGTCAATGCTTTAGAAGATGAAGAATATGCTTTTTTGCCAGGCGGTATCTACGGAAAGATATTCTTAAAGAAGTATGTTGGTCTCTTGGGGCTAGACTATAAGAATATCGTGAAGAATTTTGTTAAGGAAAGAAAGATTTATGCCGGCGAAGCAGAGGATGTTTTTTCCAAGAAGGTGATCAAGAAGCATAAGCTGATAGTTTTTCCTAAGCTTTTCCGTAATGCCCTTGTCATCCTGGCGATTATCACTTGTGTCCTTTATCTGGGAATCTACCTAAAGAAGATTACGGCTGCTCCTGATTTGCAAATCTTAGAGCCTTCCGGCAACAAGGTGCAAACCGAATTAAGCATCAATATCAAAGGTGAGACTGAACCGGAGAGCGAGGTGGCTATCAATGGCCAGGTGGTCCTGATTGACAAGAGCGGCGGGTTTTCTCAAACCATTGCCCTGAAGAAAGGCGTCAATATTATCGTCGTTAAAGCTAAAAAAAAATATAGCCGGGAACAGACCGTTACCCGCCAAATATTAGTGGAATAAAAATATGATTACTAAGAATACTTTACTGAATGTTGATTTGATCCTGAAAGAATTGCCGGAAAAAGATCATTTACAGGTGGCTGATTTAGGTTGTGGCAATTTCGGATTTTTTGTTTTTCCCTTGGCCCATCTAGTTGGAAAACAGGGCAAGGTTTATGCCGTTGATATTATCAAAAGTGCCTTGGATGACATTTCTCGCCGGGCTCGTTTAGAAAATCTGACTCAAGTCGAGACCGTTTGGAGCAATTTGGAGATTTATGGAGCTACTAAAATAGAGGCTGGTCAATTGGATGCTGCCTTGATGATTAATACCCTTTATCAGGCCAAGAACAGTCTTGACATGCTCCGTGAAAGCATTAGAATGATAAAACCAGGAGGTAAATTGATAGTCGTTGAATGGGATGACGAGCATCCTTTCGGCCCAGCTAAGGAACAGCATATCAAAGAGGCCAAGTTAAAAACGACCCTCGGTAAATTGGATTTGGAATTAGAATCAGAATTCAATCCGGGTAAGTTCCATTACGGCCTGGTCTTTAAAAAACTAAACTAATAATTATGGGAGATTTGTTAACTTTACATTTTTGGTTCAATTATTATTACATTCCTTTGTCTGATCGGGCTAAGATTATCTTGATGTCTTTTGCTGCTCTTTTGTTGGTTGGATCTTTCGTCATGTTTTTTTTGAAAAAGAAAAAAGATTTATATTCAAAATTGCGCGATAGCTTGTTCAATTTCTTCTTGACTAACGTGATCATCTCCGCTTTTTTGGGATTTTTTATCTATGAAGAAGTGCCTTTCTTTTCCTCTCATTTTTGGATGTTGCTGTGGTTGATCGAAATGGCTATCTGGGGTTGGAACTTGTTTAAAGGATTCAAGAAGATTCCGGCTATCAAGAAACGAACAGAAGAGCAGAAGAATTTCAGCAAGTATCTGCCAAAATAAATCATTAGATCAGTTTATATAAAAATGGCTCTTAATCGGAGCCATTTTTATTTTTTTATATTTTTGATTATCTTGGGTAATCGTTGCTTTAGCTTGAGAAGATTCCGGAACATCTTGCTGGAGTCATGTAGCAGCTTAACTTTGCTTTTGCGTTTGTCATAGCGATTTTCTTGCCAATTGACCGGTATTTCCTTTATCTTGTAGCCGGCAGCTTTGCTGATGGCTATCATTTCAGTATCGAAAAACCAATGGGGGTCTTCTAGGTAAGGAGCGATGGACAGGAAGGCTGGTTTGGTGATAGCCTTGAAGCCGCATTGCATGTCGGATAGCCGGTGTCCTAATAATAGTCGGGCGAGGACGTTATAGGTTTGGGAGCTTAGTTCCCTAATAAAAGAGCGTTCTATCTTGGAGTCTGGCAAGAGACGAGAGCCGACCGCCAGCTGGTATTCGCCGTCGAGGATCGGTTGGATTAAGCGCGGGATAGCTTCTAGGGAAACTGCCAGATCGATATCCATATAAACGAAAATATCAGCTTGGCTGGAAAGCCAATAGCGTTTCAAGGCTTGGCCGCGTCCGGGTTGGCTGATATTTTGGAAGCTTATTTTTCCGGGAAATTCTTGGCTTAGGCTGTGGGCAATAGCCGGGGAGGAATCAGATGAGCCATTGATGACGATTACTATCTGCCAGTCGAAAGGAAAATCTTGGCTAATTAAAAAATCGTATAGCTTGCGACTGCTGTCAGCCAGGATTTTTTCTTCATTATAAATTGGCAGGCAGAATTCGATTCTCATATTATTTCTTAATAGCATAGCCATAGAGACTGAGTCCCCAGGGTAGCCTGAATCCTTTATTGATCGCTCTGGTTTCAGCAGCTAGCAGTCGGTATAAGAAGCTATTCAATAGTTTGGGTAATGGCTTGGTATCGGAATCGGCTTGGTTTTTGGGGGTTATGATTTTTTTTATCAACCTCATTAATATAATAGCTGGAAACATCCAAGAATTCCAATATCCGATCAATTTTATTTCTAAGCCGCCTTGGTTTAACTTTTTTTTAATCTCTTTTCGGCTATAGCGGCGATAATGGCTGGCGGCTCGGTCATGCGGACCGAAAAGCCAAGGGGTAGCCGGAACGCTGAATAAAAATAGGCCATTAGGCTTGAGAGCTTGAGCAATCTTTTCCAAGGCCGCTTGGTCGTCTCGGAGATGTTCCAAAACATCGAAGCAGGCGATGGCGTCAGTTGTGTTTTCTTCCAGGGTCTCAGTTTCTATATTATGGACTCGGCCAGAGAAACCAGCTTTTTTGATTTCAGCAATGCTTTCTGGAACCAGATCTAATCCTTCCACTGATCCATATTGGGCTAGGAGCGGAAGCTGGACTCCGGTGCCGCAGCCAATTTCGATTATCCGGCGTTCAGGGTCATTATTCTTCAAGGCTGTTTGCAACAGATTGGAAATCAAAAGACGCCGGGCTCTATACCAGAAATGCTCTTCTTTGGCTGTTTGTAGTTTTTGGAAATCGCGGTAGTCCATTTGGAGTCGATTATTTATTTTCGTATATAGATCTTGGCGATATTATCGGAGTGGACCATTTTCCATTCCGAGCTGCCATCCAGATATTGTTTTAAAGTGTTGGGCTGATTGAAATCAGTCTCATTCATGAATAAAAAATTCTTTTCAAACCAGCTGAGCTTTGTTGGCTGGGAATTGTCATATAATAATACAATTTGGATCTGATGTTTTTCCAGCTGGCTTTGGGCCCGGTTTTCTTCAAAAAAATCCCAATATTCTTCTAGCAGAGAGCGGTTTTCATAGTTAGCTTGGGGTAAGCGGCCATCGATGAATAGTTGTTTTTCCGGCCAGGTCCAGATGAGGAAGCCGCCCCAGCCGAAGTTGTTAAATAATTTTAGGTCTCGATACTCCGGATTTGATTTCAAGATAGAAATGGCTTGGCAAGGGAAAAGGAATTCGTTCTGTCGGGAAGATTTTTTATTCTCACAGAAAGAATCAAATGGATCGTTGATAAAATTAGTGGAAATTATGACATTCAATGAGACAATCAAAAAACAGAAGAAGAGAAAGAGATTGATCAAGATATTATTGCTCCGGCTTTTGAAATATTTGAAATTTACCGCCTTGAGCCCCAGAAAATCAGTGATGAAAGCTATGAGCCAAGGAGCGGAAATTATAAACAACAAAGGGAAATGCCGGCGGGATTTGATGGCCATAATGGTAAATCCGACTATTATTCCCATCTGCCAGAGGTCTAATTTCTGGTTAGATTTCTTTTGGCAGATATAGATCAAGTTGATCAATAAAGCTGAGATTACGATGCCGATAAAGATACACTGCCAATAGACATACGGGTAATTCCATTGCGGTAGCCATTCTAGGATGTAGTTAAAGTAGAAGGTGTTGGTGTAGGTGCCGAAGAATTCATATAGTTTAATCCCATAGGGGGTGAAGAAAGTGGTGGTTAGGGCGCCAAGGGAAATCAAAGAGTAGGTTCCAATCTGCTTCAGGGTTAGGACATTTTTGAAATCCATAAATTTCCAATCCAGGAATCGATGCAATATGTGTTCGGTGATCTTGGCCGCGAAGAACAAGAAGAGAATTACCCAGCCGGCTAAGAACCCGCCGTGGGTGTTAGCCCAGAAATAGAATAGAGGCAGGAGCCACAAGAGAGTGGTCCAGCGTTTGTTTTTGTTATAATAATATAGGATAAGAGAAAGCAAGAGAACGCACAAGAAAGTGATTTCTTGCATCCTGACGCCGAAATGCGGGATAAAGGCTATTATCCCCATGATCTCAATTAAGATGAACAACCAGATATTTGTTCTTTCTTTGGTATATTCTTTGATGATAAAACGATTGAGAATCAGGAGGGACAATAAAGGTATAAGGGCAAAGATGATGTTGATGGCTAGATAGCCCCAATTGGTATAAACCCAATAGACGGCGGCATTAGCTAGCCATTCATGGTCCACCCAAGATTGCCCGGAAAGTGTATAGTCGACTTGGTTAATAGTGGGGACTTTGTTGGTTGAGATGATTTCCTCCCCGGTTTTTAGATGCCAGCCGAAATCCGGGTCTAAGTATGAGTACGAATGCTTTAAAAATAAGGCAAAAACTAAAATATAGAACAGCATCCAGATAATCGTACTAAACTTTAATAAAGAGGTTTTTTTCATATAAGTTAAGTCTAACATATTTGTTTTTATTTTAAAAATGTGCTATTATTTAAATAATAATATTAACAATTAAAACTAGAAAGGCGGTGAACTATGAATAAAAAAATCATGAAGAATTTATTATCTTTTGCTATCTTAACAGTCGGTGGCGTTTTGCTGTTCGGCTTGAGAGCTCATGCTCTTGATGTCGGCGTTAATGAAATCAGTGAACAAATCCAATTGGGTAGTGAAGATCCTAGAAAGATCATTGCTCGTATTATCAATACTGCTATGATGTTCTTGGGTATCATCGCTGTTGTTATCATCTTGTTAGGTGGTTTCAAATGGATGACTGCCGCTGGTAACGAAGATAAGGTCTCTGAGTCTAAAAAATTGATGGGTGCCGGTGTTATCGGTTTAGTCATCATCTTAGCTTCTTGGGGTATCGCTTCTTTCGTATTGAATCAACTTATCAATGCGACAAATAATTCTTAGTCTTTATTTTTCAGAAATCGATTTCGGAAAAGTGGGTCCCTATTCTTCAGGAATGGGGCCACTCCCTCGGGCAGAAGCTAGATTTATGCCTGAAGTAGTGGAAATCTTTTCCAGTTTCCCAGGTTTGTTATGGTTTCATTAGAAAAAAATTTAGACACCGCTTATCGTTCCTAATCCGGATTCCTAAACAGGGATTTGGAGTTTTGATTTGTCATCAATCATTTAATAATTTTCTATATATTTATGAAGAAGAAGATTAATAAGGTTATTTTTCCTTTAGTTTCATTGATAGTTTTCTTGTTCCTATTTCTTATTATCAATAAGGCTCTAGCAGCCGGTGATTACGGCTTGAGCCAGACTATAACCGCCGGAAATCTTTCCGCGCCTTTCAATGTCCAGAGTGTTACTAGCCAAGGGGCAGGACAATTTTTGTCATCTAAGTTCGGTGCTATCGTCGGTTCTATCATTTCTTTTGTCGGAGTTTTCTTATTAATTCTAGTAATATTTGCCGGTTTCTTATGGATGACTGCCGCTGGTAATGAAAAGAAGACCGAACAAGCTAAAAATATTTTGATTTCAGCTGTTATCGGTTTGGTAATCATTTTATCAGCCTATGCCATTACCGCCTTCATCGGTCGCCAATTAACTGATACAGGCGCCTTACCAGCCCAGCCAGGAACCGATGCTGGCCAAGGGAACGTGACGGAAACAGTCCAGATTAATACTCAATCCGGGGGCTGCAGCTCAGCTACAGATGTTTGTGTTCCTGATAATCTTAAATGTGAAACAGGTCAATTCTGTAATGATGCATGTGCATGCGAGGCTATTACTAGCTGTGAGAATGATCCGATGGCTCAGTGCGTTAACTCTTTTGAATGCGAGGATGAATTTGGTCCTGGTATGGTATGCGATCCAAATGCTTGTGAGTGTGTTAGTAATTTTTAATCAATAATAAAGCAAAAGGCATATGATTAAATATCAAAAGAATAAATTAATTGGAGCTTTGGCCATTATTGGAATACTTTTGTTTTCTCGAGCAGTTTCAGCTTACAGCTTCACCGCTAATACTGGTTTGGATACTACGGCTAAGACTACCGGACATTATAATCAGCGCTTATTCGGTGCCGGTACGACTTTAGAAGGAGCAATCGGATCTATCATAACTGTTGTCTTGTCTTTCTTGGGTGTAATATTTTTAATCTTAATGATCTTCGGAGGCATTATGTGGATGACTGCTCGCGGTAACGAAAAGGATGTCGATCGAGCCAAGAATATCATTATCGATTCGATTATCGGTCTGGTGATTATTGCGGCAGCTTATGCCATCACTTATTTTGTCACCAGCACTTTTGTCAATCAAACTTTGCAATAGGTTATCTTATGAAAAATATCTTTTTAAAATCATTTTCTTGGCTGGCTGCTATCCTGTTTTTGGTAATTCCATTCTGCTCGGTGAGTGCAGCTAATTTGAATAATGCTTTCCGGGTTGATACTTTAGATGTTTATTCTAATCAGGATCGTTTGGATTCTGCAGCTTATAATGCTCGTTATAATATTGCTGGAAATGCCGGTGCTTTGACCCCGGAACAGATTATCAGCACAGCTATATCCGCTTTATTGACTTTATTGGGTGTTATTTTTGTCGGTTTGACTATTTATGGCGGCGTCTTGTGGATGATAGCCGGAGGCGATGAACAGAAAGTTACTAAAGCCAAGGGTATTATCGTTGACTCCCTCATCGGTTTGATAATTGTCGTAGCCGCTTATGCTATCAGTTATTTCGTTATCAGCGCCTTGCTGCCGGGAGGTAATATCGGTTCTGTTTAAATTTCTAAAATAAAATAAAAATATGAAAAAGTTTATCCAACAAACCTCAATTTTGATCGCTTTAATCGCTTTATTGACCTTGCCCTATTTCGTGTTTGCTGCCAGTTCTTCGCCGCTGGATCGTTTACAGAATACCGGTTCCGGTTCGGCTGGCCCTTATGCCGCTGCCACCAAAACTACTTTAGCTGAAATTGTTGGTATGGTTATCAATGTCGCTTTGAGCTTGTTGGGTGTTATCTTCGTCATCTTGATAATCTTGGCTGGTTTCAAATGGATGATGGCCGGGGGCAATGAAGATGATGTCAGCAAGGCCAAGGATCGGATTAAGACAGCAATCATCGGGCTGGTTATCACTTTATCGGCTTATGCCATCTGGGCCTTCATTTCTAATTATTTGCTTTAATAATTAATGGAATAAACTTATGAATATTATTAAGAAAATTGCACCATTATTCCTTTTAGCCATATTAGCTCTAGGACTTTTGGTTCCGGTGGCTAGCCAGGCCGGGTTATTATCTACTTCGAGCGGTATTACTGCTCAAACCGATGCTTTGACTTCTAAAGCCGGGTTTGACACCAGTACTCGTTTTGAAGATGTGATTGCTTTGGTTATCCGGGTAGTCTTAAGTTTATTGGGAATAGTCTTCTTGGTGCTTTTAGTCTTGGGAGGTTATCAGTGGATGACTGCCGGTGGTGATGAGAAGCAAGTGGAAGGAGCTATGGCTCGGATCAAGACAGCGGTTATCGGTTTAGTGATAATATTGTCAGCTTATGCTATTACAGCTTTTGTCTTTACCCGATTGCCTTATAATGCAGCCACTCCTCAAACCAACTCCGGCCAAGGCACTATTCCAGAGTAATATAATATTTTTTGTAAAAAAAGAAGCACTCATTTTATTGAGTGCTTTTTTGTTTTTTTGGTTAGAACCTTACTTGTCGTAGATAATGACAGCATTGCCGCCATTAGCACTGATTGGAATGTTCTTGCTGACCGAACGGGTAACGCCAGAGTTGGAGCGGTATTCAGTGTAGGTCAGTGAATAGATTCCAGTTGAAATAGCATATTTGATGACGCTTTTTTCTCCCGGAGCTAATGTCAGGCCGCTACCGTTAGCGTTGAATGGAGCGCTAGTGATTACCACTGTGCTCTGGGACGAATTGTAGGCATAAAGCATAACGATCGTCTGTCCAGGCTGGGTGCTGGTTACGGTTCCGGATGTGTTAGTCTTGCCGATATTGTCTGCGTACTTGATAGAAGTATACAGGTTGGCGGCGCCGGAAGCGGAGGTGGTAGAAGCGACATAATTGCCATTGGAGTTGACCATGGCTTCAGTTACTGCCAGTCTTTGCTCGTTAAGCTTGTCAATCAAAGCGTCATATTTGGCGTTGATAGCTTCTTTTGAAGCTTTGTAATCAGCGTCATAAGCAGCTTTGGTGTTAGCATAATCGTTAGCAGGATCTTCGGTAGTGGTAACGGTTTTGGTCACTGTCGTGGTGTCGTCCTCAGCATAAAGTTCAGCTAAGGTTTTCTTTCCTTTGGGATTTTCTACAGTAACGGTTTTGGTTTTCTTTGAAGACTTCGGAGTTTTAGGCATATTATCCTTGTACTCGTCGGTCAATGTTTCCAGTTCAGCTGTCCTCTTAGCTTCCAGTTTAGCGATTTCAGCGTCGATGACGTTGATCTTTTCCTGGTATTTTTCAGTGGTTAAGTCTCCGGCATACACGCTGGTAGTCGGGATAAACGTTCCACCGGCATTTTGGGCCGATACAGAAACAGAAATGGCGAAGGTCAACACGATGACCAGTGATATGGCTGTTGTTTTCATGACTCGATTTTTTTAATTATTTTTTTATTTATTTCTCAGTTGAAAGTTCGAAGTTTCCGAGCTCTTAACTGAGAAATAAATTAGTCATGAAGCTGTCAAAGATCTTTGATTCTAACAGGTACATTATAACATTTTTATATAATTCTGTCAATAGTATTTGGAAAAATATCCCTATTTTGTGGCTTTTTGGGATTTTTTGGCCCTTTTGACAAAAGCCCTTAACTGCATTATCATATCTATATATGCCTCAATATGATTTCCTGAAAAAACAGGATCCGGAAGCCTGTAAGATTATTGCTGCGGAAGCTTCCCGCCAAGATGAAGAGTTAGAATTGATCGCCTCTGAGAACTATGTTTCTCCAGCGGTGCTTGAGGCTATGTCGACAGTCTTGGCTAATAAATATAGCGAAGGTTATAGTGGCAAACGTTATTATGGTGGCAATGAAGTAATAGATAAGATGGAAGACTTGGCTGTCAGTCGGGCTAAGGAATTATTTTCAGCACCTCATGTCAATGTCCAACCGCTTTCCGGTTCGCCGGCTAATGCGGCTGTCTATATGGCTTTCTTGGAACCGGGAGATAAAGTTCTGGGATTAAGATTGGATCATGGCGGACATTTGTCTCATGGCCATAGCGTTAATTTTTCTGGCCGCTTATATAATTTTATCCAATATGGATTGGATCCAAAAACCGGTCGGATCGATATGGATGAAGTTTATCGTTTGGCTAAAGCGGAAAAGCCGAAAATGATTGTGGCCGGTTTCAGTGCTTATAGCCGTGAGATTGATTGGAAGAGATTCAAGGAAATTGCCGATGAGATTGGAGCTTACACCTTTGCTGACATCGCTCATATCGCTGGCTTGATTGCCGCTGGAGAATTGGCTAACCCAGTGCCTTTTTTTGATGTGGTTTCAACCACCACTCACAAGACTTTGCGCGGTCCGAGAGGAGCCATTATCATGTGTCAGGAGCAATATGCCAAGCAAGTTGACCGAGCGGTCTTCCCAGGTATGCAAGGCGGTCCGCATGACCATATCACAGCTGCCAAAGCGGTAGCTTTCGGCGAAGCTTTACAACCGGAATTCAAGGTCTATGCCAAGAAGGTTATTGCTAATGCCCAAGCCATGGCAGCCAGTTTCTTGGCTTTGGATTATCGGATAGTTTCTGGCGGTACTGACAATCATCTGTTAGTTTTGAATTTGAGTAATAAAGGGCTGAGCGGCAAGGAAGCGGAGAAGGCTTTGGAACAAGCCGGGATCTCGGTTTCCCGTTCTACTGTCCCGGATGATCCTAATCCGCCGATGAATCCTTCCGGAGTCCGGATCGGTACCCCAGCTGTCACCACCAGAGGAATGGGTGAAGCGGAGATGCAGAAAATCGTCAACTTGATCGATTCGGCTTTAGCCCACAAGGATGATGCGGCTTATTTAAATAATCTAAAGACTGAAGTTCGGAATTTGTGTTTGCAATTCCCGACCCCCAGATAATATTATGGAATTAATTGATGGCAAAAAGATTGCGGAGAAGATCAAGGATGAAGTTGCCGCAGAAATACATGGATTCAAAGGGCCAAGACCTAACTTGGCTATTATTTTGGCTAATGACCGGGAGGACTCTAAGCTTTATGTTTCATTGAAGGAAAAAGAAGCCAAGAAGGTCGGAATCGACACCCATTTATATCGCTTAGATGAAACTGTTTCTGAGGCGGAAATCTTGGAAGTGATCAATTTCTTGAATGCCGATGAAACGATCGATGGCATCCTGATCCAATTGCCTCTGCCGGACAAATTCGATACTGACAAATTGATCAGCGCTATCGACCCGAAGAAAGATGTCGACGGCTTCCATAAGGATCATCCGGATTATATCGTGTCCCCGGTCTTTGCTTCTGTTTTACGGATAATGGAAGAGATTAAATATCCTTTAGCCGGGAAGAAAGCTTGCATCTTGTTCAATTCGGATATATTTGGCCAATCCCTCAAGAGTATTTTGGAGGCTGAAGGCGCTAGTGTCAATTTATGTGCTGTCGGCGATTTTGATAAGTTAGAGGAAGCCGAAAGCGAATTGAAATATAATGAAATCAAGGCCGCTAGCCAAGAGGCTGATGTCCTGATTACCGCTTTGGGATTGCCGCATTTTATCAAGAAAGATGTCCTGAAGAAGGATGTAGTGGTTATCGATATCGGGATTACGAAAGTAGCCGGAAAAGTTTTGGGCGATGTTGATTTTGATGATGTCCAAGAGATTGTTTCATATATTACTCCGGTACCGGGCGGTGTCGGACCGATGACTATAGCGATGCTTTTCAAGAATGTCTTGGAAATATTCAAGCGGACTAAGATTAATAAGGAGAAGTAATAAAAAAGGGAAGCGTTGGCTTCTCTTGTTTGGCTCAGTTGAGCTTTTTTGTTTTTATTTAGCTTTTTTCCGGTCGAAGATTTCTCGCAGTTCGGAGAGATCAGCCGGTTCGATCTTTTTACGATCAACCTGGATTGAAACGTTGAAACAGAATAACCCGTTCTTATAAACGGTACGATGTTCAATGTTGCTTACGGAAATTCCGTTGTAGTTCGTTTGGTTTGTTGCGGATTTTCTTGCTGATAATTGTTCCAGTTTAGCCAATTTTTGGGCTGTCAGGAATCCACTTAATTGAATCGGTTTGTTTAACTTCGTGCCGTTGTTTTCTCTTTTAATCATCTTAATATAAATTTTGGTTGAACATGGTGAATAAGGTTAACTTAATTTTCAATCATTGTCAAGTCATATATGGGAAAGAAAGAAGAAGCAGCTCAATTGCTTAAAATACATTTCGGTTATGATACTTTTCGTCCCGGACAGGAAGAGGCTATCGATAGCCTCTTGGCCGGGAAGGATACGGTAGTCGTCATGCCAACCGGTGGTGGAAAGTCGTTGATTTTCCAGTTGCCGGCTTTAGTATTGGACGGGGTGACTATTGTCATCTCTCCTTTAATTTCCTTAATGAAGGATCAGGTCGATTCTTTATTACAGGCTGGGATTCCGGCGACCTTCATCAATTCCTCTATCTCTCAAGGTGAAGTGGATGAACGTTTGGCCCAGATCAAGTCTGGTCAATTCAAGATAGTCTATATAGCTCCGGAGCGGTTTTATAATCAGGCGTTTGTGGAAAGCTTGAATGACTTCAAGGTTTCTTTGTTTGCTATTGATGAGGCTCATTGTATCAGCCAATGGGGACATGATTTCCGTCCTAGCTATCTCAGGTTGCGCCAGTCTATCAAGCTGGTGGGCAATCCGCCGGTAGTCGCTTTGACGGCAACTGCCACCCCGGAAGTTCGAGATGATATTATCAAGCAGCTCAATCTGGATAATCCCACTATGATCATTACCGGCTTTGCTCGGCCTAATTTGCAATTCGGCGTAGCTTCTTTGAATGATCGGGCCAAGACTGACACGATTGTTGATTTTATCAGGAACGCTCCGGACCAGTCCGGGATAGTCTATGTCGGAACTCGGAGCAAGGCGGATGAGTTAGTTGATATGCTGACCGGATATGATGTCCGGGCAGTTACTTATCATGCCGGGATGGATCCGGAGAGTCGTGAGTGGGTTCAGAATAGCTTTATGAACGGCGAAGCTCAAGTGGTGGTGGCTACTAATGCTTTCGGTTTGGGTATCAATAAGAAGGACATCCGCTATGTTATTCATCATGATATGCCGGGAACGATTGAGGCTTACTACCAAGAAGCTGGTCGGGCTGGCAGAGATGGAAAGGACAGTTTTTGCCTACTTCTTTATTCACCGCGAGACCGTTACCTGCGCGAGTTCTTTATCAAAGGTGATAATCCGGGAGCCCATATCATTTTGGAGATATATGATTTCCTGCGTCATCGGGCCAGTGACAACCCGGGAGAATCAATCTTGATCACTTATGCAGAATTAGGCCAGAAATTATCTGAGCCAGTACCGGAAATGGCCATCGGAACTTCGCTCAAGATTTTGGAACGGGAAGGCCTCATTTCCCGTCCTAATGAAAAGACTACCAATGCTTTTTTGCAAGCTAAGGCGGATTTGGATCAGATGCTCCAATCGTTAGGGAAAAGAGCTAAGACCCAGATTGAAGTATTTTCCAAATTGATTGATCGATTCAGTTCTGAGTTGCAACAAGGTTGGGAAATAAGTTTAGAGGAGATATCTTCTGTCTTGGAAGTAAAGCGGGAAGCCTTGATCAGGACGATCAAGAAGTTGGAAGAGCAGGGACTATTGGAATATCGTCCGCCGTTTAAAGGAACGGAGATCAAGGTTTTGAAGTCTGTCCATCCGGCCGATCTGGACTTAGATTTTTCTGCCTTGAAGGATAAGGAGCGCCGTGCGTATGAAAAGTTAGACGAGATGGAGTCGTATGTCTATTCTGAAAATTGCCGCCAGCAGTATATCTTAGATTACTTTGGCGATCATGGTTCCCAGAAATGCGGCCGCTGCGATGTCTGCCTGAAGAAGGGGCCGACCGTCAAGACTACTAGTTATTTAGGCGAATATTAATCATATGAACAAGAAAACCCAAGATAGGATATTGAATATCGTCAAAGTCAATTATTCGGATATTGCGGTGGAATTCAATGCTTCCCGAAAAAAATATATCTGGCCGAGCTTGAATGATTTTTCACGCCGGGTCAAGGTTGGCTCCCGGGTTTTGGATGTCGGTTGCGGCAATGGCCGTTTGATTGAAGTCTTGGAAGACAAGAAGGTCGATTATTTAGGAGTTGATAGTAGCCGGAGCCTGGTTAAATTGGCTCAGGCTAATTATCCTGATTATCGATTTTTAGTAGAAGATGTTTTGACTTTAGACCGCTTGCCGGAAAATGGTTTCGATTATGTCTTCAGCGTTGCCGTCCTGCATCATCTGCCGGGAAAGAAATTGCAAGTCGAGGCTTTGAGTCAGATGGCTAACAAGTTATCTCCTGAGGGCGAATTGATTGTCAGCGTCTGGAATCTATGGTCTCAAGCCAAGTATCTGAAATTGATTTTCTCGAGCTATTTCAAGCATCTGTTCTCCAAGGACAGACTAAATTTCGGCGATATTCTATTCTTCTGGAAGAATTCCAGCGGTACCAAAGTCAGTTTGCGTTATTATCATGCCTTTACTATTCCAGAACTAAAAAAAATCAGCCGGAAAGCTGATTTGAAAATAGAGAAGATCGTGAAAGACAAATTCAATTATTATCTATTTTTGAAGAAGGCTTAAGCTCGGAACGCCTTTAGTATTTCTCGGATATCTTCAATATCCTTTTCGGTTAAGCCAAGGCTTAGCCGTTTTTCGTATAGAGGATGGGTGTCTCTTTGGATCTTGTCTGAGGTGATGCTGATGCCCTCCCTGATATCTTTTTTGTAATCATTAATCAGGTCCAAGACTATTTCTTTATTCTTTTCATCTAGGTTAGAAAAACGGGAATTGCTCCGGACCATTTGGTCTAATTTGTTTTCAATCTGGTCGCTGGTCATATTCTTGATGTTTTTCATCAGGTCTTTGATGTCCATATTTTTGGGTTAATTTATTATTTATTAATAATAGCATTTTTCCAATGATTTTATAAGTATTGACACCCCCAGGGGGTGTATAGTATAATAGTGTCATATGGATAAAACATTTACTCAAAGAATCAACAATATCACCGGCCAATTAGCCGGCGTCAATAAGATGATGGCGGAACCGCAGCCGGATTGCTTTAAGGTTATCACCCAGCTCAAGGCTATCAAATCGGCCGTTTCTTCCTTGATGGAAAAATACATGGAGAGCGAGTTTGAATGCTGCTTGAACCGCAATCAGCCGGCGGAGAGAGAGCAATTAAAAAAGATCTTTTCGGAGATCGCTAAGAAATAATTATAATTACAATCAGGATAAAAATACTCATGCTTTTTATTCTGATTAATAAATTTTATGTCTAATGCATTAGAGTTAACAAAAGATAATTTTACCGCCGAGGTCTTGGATTCCAAAACCCCAGTCTTGGTGGATTTTTGGGCTCCTTGGTGCGGTCCTTGCCGGATGATGGCTCCAGTCCTGGATGAGTTAGCTGGCGAGCTGGAAGGCACTGTTAAGATCGCTAAGGTTAACACTGAAGACGCTGTCAATCAGGATCTGGCTATGCAATACAATATCCAGAGCATCCCTAACATGAAATTATTCAAAGATGGGCAGGTCATTGCTGACTTTGTCGGTTTGCGCGATAAGGCCGGATTAGCTAAGGAAATCAGTGAAGCTTTGGCAAAATAATAAAAAAACATATGGCAACTTTTGATAACATCCTGTCTCGTTTGCAGGATATCAAAGAGATTGAAAATTTGAATGACAAGGAGATCGAACTCTTGTCGACTCCTAAGAGAGTCAAGGCAGCTGAACTGGAAGTCGATGGCCAGAAATATCCGGCTTGGAGAATCCTTTTCAATGATGCTCTGGGTGCCGGCAAAGGCGGGATCCGTTTTCATCCCGATGTCTGTGAAGATGAAGTGAAATCATTATCTTTTTGGATGGCTATCAAAAATTCCCTGGCCGGGTTGCCATACGGCGGCGGCAAAGGCGGCGTCAAGTTTGATCCGAAGACTACCGACAAAGCTACTATGGAAAAGATTTCTCGAGCTTTCATCGATGAATTCTATCCGGTTTTAGGCCAGGATATCGATGTTCCGGCTCCTGATGTCTATACCAATTCCCAAGTCATGGCTTGGATGCTGGATGAATTTGAGAAGAAAGTCGGCCACCATGAACCAGGTATGATTACCGGCAAGCCGATTGAATTAGGTGGATCAGTTTTGCGCGGCGATGCGACTGCTCGCGGCGGCTATATCGTTATCAAAGAGATGGCTAAGACCATCTTGGGGGCTGACCAAGGATTGAAAGTTTCAGTCCAAGGTTTCGGCAATGCCGGATTGAATATCGCTTCGATGTTGGCGGCTGATGGTTTCAAGATCGTGGCGGTCAGTGACAGCAAGGGTGGTGTTTATGATGAGAACGGATTAGATATCCCTCGCTTAGTCGGTATTAAAGAGAACGGCGGCACCGTCCAGGAATTAGAATCAGCCAAGAAGATTACCAATGAAGAATTATTGGAAACTCCAGCTGATATTATGATCTTAGCAGCTTTGGAAAACCAGATTACAGCTGCTAATGCTGAGCGCGTTTCAGCTCGCTGCATCGTTGAATTGGCCAATGGCCCGATAGATTATGCGGCCGACAAGATCCTGTTTAACAAAGGTATTATGGTCGTTCCAGATATCTTGGCAAATTCCGGCGGCGTAATCGTCAGCTATTTTGAATGGAGCCAGAATCGGACCGGCAATATCTTGGACAACGATTATCTGAGTGACTTATTGGTGAAGAAAATGAAGTCTTCTTGGGAAGCGGTCTATGCAAAGTTCCAGGAAAAAGAGTCTAAGATCGATTTGCGCTTAGCCGCTTATACCATTGCTATTAACCGAATCTTGGCTGCGGAAAAATATCGCGGCCGGATCTAAACATCATTTATGAATTACGATTTACTTATCATCGGAGCCGGACCAGCCGGATTTTCCGCTTCGGTCTATGCCTCCCGGTACAAGATCAGTCATGCTATCTTGGGAGAGCTTCCGGGCGGATTGATGGCCGAGGCTCATAAGATTTGCAATTTTCCTTCAGAAGTAGAGGTTAATGGTTTTGATCTGACCATGAAGATGAAAGCTCATGTCGACAGTTTCGGAACCGAAACTATTTTGGAAAAAGTAACGGCCATTGAAAAGGCTGGCGACCTATTTTCAGTCAAGACGGTAAACGGCAAGGAATTAACAGCCAAGACTATCTTGTTGGCTACTGGTACGGTCCATAATCATTTGGGGCTGCCGGAAGAAAGCCGTTTTGTCGGCCATGGCGTTTCATATTGTGCTACTTGCGATGCCATGTTCTTCAAGGGGAAGACAGTAGCGGTCGTCGGCGGCGGCAACAGCGCTTTGACAGCCGCTTTGTATTTAGCTGAGGTGGCCGAGAAGGTTTATCTGATTGTTCGCAATGACCAGTTCAATGGTGAAATGGTCTGGGTGGAGTCAGTTAAGAATAATCCGAAGATCGAAATCATTTTTAATAGCAGCGTTGTCGGCCTGGAAGGAAGTGAAAGATTGGAATCAATAAAGTTAAGCCAGGAATATAATGGCAGCAATAATTTGGCTGTAACCGGCTTGTTCGTCGAGATCGGTTCTAGGCCGGATACCTCTTGGTTCAGTAATCTGGGAGTAGCAATCGACCAGTCTGGTTATATACAGGTTAATGCCGATCAGTCTACCAACCAGGAGAGAGTTTGGGCAGCAGGAGATATCACTAATGCTTCCAACGGTTTGCGCCAGATCATTACAGCCTGTTCTGAAGGAGCGATAGCGGCGGCCGGAGTGTTCCAGTATTTACAGCAGAATAAGTAATTTTATAAAAAATAAGGGAATTTTCCCTTATTTTTTGATTTATTCTTTTGGATTGTAGAATTTTTTGTTATAATTAAATTAATGATTAATTATTTTTTATGATTAAAAAATCCGCTTTTACTCTTATTGAGCTCTTGGTGGTCATTGCCATTATTGGCATTTTAGCAACTATTTCTGTTGTTACTCTTTCAAATGCTCGGGCTAAGTCACGAGATGCTAAAAGAGTGGCCGACATGAAACAGGTTCAAACTGCTTTGGAGTTGTTTTTTAATGATAAGGGGCGGTATCCGACCGTTGATGAATTTAATTCTGGCTCTATATTTTCTACTTCTACTCTGGGAACGTCTACTTATATGCAGGTTGTTCCGAATGCTCCAGCGCCGGCTGATGGGTCTTGCACTAATGGTCAGAACGGGTTTTTTTATAGCCAGACCGATGATGGCAATTCTTATACTATTTCTTTCTGTCTGGGTAATGTTGTCGGGAACTTAGTTTCTGGGTCTAAATGTCTGACTCCTAATGGAGTGGCCGATGTTTATTGTGGTCCTTCTTGCTTGGTAGATCCAGAGGGTTGTTCTTGGCAGCTTGTTGGTTTAGCCGGTTTTTCTAGCGGAGGCGTTTCTGAAATTAATTTATTGGTTGACAATGGCATGCCATATGTCTCTTATTCTGATGCTTTTCGTTCTTCAAAGGCTACAGTCATGAAATATAATGGTTCGGATTGGGAATCGGTTGGAGCTCCGGGGTTTTCAGCTGGCATAGCTCAACATCCTTCTCTGGCTATTTATAATAATGTGCCCTATTTAGGTTATCGTGACCACGGCAATAATTCTAAGGCTACAGTCATGAAATATAATGGTTCGGATTGGGAACCAGTCGGAACCACAGGGTTTTCGGCCGGTATAGCGGAATATCCAGTGTTAAGAATTTATAATGGTACGCCTTACCTAGCTTATTCTGACCAACTTACATATTGGAAGGCTACAGTCATGAAATATAATGGTTCGACTTGGGAACCAGTCGGAACCACAGGGTTTTCGGCCGGCGGTACTGGCTATGAAGATATGGCGATTGATAGTGCTGGCACGCTTTATGTTTCTTTTTTTGATGATGTAAACTCTTGGAAGGCTACAGTCATGAAATATAATGGTTCGGCTTGGGAATATGTCGGATCTCCCGGAATTTCTGTTGGCGGCTCTTATCCTTCGTTAAGTATAAGCGAGAATGTCCCGTATCTTAGTTATGCCGATGAAGGTCTTTCTAATGGTTTGGCAGTCAAGAGATATAACGGATCGGCTTGGGAATATGTCGGTGACACTAATTTTACACCAGGTACCGCCGCGTTTTATTCGTCTTTTTCTTATGATGAAATACCCTATGTGGTTTTTATGGACTTTCAAAATTCCAATCGCCTTACGGTTATGAGATATAATGAATCAGGTTGGGAATTTGTAGGTGGTCCGGGGTTTTCATCGGTTCAGGCGTCTAAGGCCGTTTTATATATAGAGGATGGCAATTTGTACGTTGCTTATATTAGTAATGATGATTCAAAAATTTCAGTTATGGAATTTACTCGTTAATTTTTTTTGGATAAGGAAAACAAAAAAACAGGGTAATACCCTGTTTTTTGTTATATCAGATTGTTGTGCTGATTAATTGCAGCTAGCAGCTGATCCGGAATTATCAGTTCCACTACCGAAACCGGCAGAAGGAGAAGTGGTGTCCATAGCTTTCTTACATTCTTCTGGAGCATTCTCGAAGCCAGCGCAGATGGAATTCATCAAGCTCTGAGGATCGCGTCCGCTCTGTGATTCAGCGCCATTGATGATCAAGGTTGGGGAACCGCCGACATTATATTTGCTGTTATCTTCCTGGAAGACAGCGAAAGCCGGGTAGCTACCTTTGTAATCAACTTTATTCTTGAAATTCTCGGTAACTTTGTATTGCTTGTCAGTCTTGTCGACACAAGTCTTTAATTTAGCAGTGTCGATCTTGGCCTGCTTTAAGCAGCCTTCGCCATCGCCGGCGTTCAAGAAACATTTCAAGTAAGTATTGTACTTATCGCCCTGTTCCTTATTGATACAGTATTGGTTCAATTCTTCTTTCAATTCTTTCTCGCCATGCATAGCATAGTCGCAGAACTTGATTTTGAAATCAATCTTGCTGCCTAAAGCTTCGACTACCGGCAAGATACCTTTTTCGATCTGAGTGCCGTATGGGCAATGGCTCATGACGAATAATTCGACCACTGGCTTAGCAGTCTTAGGAACTTCGGTCGGAGCAGAGGCTTCAGCCTGAGGGGTGTCGGTAGCTGGTTCAGCGGTTTTCATTTCCAAAGCCTGGGGAAATAATTTGGAACCATCCTTGGTCATGTAGGAATCGATAATCTGGCCGGAACCGATGTTGACGGAAAGTTTGTATAATCCGTTTTCTTCAACAACCTTATCGATGGTAGCTTTGCTTCCGCTAGCCATCAAGTTTTCGTTGATGTATTTTTCGGCTACAGCTTTAGCTTCATCCGGGCTAAGTTTCTTAGCGAAGGTAGCATTAAGGTTGGAGCTGCAACCCGACAGGGTGATGGCAACAGTCAGGACCAATGCCATCAAAAAAGCATTTTTTCTCATAGTTTTTTAGTATTGCTGCCGCCAAGTAAGGTTGGTCTGGGCAGTAATTATTTATTATTATTTTTGAAACGCTATTAGATTATAGCAAAGATTTTAACCTAATTCAACTTATTTGATTTTAGCCAAGAATTGGCTCAGGTCGTCTGGCAGGCCGACAGAGAAGCTCTGTCTGGCTCCGTTCAAGTCATCGAACTCCAGATGGGTGGAGGTCAGGAATACCCGGCCCAGGTCATATTTCTTGTTCTTGATCTTGGATTGCTTGTTGCAATACAGGTTGTCGCCGACAATCGGATAGCCGTAGGCATGGAGATGGACTCTGATCTGATGGGTGCGGCCGGTTTTGATAGTAACTTTTAGTAATGTGAAGTTGATAAGTTTCTTGATGACAGAAAAAGCGGTAGCCGCCCGGCGGACTTTTTCATCCTCATTCTCTTCGCTGAAATTTTTTGGCACAGCTGCCATCTTATAGCCTTTAGTAGACCGTTTGATCGGGAAGTCGATCTCATCCTCATCTTTCAATACTTTGCCATAGACGAGCGCGGTGTATTCCTTGGTGGTTTTTCGACTCTTGAATTGTTCCTTCAAGCTTTCATAGCTATTTTGATTTTTGGCGATAACCATCAAACCGCTGACATCCTTATCAAGCCGATGCATGATGCCTGGACGTTCTAGGTCTTCTCCGATGCGGCCGATTTCCGGATATTTTTCCAGAAGCCAATCGACTAGCGTTTTTTCTTTAATGTGCGGCGCTCCGTGCACCAAAAGGCCAGCCGGTTTGTTGATAACCAGATAATCTTTGGTGTCGGCGATGATTTCAATATTATTCATATTTTTATTTATTTTCTAAAATAGTGGCGCTTGGTTTCCTAGATTTCGGTAGAAATAGTTTTAGGTCTTCCCGGCTGATTGCTTTCAAGGCCAGTAAGGCTAGGGCATAGATGATAGTGGCAGCCGTAACGGTAATTAGGAGCCCTAATCTACTGGATGAAAAATCTCCTGGCAAGAAGCAGAGCGCTACGCCCATAAACATTGAAGCCATGAAGGCTTTGCGGCTGATCTTGGAGTTTAAGGAAACATTAGTATACTTCTTAGCGTAATACGCAGCAAAAAGCAATATGGCTAGCTCGCTGTAAATAGTGGTCCAGGCAGCGCCCAAATAGGAATATTTCGGGATAAATATCAGATAGCCGGCCAGGGCTGTGATACTGGTGAAGATATAGCCTCCGATAATCTTCTTTTGCTTGTCGACGGCGATGATGGCGTGGGAGAACATGCAGCCGATAAAGATGATGGCTGCGGCCAAGATCAATATCTTCAAGATTTCTCCGGCGGCTGCGAACTCCGGTCCGGCGATCAGGACCATGATATCCTTGGCGATGAATTGGGTTCCGACAACCATCGGCAGGGCTAGGATGATCATGAAGTCTAAAGATCTCTGGAAGACTTTTTGGAAATGCTCCTTGTCTTTCTTGATCCAATCGGCTGTCAGGATCGGCAGGATGATACCGGCAAACATGAAAGGTACGGTTACTAGCACGTCGATTATTTTATAGACGGAACCGTAGATACCGACTTCGGTCGAACTTTTGACTAAGGATAAGATCAGGGTATCAGCTTTTAAGTAGATTAGGTTGAAGGCGATGGTAATAGCCAAAGGCCAGGATTTCTTGGCGATTTCTCGCCAGATTTTTTTGTCGTATTCTAATTTTAAGTGGATGAATCGGCGGGAAAGACAGAATTGGATGCCGAAGCTGATAGCTGAAGAGAGGACGCTGACCCAGAGGATGGCCATTAAGCCGCCATTGAAATAAGCAATCAGGACGATACCAAGTAAGAGAGCTACTCGGCTGATGATTTCCGCCCAGACTGATTTGTTCATCGTCAGTCTTTTTTGGAAGATGCCGGTCATGATCTGGTTTAGGGCAACGAAGAGAAAGGAGAAAGCGGAAATCAAGACGCCGAGCTTGATACTGCTGTTATAAGGAAAGAAGAGGACGATGATCGGCCCTAGGCCCAAGAAGATAGCGGCGGATAAGAGTCTCAGGGCTAATAGGTTATTCAATATTTTATTCTCGTCTGCTTGCGGGTCGCTGATCATCTGGACCGTTACTAAAGTCAATCCCAGGTCGGCGATAATGGCGAAAAAGGAAATAAAGGTAAAGATAGTGGTATATTCACCGAATCCGGCGGCGCCGAGATAACGGGTCATAACCGCCAGGGCCAACAGTCCTAGGATGGTGGAAACTATCTTGCCAAAGATCTGGATTGAGGTGTTTTGGGCGATTTTTTTTGATAAGCTCATGTTATTGGTTGTTTTTCAATTTATTATCATGTATAATGGAAGTAATCAATTTGATTATAACATAATATAACCAAGATATGAAAATTAACAAAAAACAAATATTTTCTGCTTTGATCTTGAGCTTCGCCTTTTTAGTCATGGCAGCTGTTACTCAAGTGCAGGCGGCCACCGCTCCACAAGCTGGATCAGCTTGGAATAACCAAATCGGAATGGAAGAAATCGGGGCTGAATATGGCGAGACCACTTCATCCGCTGATAATTTGATCACGATCATTATCAGGATCATTGACGTAGCTTTATGGTTTTTGGCTATAATCTTTGTGGTCTTATTCATTTTTAGCGGTTATCAGTGGATGATGGCCGGCGGCAATGAAGACACTATTGAAAAGTCTAAAGCCCGCATGAAGAATGCCATTATCGGCCTAGTAATCGTCTTGGTGTCTTGGGCCATTACTACCTTTGTCATTTACAGGGTATTGTATGTCGTATCAGGTAACCCATCCTACCTTACTGAATATAATAATTATTTTACTTCTAATTCGGGTAATCCAAGCCATCAATAATTTTTAATCTTTGGTATTTTATAAATGCCGCAATCTGAGATGATTGTGGCATTTATTTTTGGAATAGATGAATAATAAAAAAATGAAAATATTTTGGTTGAGCGCTGAAGTTGCCCCCATCGTTAAGGTGGGAGGCCTAGGGGATGTGGCAGGAGCCTTGCCTAAATCTTTGATCAAGAAAGGCGTTGATATCCGATTGTCCTTGCCCTATTATGGTTCAATCAAGACTCCAGCTAAGTTGGTCTTGCGGAATTTGAAGATGTCTTGGAATGATAAGGATATTTCTTTTAATGTCTATTTGGCATTTATTCCGGGAACAAAGATCCCAGTCTATTTAATTAAGCATCCGATATTTGCCGGTCCTAAAGTCTATCCGGAAAAGGAAGGAATTGAACGTTTTTCTTTTTGGACTAAAGCTTCTCTGACTTTAATTACCGCCCTGAATTTTATCCCGGATATTATCCATCTTCATGATTGGCACGCCGCTTTGGCGGCTCAGTATTTGCCGGAATTCAAGGCTGAGTATCCGGCTGTTTTTTCTAAGGTTAAGGTCTTATACACTATCCATAACCTGGCTAATCAAGGCTATCGGCCGAAAGATAAAAAGAATCCGATGATAGAGGGAATCAAGTCGGCTGATTATTTGAATACGGTCAGTCCTTCTTATGCCAAAGAGATCCTAACTAAGGAATATGGCGCCGGGCTGGAAAAGTTCTTGTCAGCTAAGAAGAAAAGATTGTCCGGTATCTTAAATGGTATCGATGTTCAGTTATTCGATCCGAAGACTGATCCGAATCTGGAATTCCATTATTCTTCCAAAAAATTGACTGGAAAGGTTAAGGAAAAAGCTGCTTTGCAGAAATCTCTCGGTTTGGATGTTGATAATAATCGGCCGCTTTTAGCCTTTATCGCTCGTTTGAGCTGGCAGAAAGGGGTTGAGTTATTTTCTTTTGATCTGATGGATAAGGCTATCAAGGATTATGGAGCCCAATTCGTTTTCTTGGGCGATGGCGATGAAAAATATCGGAAGCATCTGACTAGGTTGGCTCGGAAACATCCTCACTCTATTAAAACTTTTTTTAAACTGGACTTGTCTTTAGCCCAAAGATTATATGCAGCTTCTGATTTTTTCCTGGTGCCTTCTCGCTTCGAGCCTTGCGGTTTGACTCAGATGATGGCAATGCGCTATGGTTCTTTACCGATAGTCAGGTCGGTGGGAGGATTGAAAGATACAGTTGATAGTTCGGTCGGTTATCGTTTTCAAGACTATTCGCCCGAAGCGTTAAAGATTATTATTCTGAAAGCTCTGACAGATTTTTCCCAGCGTCCGGAACTCATTGCCCAAAAGCAGCGGAAGGGGATGATGCAGGATTTTTCTTGGAAGGCGGCGGCGGAGCAATATTTTAAATTGTATCGAAAGATGGTAAAATAAGAATAGTGGACTAAAATATTCAATTTATATGGCTAAAAACAATAAGAAGAACGGCAATCCTCTGGATAAGATCGCTTTGCCGAAGGTTGATTTGGATAATCGAGCTAAGAACAGTATCGTTATTATTTTGATTGTGGCTTTGGGGCTAGTTAGCTTGCTGGGCCTTTTTAATCTGTCTGGCCGTTTCGGCTTGTTCCTATCTTCTAACCTGACCTTAGCTTTCGGTTGGGGCAAATGGGCTTGGCCTCTGCTTCTCTTAGCTTGGGGTTGGTTCTTGTATAAAGGAAAGCAATACCAAATTAATTTTTTTAATTATCTCGGTTTGTTCTGTCTCTTCGTTTCTTATCAAAGCCTTTTTCATTTTTTCTATTCGGCTGTTCGTTCCAAAGCGGTCATCGCTGAGGGATTAGGCGGCGGTTATGTCGGTTTTTATCTTTCTCTATTCTTCAAGAACGTCTTGGGATTTTGGGGTGGCATGATCATCTTGATTGCTTTGTTTTTTGTTTCGCTAGTTTTGATGTTGAATACTCCTCTTTCCAGGATCATCGGTGCGGAGAGCATCTTTGCGAAATTTTTTGCGAGTGCTAATTCGGTCATGAACCATCTCTTCTCTCGCCGTGATAGCTCTGAAGAGGAAATCGTTGAAGAAGAAGAGATTGAAGAAGAGGAAATCGAAGAACCGGAAGTGATTGAAGCTGCTCCAACCAAGGTTAGAAAGATAGAGGCAACAGAGGTTAAAGTGGAAAAACCGGCTAAAAAAGGTATCTTTTTCAAGCAAAAGGCTATCAAAGCTGAGCCGGAACCGAAAAATGTCTGGCACTCTAGAAACGTCAAGATTGATTTGCCTTTGGATCTTTTAAGTGCCAAAGTCGGGCAGGCCTTGGGCGGCGATATCGAGAAGAATGTCGTTGGCATCAAGCATACTTTAGAAAATTTCGGTATCCCGGTAGAGATGGCGGAAACTAGTGTGGGGCCGACTGTTACCCAATATACTTTCAAGCCGGCTGAAGGCATCAAGCTGTCTCGAGTTACCGCTTTGAATAATGACTTGTCTTTAGCTCTAGCAGCTCATCCGATCAGAATTGAAGCCCCGATTCCGGGTAAGGCTTTGGTGGGTATCGAAGTTCCTAACAAGACTAAGGCAGTTGTCGGTTTGCGGGAGATATTGGAAGACAAAGCTTTCAAGACCAGGAAGAGCAATCTGATGGTGGCTTTAGGTAAAGATGTGGCTGGGGATAATTGGCTTTATGATGTGACTAAGATGCCTCATTTATTGGTGGCTGGTGCTACCAATTCCGGTAAGTCGGTCTGTTTGAATGCTATGATTGTCAGTCTGCTTTATCAGAACAGCCCTGACTCTTTGCGTTTTATCATGGTTGATCCGAAGAGGGTTGAGCTCCCGGCCTATAATGGCATACCTCATTTATTGACCCCGGTTATCACTGAAGTCAGCAAGACTATCAATGCTTTGAAGTGGTGCATGAACGAGATGGATCGCCGCTATGACTTGTTGAATTTAAGCGGCAAGAAGAATATCCAGGCTCATAATGAAGTGGCTAAAGAGAAGATGCCATATATTATCTTTGTCATCGATGAATTGGCCGATTTGATGGTTACTGCTGCTAAAGATATCGAAGGCAGCATCATCCGTCTGACTCAGATGTCTCGGGCTGTCGGTATCCATTTGGTTTTGGCTACCCAGCGTCCGAGCGTCGATGTCATCACCGGTTTGATTAAAGCCAATATTCCGGCCCGAATCGCTTTTTCGGTGGCCTCAGCTATTGATTCCAAGACTATTTTGGATTGTTCCGGAGCGGAAAAGCTTTTAGGCAAAGGTGATATGTTGTTCAGCGCGGCTGAGATGTCTAAACCGAAACGTCTGCAAGGCGCTTTCTTGAGCGATGATGAGATCTCTCGGATTACTGATTATATTAAAGCCAATTATGGCGAAGCTGAATATACCGAAGGGATTACTGACCGCCAGAAGGTTAATGGCCTGGCTGGTGTCGGATTGGACGGAAACCATGGCGATGAAGATGAGCTTTTGCAAGAGGCTAAGGAGATTATTATCAATATGGGAAGGGCTTCAACCTCTTTGTTGCAGCGCCGTTTGCGCGTCGGTTATGGCCGGGCTGCCAGCATCTTGGATGCCCTGGAAGAAGCCGGCATTATCGGACCATCGAATGGATCAAAGCCGCGAGAAGTGATGATTAGCAAAGAACAATTTGAGAGTATGAATAATCTTGGTCCGAGCGGTATGCCGCTTCATGATCGCCGTTCCGCCCAAGCTCCCGATAGTTATTTGGGTGAAGAAGAAGGTGACGACGGCACTTTAGCTTTTGACAATGAAAGTGAAGAGGAAGAGGTGGGAGAAGAGGCAGAAATAGAAACAGAAACAGAAACAATTCAAGAAGAAAAAAAGGATAATCCAACATCGCTTCGGGCTTTTTCAGATGATGAAGACGAAGGCATGTTTTTTTCAAAATAATAATCATTACCATGGATAAAATATTCAATGTCGTTAAAAGATATTTGCCGAAAAAGGTTTTTGCTTCTTTGCAGCCGGCTTACCATTTTTTTCTTAGCTGGTTAGGGGCGATATTATATGGCCATCCGAGTGAAAACTTAATCGTGGTGGGAGTGACCGGTACCACCGGCAAGACTTCCAGCGTTTTTTTGATCGCTAAGACATTGGAAGCGGCTGGGTACAAGGTCGGTTACACTTCGACCGCTATGTTTAATAACGGCCAGAAAGAGTGGTTGAATGACAAAAAAATGACGATGATCGGCCGTTTCTTTACCCAGAAGATATTGCGCCAGATGGTGAGCAATAAGTGCCAATATGCCATTATTGAAACCAGTTCGGAGGGAATCAGACAGTTCCGCCATCGTTTCATAAATTATGATATCCTCATCTTCACTGGCCTTTATCCGGAGCATATCGAATCTCATGGCAGCTTCGAGAACTACAAACAGGCCAAGGGAAAATTGTTTGCCCATTTGAAGAATTGCCAGACTAAGTATGTCGATGATTACAAGATCATCCATCATCCGAAAACAGAATTGAAAAAGTTGAATTACAATCGGGTTAAGAAGACTATCATTGCTAATTATGACGATGCTGAGGCTAATTATTTTCTCAGTTTCTGGGCGGAACAGAAAATCGGTTATACTTGCGGCGTCCATAGCGACAAATCGGAGGAACTGAGCTACAACGAAGAGATCAAGCAGAGTATTGAATTGGTAAAATGCGATAATATTTCAGTTTCCGGCCAGGGAACTGCTTTTGATGTTTTCTTGATGTCTGATTTTTTTGCAGCTCACAATAAGGACCGCAAGAATATTAATATCAAATTGAATCTTCTAAGCGATTTCAGTGCTGTTAATGCTATGACAGCCGTGGCTACCGGCCTCAGCCAGGATTTGAGCTTGGCTCAGGTCAAGAAAGGGTTGGAAAACGTCAAAGGTATTACCGGCCGTTTAGAAATGATTAATGAAGGCCAGAATTTTACGGTCGTAGTCGATTACGCTTTTGAGCCTAAGGCGGTTTCCAAGCTGTATGAGGCTATCAAACTTATCCCTCACAACAAGATTATCCATGTTCTCGGTTCAGCCGGGGGTGGAAGGGACAAGGCTAGAAGGCCGATATTAGGCGGATTAGCAGGAAAAAATGCCGACTATGCTATTATTGCCAATGAAGACCCGTATGATGAAGATCCTCTAGTTATCATGGAGGAGGTTTCTTTGGGGGCGGAAAAAGAAGGAAAGATAGAAAATAAGGACTTATTCAAGATTTTTGACCGAAGAGAGGCTATCAAGAAGGCTTTGAGTCTGGCTGAAGCCGGAGATATTGTCTTGATTACCGGAAAAGGCAGCGAACAAGCCATCTGTATGGCCAAGGGAGAAAAGTTGCCTTGGGATGATCGCCGGGTGGTTCGGGAAGAACTTCTAAAACTCTAGGATATTGTGGATAAACTGTGGATTGACAAAAGTCAAATAATATAATATTATTAATATTACTTTTAAACAGTTAATTTTTTAAAAGTGATTAATTATTCCAAATAACTCAAAGCTGTCTAAACTCAAGCCCAGGTTGGTATTGGGATTTTTTTGTTGCTAGCTATTTTTTAGCTTACTTTACCTCATTTTTCACTACTTTAAATAATAAATAACAGCTGTCCCTGCACCTCCACTGGAAGGGAGGGGTGGCTCTATCAAATATGGCCAATACTACGATCACACCGCATTCACTCAAGTTAGGTGAACGCCGTTTCTTTACCGACTCTAAAGAGTCAATTCCCATGCCGGATTTGATTGAGATTCAAAAGGACTCTTATAAATGGTTTTTAGATGAGGGCCTGGCTGAACTTTTTGATGAGATTTCCCCGATCACTGATTTTAATAATCGTGATCTAGAGTTGTATTTTGAAGATTATTATTTAGACAAACCAAAATTTAGCGAAGTGGAGAGCCGTGCCAAGAATATCACCTATGAATCTCCTCTACGCGTCAAAACTACTTTATTAAACAAGAGAACTGGCCAGAAGATCAAACAGGAAGTCTTCTTAGGTGATTTCCCGCTCATGACCGACAAAGGTACTTTCATTATCAATGGTATTGAAAGAGTTGTTGTTTCCCAGTTAATCAGATCAGCTGGTGTGATGTTTACTTCCGACTTCATCAAAGGCAAGAAATATTATGGTGCTAAGATTATTCCGAACCGTGGTGCTTGGTTAGAAATTGAAACCGATCCTAACAAGGTTATCTGGGTTAGAATCGACCGCAAGAGAAAGGTGGCTGTAACTTCTTTGATGAGAGCTTTCGGTATCGTGACTGATGAAGAAATCAAGAAGCTTTTTGTCGACGTCGATGTCGTTAAGGGTGAGGATGACATTAGTTATATCGATGCTACTTTGGCTAAGGATGCTTCTCATGATGAAGCTGAAGGTTTGCAGGAAGTATATCGCCGTATCCGTCCGGGTGATTTAGCTACGGCTGAAAATGCCCGCTCTTTGATCCACTCCATGTTCTTCCGTTTTGACCGTTATGATTTTGGCCGCGTCGGTCGTTACAAATTGAACCGCCGCTTTAGCGAGAATCTGCCGATCAATAAAGAAAACAGAATTTTGCGCCATGAAGATTTGGTAAATATCGTCCGCGAAGTTATTAAATTGAATATTACTAAAGGTGAAGAAGATGATATTGATCACTTAGGCAATCGCCGTGTGAGAGCTATCGGCGGCTTGATCCAGAATCGTTTCCGCGTCGGTTTAGCTCGTATGGAAAGAATCATCAAAGATAAGATGAGTACTTCTGATATCAGCACTCTGACTCCGAATAAATTGATCAATGCCCGTCCGGTTATCGGCGTCGTCAAGGAATTCTTCATGTCTTCCCAGCTTTCCCAGTTCATGGACCAGACTAATCCTCTGGCTGAATTGGAACACAAGCGCCGTCTATCCGCTATGGGTCCGGGCGGTTTGACCAGGGAAAGAGCTGGTTTTGATGTCCGTGATGTACACACCACTCACTATGGCCGTATCTGTCCGATTGCTACTCCGGAAGGTCCGAATATCGGTTTGGTCGGTCACTTATCCAGCTATTCCAGATTGAATAGCTATGGTTTCTTGGAAACTCCATATCGGAAAGTAAAGCATGAGAAAGGCAAGCACTCCGTTACCAATGAAATCATCTACTTAGACGCTTTTGAAGAAGAAAAATATATTACAGCTGATGCTACCATCCCGCTTGATGGCAATGGTAACTTTTTGGTTAGCCGTTTCGATGTCCGTAAGTTCGGCAAGCCGGCAACCGAAGATGTCGAGAATATCGATTTAATCGGCGTTGCCGCTAATCAGATCATCTCTATCGCTACTTCCTTAATTCCTTTCATGGAACACAATGATGGTCAACGGTCTTTGATGGGCACTAACATGCAACGTCAAGCCGTGCCTTTGATTAAGGCTGAAGCTCCGATTGTCGGAACCGGTGTCGAAGCTCGGGCAGCCCGCGATAGCGGCCATGTCATCATCGCTGAAGAAGATGGCGTGATCACTAAAGTCGACGCTTCTGTCATCGAAGTCGAGAATAAGAAAGGCAAAGTTACTCATTATAACTTAAACAAGTTCTTGCGCTCTAACTCTTTAACCTGCATCAACCAGCATCCGTTGGTCAATGTCGGTGATAAAGTAAAGAAGGGCGATGTTATGTCTGACGGTCCGTCTATTGATAATGGCGAACTGGCTTTAGGTCGGAACGCTTTGGTCGCTTTCATGACTTGGGAGGGTTATAACTATGAAGATGCTATCATCATTTCAGAAAGATTAGTGAAGGAAGATGTCTATTCTTCCGTTCATATTGAAAATTATACTATTGATGTCCGCGATACCAAGCTGGGTCCGGAGATCATTACTAACGATATCCCTAATATCTCGGAAGAGAAATTGAAGAACTTGGATGAAGACGGCATTATCCGGATCGGCGCTGAGGTTTCTTCCGGTGATATCTTGGTCGGAAAGATCACTCCTAAAGGTGAAACCAAGTTAAGCGCAGAAGAGAAATTATTACGGGCTATTTTCGGTGAAAAGGCTAAGGATGTCCGCGATTCATCTTTGTATTTGGAACATGGCGAACACGGCAAGGTGGTCGATGTGAAGATTTTCTCTCGGGAAGAAGGCGATAAGCTTTCTACCGGAGTCTTGAAATCTATCCAGGTTTCAGTGGCTAACTTGAGAAAGATCCAGGTTGGCGACAAGATGTCCGGCCGTCATGGTAACAAAGGTGTTATTTCCAAGATCGTTCCGGTAGAGGATATGCCTTACATGGAAGATGGTACTCCAATCGATATCATCTTATCCCCTTTGGGTATTATCTCTCGTATGAACTTGGGCCAATTGCTCGAAACCCATATGGGATTTGCTGCTAAGAAATTAGGCTATCGCGTTGCTACCCCGGCTTTGAACGGCTTACAAGAAGAAGATATTAGAAGCGAATTGAAACGGGCTGGTTTGCCGGAAGATGGAAAGGTTAAATTGCATGATGGCAAGACCGGTGATGCTTATGACCATACGATTACTGTCGGTATCAAATATGTCTTGAAACTTAACCATATGGTTGAGGATAAGATCCATCAGAGATCTATCGGTCCATACTCTTTGATCACCCAGCAGCCTTTGGGAGGTAAAGCCCAATTCGGTGGACAGAGATTCGGTGAGATGGAAGTCTGGGCTCTTGAAGGTTATGGTGCAGCCCATACTTTGCAGGAAATCTTGACTATCAAGTCAGATGACGTTACCGGTCGTTCCAAGGCTTATGAAGCTATCATCAAGGGTGAAGAGATCCAGAAGCAGAACGTTCCGGAATCATTCAACGTTTTAGTCTCAGAACTTAAAGGCTTATGCTTGAACGTCGAGTTGTTAGGAGGCACTCCTAGATTGACCGAGGAAGAAGAATTAGAAGCCCAAGCAAGAGGCGAAAAGATATTAGAAGCTGAAAACGTCGAGTCAGCTAATGACATCTCTGATGAATACAAGGCTATGACTGAAAAGAATAATCTGGCTCCGGAAGAAATCTCAGGCCTATCGGTTATCAGTGATGAGGAATAAGTCGATCCTAATTATTTATTAAACCATAATTAAACATATGCTTAATCCTATAAAAACCAGCGATTTCGACGCCATCCGCCTCAAACTGGCTTCTCCGGAAGAGATCCTTTCCTGGAGCCATGGCGAAGTCATCCGTCCGGAAACCATTAACTACCGTACTCAGAAACCGGAAAAGGACGGTTTGTTCTGCGAACGCATCTTCGGTCCGACCAAGGACTGGGAGTGTGCTTGCGGCAAATACAAAAAGATCCGTTACAAAGGCGTAGTTTGCGATAAGTGTGGAGTTGAAGTTACCCGTAGCGTTATTCGTCGCGAACGGATGGGCCACATCACTTTGCAGGTTCCGACTACTCATGTTTGGTTCTTGCGCGGCCTTTCTTCCAAGATCGGTTTGATCTTGAATTTGAGCATCCAGTCTTTGGAAAAGGTGGTTTACTTTGCTAACTTCATCGTCACTGATGTTGACGAAGACTTGAAAGAGGCTACTTTGGATCAGATCAAGCGGGAATATAAGAGCAAGAAGAAGAATATCGAAGATGCTTATGACCGTGAATACAAAGAAGCGGCTGATAAGGCGGCTAAGGACCAGGCTTTGAAGATGAAGGAGGAAAAGATGACCAGCTTGGATACTGATTTTGAAGAAACCAAGACTGAATTGAAAGAATTAAAACCGTTATTGATAATCACCGAACAAGAATATCAGACTTTGAGTATGAAATTCGGCCATCTGTTTGAGGCCGGTATCGGTGCTGATGCTGTCAGAAAATTATTATCCAAGATTAATCTGGATAAGAGCGTTAAGAAATTAGAAGAGAAGTTAGAAGGCGCTCAGGATGCCAAGAAGGAAAAATTAGTTAAGCGCTTGAAGCTTCTGAAGAATTTTAGAAATAATAATATCCGTCCGGAATGGATGGTATTGAATACTATCCCGGTTATCCCTCCAGATTTGAGACCGATGGTCGCTTTGGATGGCGGTCGTTTTGCCGCTTCCGACTTGAATGATCTCTATCGTCGCGTTATCAACCGTAACAATCGCTTGAAGCAATTGATCGATTTGAACGCTCCGGAAGTTATCTGCCGTAATGAAAAGAGAATGTTGCAGGAAGCGGTTGATTCTTTATTGGATAACTCCTCCCGCAATACTAAGACCGTTACCGCTTCTACCGGCCAGAAGAGACAATTGAAATCTTTGGCTGACACCTTGAAAGGTAAACAGGGTCGTTTCCGTCAGAACTTATTAGGTAAGCGCGTTGATTATTCCGGCCGTAGCGTTATCGTCGTTAACCCTAAATTGAATTTAGACCAATGTGGTTTGCCAAAAATCATGGCTTTGGAATTGTTTAAGCCGTTCATCATTTCTAAATTGATTAAGGCGGAAATCGTCCACAATGTTCGAAGCGCTTCCCGTTATATCGATGCCGGTCATGATGAGGTTTGGGATATCTTGGAAGAAATCATCAAGGGCGCTTATGTCTTGTTGAATCGTGCTCCTACCCTTCATCGCTTAGGTATTCAGGCTTTCCGCCCGGTCTTGATCGAAGGTAAGGCTATCCAGATCCATCCTTTGGTTTGTACCGCTTTCAACGCCGACTTCGATGGTGACCAGATGGCTGTTCATGTTCCATTGACTAAGGAGGCTGTAGCTGAAGCTCGTGATATCATGTTGTCTTCCCATAACTTGCTTAAACCGGCTACCGGCGATCCGATCGTTACTCCTTCTCAGGATATCGTTTGGGGTGCTTATTACATCACTTTCAGCGATGAAAGTTTCAATACTAAGGATGACAAGGAATTGCATGCTTTCTATAGTGAAGATGATGCCATCTTAGCTTATGAACACCGTTTCATCGGTTTGCATGAACCGATCCGGGTCAAGTTCGAAGATAAAGGCTTGGTCAGGACTACTGTCGGCCGTGTTATCTTAAACACTATCATTCCGGAGAAATTGAAGTTTATCAATGAGGTGGTTGGCAAGGGAAAATTGAAGACTTTGATCCGTGAATGTTTAGCAATTTATGGCGAGAATGAAACTGTAAAATTCGTTGATGACTTGAAGAATAAGGCTTTTGACTTCATTACTAAATCAGGCTTGTCTTGGGGCTTCGGCGATCTGCCGGATCTGCCAGAGAAAGATGCCTTGATTGAGAAAGCAGCTGTAGAAGTTGACAAGATTAGAGAGCAATATGAAGAAGGTTTACTGACCGAGAGCGAACGTTATGGCAAGGTGATCGAAACTTGGACTAATGCTAAGGAATCCATCGCTGATATTTGTAAGAAGAGCTTGGTCGGCGTCTTGCCTTTGTATTCTATGATTGAATCCGGTGCTCGTGGATCTTGGTCTCAACCGGTTCAGATTCTAGGTATGAAAGGTTTGGTGACCTCTCCTTCCGGTGCTATTATCGAATTGCCGGTTAAGGGAAATTTCAAAGAAGGTTTCGGCGTTTTGGAATACTTTATCTCCACTCACGCTACCAGAAAAGGTTTGTCCGATACCGCTTTGCGTACCGCTAATGCCGGTTATCTGACCCGTCGTTTAGTCGATGTGGCCCAGGATGTGATCGTTACTGAAGAAGATTGCGGCGATACCGAAGGTTTGGTCTTCAATAAGAAAGAATGTGAGGATAATGGCGAAGATTTCTTCAAGAAGATCTCTGGCCGTTATTTAGCTAAGGATCTGTTGGATGCTAAAGGCAAGGTATTGCTGGAAGCCGGAGCTATCTTGGATGAAGACGCTATCAAGTCCATCAAATCAGCCGATATCAATGAAGCTTGTGTCCGTTCCGTTCTGAGCTGCCATTTGCATAAAGGCATCTGTGCTCATTGCTATGGCCATGACTTAGCTTACAACAAAGAAGTTAAGCTAGGAACTACTGTTGGTATCATTGCCGCTCAATCGATCGGTGAACCTGGTACTCAGTTGACTATGAGAACCTTCCATACCGGTGGTGTGGCTGGAGCTGACGATATTACCCAAGGTTTGCCTCGTGTGGAAGAAATTTTCGAAGCTCGTCCACCGAAGAAGAAAGCTTTGATTTCCGATGTTGATGCTACTATCAAGATTGAATTCGGTCAGAAAGTTATTAAAGACAAGGATGGTAAGGAGATTATGGTTAATAGTTCCCAGGATAAGGTCTTGAAGCTTTGCTACACTGTTAAGGATGAAAAAGGCAAGGAAGAAGAGGCTGTCCAGGAATTCATCATCCCTCGCGGTACTATGATCTGGGTCAAGGATGGCGACAAGGTCAAGAAAGGTGATCGTCTGACTGAAGGTAGCTTCAACTTGAAAGAATTGTATGAACTTTGCGGCCGTTTGGAAACTCAGAAATACATCATCAAGGAAATTCAATATGTTTACTCTTCTCAGGGCCAACCTTTGAACGACAAGCACGTTGAAGTTATCGCTCGCCAGATGTTCTCCCGCCATTTGATCAAAGATACCGGAGATACTACTTTGCTTCCGGGTGAAGTAGTGGAAGAAGAAGTCTTGTTCGAGGCTAATAAGTCAGTCAAGAAACCAGCTGAAGCTTCCCGTTTGCTCTTGGGTATTACCAAGACCTCCCTTTCTACCGACAGCTTCTTGTCAGCCGCTTCGTTCCAAGAGACCCCTCGAGTCTTGATCGAAGCTGCCGTTTCCGGCAAGATCGATTACTTGGAAGGCTTGAAAGAGAATGTCATTATCGGTTGCTTGATTCCTTCAGGAACCGGTTACAAGGGCAAGAAAAAGAGAGAGATTTATCAATAGGGTTTGATATAAATAGCAAAAAGGCGCCTTGATCGGCGCTTTTTTGTTATGGTAATTTCTGGTATAATAATATTATCTCAATCTATGAAAAAGTTGTCTTTCCGTCTCAAAACCAGGCTTATTTTGTGGTCAATTATCATTTTGGCCATTTTTGCTTTCGTTTGTTTAGCTATCGTTCCTTTCGGCCGGATTACTTATGATTACAGCTTGAATGGCCGCAGCTTGTTGGGAGGCAAGGGATTCTTCGGTAACTTTACGCCGACTGACCGAGTGGATATTACTGGAGACAATCTGAAGGTTATCGGCGATTCGGTTTATTTTTCATTATTTACTCCTCGACGTTTTGAGAAGGCCAAGATGACCATCGTCTATCGCGGTTTTGATTATGAGACTTACCCGATTATCGAGGCCGGAGTGATGGTTGATCCTATCCTGCGCAATTATCGGACCTACCCGGTGTCTAATTATATCTTGGATCGCCTGTCGACAGAATGGAAGAAGACAAGCCAGGACGGCTTGATGCTGCTGCAGAAAGAGAAGAAATATGACAGCGTGGATGATTTGTTGGCTAGTCCGCCCCAGAAGGAAGAGTTAGCCTTCTATAATTATCAGCATCTCTTTCCATATCGGATCGATGGTTACCAGGCTAATCGGAACATCATTAATTTGCCAGATTTGCGCGGTGCCTATCAATTCTATACCTATATCGACAACGAGGACTTGAATTTCTCCGCTGACTTCTTGGATTTGAATCAGAATCTAGATAAGAATGGCGATGCTATCCAGATCTATGTTTATGACTCCAGCCAGAAGGCAGTAGCGGAATATTCTCTGCCGGATGATGGCAACAAGAATGATGATGGAAAGATGGGTGCTGCTCGGAATATCAAGATCAACGTTCCCGGGTTAGCTCGTGACGTCTACAAAGTGGAGGTCAAAGTCAATGATGATATAGTCAGCCAGAATATTCAGACTACCCAGAGCAAGATAGCTTTCGTGTCCCGAATCTGGCTTTATAATCATGCTTCGCGTAGTATCAGTTTATGGACCGACGGTCCTTGGATAAAGGCTAAAGCAGCTGATCCTTCTGGAGTCGGTGAGATTGGATTAAATGATGAATTATTGGAAATTCCAGAGACATATCAGCAATATTCCGCTGTTTTTGGTAATTCCCAAGAGCTTAACCAGGTCTCAGTCTATCGGCCGGAAACGGTCCTGGAAACTAGCGGCGTCTTTGCTTTTTCTTCAGAAGCCTTGTTTAATCCGGAAGTGCAGAAGATCGAACGGAGTTCCGATTTGAGCCGGATTAAGTATATAGTTGCCGGATATGAAATTCCAGTTAGTTTAGGAATCTGGAAACAGGCTCAAGTCGATATGGATATCAGTGATGTCTATCGAGAGAAGGGGAATACTAATTTTATGATTTCCGTCCCGGGATTATTGGCGGAAAACCAGGAAACCGGCATGGAAATCAAGTCGATAAAGATCGAATTGACCGGAAAGAGCTTAATCCAAAAAATCAAAGAATATGTTAAATAGGAGAAAGATAAAATTCATCTTCGGTTCTCATGAGCATCAATTCTGCCAAGAGTTATTCTATGCTTTGTCTGGCGGCTTGGCGCTGTTTGTGGCTATGGAAATGATTAAACCCCAGATTGTTATTGCTTATTTAAGTCTCAGTTTCTGGTTGCTCCTTTGGTTCCTTAATGCTATGATTTTATTATTATTTAAGCGGCCTAAATAAATCAATATGAATAAATTAGAGTCATTTTTGAGTCCTAAATCAGTGGCGATTATCGGCGCTTCTTCTAGTCCGGCTAAGCTGGGCTGGCAGATTTTAGCTAACCTCAAGTCAGCTGGTTTTTCCGGAAATATCTATCCGATCAATCCCCACGAAACGGAAATTATGGGCCTCAAAACCCACCAGTCTATCAGTGATTTAGCTGGCTTAGTTGACCTAGCTGTTGTAGTAATCCCAGCCGCTTTGGTGTTAGAGGAGGTCAAGAAGGCAGCCGATGCCGGAGTTAATAATCTGGTAATCATTTCAGCCGGTTTCGGCGAGTCAGGCGAAAAAGGGAAAATAATTGAAGCAGAGATCAAGCGCATTGCCCAAGAAAATAATATGAATATCCTGGGGCCTAATTGTTTAGGCTTCATCAACTATCGTTTCCGTTTGAATACTACCTTTGCTAATACTTTTGGGTCAGAAGAAGGCCAGAAAAACCATAATATCGCCTTTCTATCCCAGTCTGGGGCTATCGGCAGCGCTGTGCTGGATTGGACCAAGAACAAGAATATCGGATTTTCTTTGTTTGTCAGCTTGGGTAACAAGGCGGTGTTGGATGAGAATGATTTTTTTGAATATCTTTTAACCGACAAGAACAGCGATTTGGTAGTGGCCTATCTGGAAGAAATATCTGATGGAAAGAGATTTATGAATCTGGTTTCCCGCTTGTCCAAGGTTAAGCCGGTCGCCATTTTGAAAGCTGGCCGGACAGCAGCCGGAGGAGCTGCCGCTATGTCGCATACCGGCAGTTTGGCAGGCAGCAGCGAGGCTGTCTTAGCTGCTTTGGCTCGCAGCGGAGCTATTATCTTGAATGACATGAATGAGCTATTCAATCTGATGCGCTTGATCAAGAAACCTTTGGAGCTGAGCAATTCGGATCTTTATTTGATCTCCAATGCTGGCGGTCCGCTGGTTATCAGCACAGATGAGGCTTTTGATAGCAATCTGTCACTGCCTAAGTTATCCGCTGTCCAGAAGAGCCAGATCGCCAAGGTCTTACCGGGGTTCAGTCGGATAGAAAATCCTTTAGATATATTAGGCGATGCCACGAGCGAGCGATATGAAGCTGTCTTAGCTGCGCTTTTATCTGATCCGAAGATTCAAACCTCGTTGATACTTCTGACTCCCCAGAGTTCGACCGATACCAAGAATATTGCTGAAGTTATCGGCCGTTTTAGCTTGAAATACCCGGAAAAGTTGATAGTTACCAGCTTTATCGGCGGTGTGGCTATCGGTGACGGCAAGAAGGTTCTGGCCGAATATCTGGTTCCTAATTTTGATTATCCGGAAGAAGCTATCCGTGTCTTGAAATATTATCTGGGCTATCAGAAGAACAAGAAGAGCTTGGCGGTCTTCAAGCCGCAGAAAATGGTTCCAGTCCAAGCTAATGCTAGCGGCCTTTGGGATTATCTGGAGACCAAAAAACTGTTGGATAAATATGGCATCAAGACTGTGAAGACCGTTAAGGTTGAAAAGACTGTTCCGAAGATGAAATACCCAGTGGTGGCTAAGGTGGTCGGTCCGAAAGTGGTTCACAAGAGCGAGGCTCGAGCGATATTTTTAAATATTCAAAATGAGAAAGAATTGAAAAAGGTACTGAAGAATCCGTTGTTGAAGTCTAAAGATAATTATTTAGTAGCCCAGGAGATGGTGATTGGCGGTTTGGAAATAATCTTAGGCTTCAAGCGGGATGATAATTTCGGCTCTTTAATGGTTGTCGGTTGGGGCGGTATCTACACCGAAGTCATCAAGGATGTCAGCTTGTTCATAGCGGAAGACAATATCCGCTTGATCAGAGAAAAGGTCAGACAGCTCAAGGTCTGCCGTTTGATTGAGGGTGCTCGCGGCCAGGAAGCTTTGGATTTGGAAGCTTTGGTGGAAAATATTAGGAAGTTGGTTGTCTTGTCGTTGGAGCATCCGGAAATCAAGGAACTGGATATCAATCCAGCCTTTGTCTTGCGGCGTGGTTTTGTCGCTGCCGATTGGAGAATAATTTCATAAGAGTTATGTTTAAGAATTTGTGGAATCGACAGACGAATAGTATTACGATGGCTGCCGCTTTAGTTGGCGTGTCCTCTTTGCTGTCTCGCTTTTTGGGAGTATTCCGGGACAGGATTCTAGCTGGACAATTCGGTGCTGGAGAATATTTGGATATCTATTATAGTGCTTTCAGGATTCCGGATCTGGTTTATAACCTTTTGATCTTGGGCGCTCTTTCAGCGGGCTTCATCCCGGTATTTACTGGATTGATCAAAGATTTCAAGAGTTATAAGGGAACCGGGTTATTCAAGTCTTTGAATTCTGAGGCTTGGGATTTGGCCAATAATCTGTTGAATGTCTTGATGCTTTCATTGATAGTTTTGGGCGCTTTGGGGGTCATCTTTGCTCCTGGTTTGGTAACTTTGATCTCTCCTGGTTTTTCTCCGGAAGCGCAAAAAATCACCGCCAGTCTGACCCGGATAATGTTCTTATCGCCTTTATTTTTGGGAATTTCCGGTATTTTAGGCGGTGTCTTGCAGTCTTTTAAGAATTTCATGGTCTATTCTTTTGCTCCTATAATGTATAATGTCGGTATTATTATCGGCGCTTTGTGGTTTTCGCCTTTTATCGGTATTGCTGGCTTGGCTTGGGGTGTAGTCCTGGGCGCTTTCTTGCATATGGCCATCCAAATTCCCGTGGTCCATAATCTTGGTTGGCATTATCGTCTCTTTATCGATTTCAAGGATCGCAATCTGATCCGGATTGGTCGGATGATGATTCCTCGAACTTTGAGTCTGGCTATTTCACAGATCAATCTGGTGGTCATTACTATTATCGCTTCCAACTTGGCTAGCGGTTCTTTGACGGTTTTTAATTTTGCCAATAACCTCCAATCTTTTCCGGTGGGAATATTCGGAATCTCTTTTGCGGTGGCCGCTTTTCCAGCCCTCTCGGCTGCGGCTCGGGACAACAAGAAGATTGTTGGCCATTTTTCTTTGGCTACCCGCCAGATATTATTTTTCATTATTCCAGCTACGGTCATCTTGATTACTTTACGGGCTCAGATCATCAGGATTATCTTGGGCACCGGTTCTTTTGATTGGGAAGATACCGTTTTGACTATGGATGCTTTGGGGTTTTTCGCTTTGAGCCTTTTTGCTCAGGCCATCATTCCGCTTCAGACCAGAGTCTTTTATGCTCGCCAAGATTCCAGGACGCCGTTTGTGATCGGCATTATCGTGGTGATTATAAATATATTCTTGTCGCTCTGGCTATCGCAGCGTCTGGGGGTATCTGGCTTGGCCTTGGCTTTTTCCTTGTCTACTATCTTGAATTTTGTCTTGCTCTGGGCTTGGCTCTATGTCAAGATCGGCGGCATGGATCAGGCCAAGATATTAGTTTCTACCCTCAAGTTTTCAGTTGCCGGAATCGTCGCCGGGTTTGTTATCCAATTATTGAAAAATTTGATCTGGCCTTTCATTGATATGAATACCTTTTCTGGAGTTTTGACTCAAGGGTTCATAGCTGCTTCCGGTGGCGCCTTGGTCTATCTGCTGGTTTGTGCCTTGCTTAGAAGCGAAGAATTCTTCGATTTCTCTAATCTGATCAAGCGTAAATTGTCTTGGCGCAAGGTTAAAGTGGACGATCAGGGCGAAGTTCGTGGTTTGTAGGGGATAATTGACCGGAATCCCAAAATACATTAATATAGGAAATATTGAAGGGGCGATATATCTTTTATGTCGCTCTGTTTATATCAAAAAAATGAACGAAAATACTAAAAAAATCAGGAATTTTGCTATTTTAGCCCATATTGACCATGGCAAGTCAACTCTGGCTGACCGGATGCTGGAAATTACCCAGACAGTCGATAAGCGGAAAATGAAGAACCAGATCTTAGATGGCATGGATATCGAGCGGGAAAGAGGCATTACTATCAAGCTGCAGCCGGTTACGATGGATTATAAAGGATATCAGTTGAATCTGATAGATACCCCTGGCCACGTAGATTTTTCTTATGAAGTCTCTCGCTCTTTAGCGGCGGTTGAGGCCGCTGTTTTATTGGTTGATTCAACCCAGGGCATCCAAGCCCAAACTCTGGCTAATCTTTATTTAGCTTTGGAACAAGATTTGGATATCATTCCGGTAGTCAACAAGATCGATTTGCCGGCGGCTAATGTTCCGAAAACTAAGAATGAAATTATCAAGTTGATAGGTTGCCGGGAGGATGAGATCCTGTGCGCTTCTGGCAAGACCGGGGAAGGCGTGGCGGAAATATTGGATGCGGTAATTGCTCGAGGCAATCCGCCTAAAGGAGGCGAGGAAACCGAATATCCTCGGGCCCTGATTTTTGATTCAAAATATGATGAGTATAAAGGCGTCGTAGCTTATGTCAGGATTTTTGACGGTTCTCTCAAGAAAGGCGATAAGATCAAGCTGATGGCTACTAAAGCTGAGAGTGAGATATTGGATATCGGTATTTTCCGTCCGGATTATTTTTCTACTGGCAAGTTAGAGAGTGGCAGTATCGGTTATATCGTTACCGGTTTCAAGACGGTGGGTGAGTGTCGAGTGGGTGATACCGTGACTCGTCCTTATATTGATAGCAATAGCAATAAGCCGGAACCTTTGCCGGGATATAAGGAGGTCAAACCGATGGTTTTCGCCGGTATCTTCCCGAGTGAGGGCGATAGCTTGGAAGATTTGAGAGAAGCGATGGAGAAGCTGAAATTGAACGACAGCGCTTTGGTTTATGAACCGGAAAGGTCTGAAGCCTTGGGTTTTGGTTTCCGTTGCGGTTTCTTGGGTTTGCTCCATTTGGAAATTTTCCAGGAAAGATTGCGGCGGGAATATAATCTAGATATCATTGTTACCATTCCAAGCGTAGCCTATAAGATTACTAAGAAGAATGGCGAAGAAGAAATTGTCCGGACACCGCAAAAATTATCTGATCCGACTGAATTATTATCAATCGAAGAGCCTTGGGTCTTGTTAGATATCGTCGTGCCTAAGGAATATATGGGTAATGTCATCAAGCTGGCTCAGGATAAGAGGGGAGTCTATAAAAACACCGAATATATGTCTCTGGACACCGATCAACCCCGAGTCATCCTGCATTATGAGATCCCAATGGCAGCAATCCTGACTGATTTCTATGACAAGATCAAGAGCGTCAGTGCCGGTTATGCCTCCATCAATTATGATTATTTGGACTATCGTCCGGCTGATGTGGTCAAGATGGATATCATGGTGGCCGATGAGGTTGTTGAATCGTTAGCAACCATCGTCTATCGCGATGAGGCTTTCCGCCAAGGAAAAGAGATTGTTAACATCCTGAAGGACACTATTCCGCGAGAGATGTTCGTTATCAAGCTCCAGGCGGCTATCGGCGGCAAGGTAATCGCGGCTGAAAGATTATCGGCTATGCGTAAGGATGTGACCGCGAAGCTATATGGCGGCGATGTCAGTCGAAAGAGAAAATTATTAGAGAAACAGAAGAAGGGCAAGAAGAAGATGATGAGCATGGGCAAGGGCAGCGTTGATATCCCGCCGGATACTTTCGTGAAGATATTAAAAAGGTAATTTAAATATTATGAAACGTAAAAAAGTTATCAAGGTAGTTTGGATTATCATCTCTCTGATGGTTACCATTTCTATGGTGGCTTGGACAGTTGCCGTTCCCTTTATGTAATTCTGTTAAAAAATGAATATTAATAAAAAATAGCTATTTTTAGCTATTTTTTATTTAGAATTGGGCAGTATTTCAAAATAATGGTAAACTGATAATAATTGATTAATTAAATTTATTATATGTCTAAAATCTGGCAGCTGATGGAGAAGATACCGCCAGCAATCGTCGCAGCTAATCCTAAATATTCCAGCCTGCTTTTACAGCTGCTCTATAATCGCGGTCTTAGGAAGGAGGAGGAAATTGAAGCTTTTTTTATTGCTGAATTGTTTTCTGAGGAATACCTGAAAAGGTTTGATCCTTTCCTATTTAAGGATATGGAGCGGTCAGTTGATCTGATTGTCAGCCATATTAAGGCCGGGGACAAAATCATGGTCTATGGCGATTATGATGCTGATGGCGTGACAGCTACAGCCGTGCTTTGGGATACTTTTCGTATTTTGGGAGCCAAGGTTGATTATTATCTGCCCGATCGGGTAACTGAGGGCTATGGAATCAACAAGGAGGCGATTAACAAGATTGCTGCCGATGGTTATAAGTTGGTCATTACCGTCGATACTGGAACCAGGAATTGGGAAGAGATAAAATATGCTGAAAGTTTGGGATTGGCTGTTATATTAACCGACCATCATGCTTTGCCGGAAGAGGCTAATGAGATACCCCGTTGCCCTTTTATCAATTGTGCCAACCAAGATGATGCCTATCCTTTTAAAACTTTGGCTGGAGTCGGAGTGGCCTTCAAGGTTGTCCAGGCTTTAGTTTCTAAATCGAAGCTCAATGAAGAACAGAAGCAATACTTGATTGAAAGGAGTCTGGACTTAGTCGCCTTGGGGACCGTTTCTGATATGGTGCCTCTTTTGAGTGAAAATCGGTTATTGGTCAAAAAGGGCCTGGAAGTCTTGAATCGGACCAAGAGGTTGGGAGTCAAGGAATTGATTAATGTGGCTAAGATAGGTGGCAACGGATCAAAGCTGGATTCTTGGAATATCGGATTCCAGCTGGGTCCCCGTCTTAATGCTGCTAGCCGTTTAGGCCATGCCAATAACGCCTTGGAATTGATCTTGTCTAACGATCAGGATGAGGTTAGCCGTTTGGCTAACGAGCTTAATCAGAAGAATATCGAGCGCCAGGAGATTACCGCTAATATCATGGCTCTGGTGGAGAAGGATATCGACCAGCAGAATATTCCGGCCATCATCATTAGTGTCTGTGATTTGGAATATGATACTAAGACAGAGGGGGTTATCGGATTAGTGGCCGGTAAGATTTGTGAGAAGTACTATCGTCCCACTTTGATAATTACCAAGTCCCAGGATGGCTATAAGGCTTCCGGCCGGAGCATCGAAGAATTCAATCTGATCGAAGCGATTGAAGATTCTCGGGAATTCTTGGATAAGTACGGCGGACATCCGATGGCTTGCGGTTTTTCAGTTTTTGAAAGGGAAAAGTTGGACAAGTTTATCGCCAAGATATCTTCTTTGGCAGTTGAGAGATTAGCTGGGCTGGAATTAGCTCCGAAATTGAAATTGGATGCCATCTTGAGTCCGTCGGAAATCGATTTCAGCCTGATGGATGAAGTTTCTTCCTTGGCCCCTTATGGCCAGAACAATCCCCAGCCGAAATTCGTTTCTTACGACCTGACAGTTATGGACATCGTGACGATGGGTGGCAACGGCGAACATGTCAAATTACGCTTAGCTGACAGTTCTCGCAGCTTGTGGGCTATAGCTTTTTTCAAGAACAAGGAATTTAGCGATATCACTATCGGCCAGAAAGTCGATGTTGCCTATTATCTGGATTTGAATAATTACAATGGCAAGAGCGAGATCCAGATGAAGATTATTGATCTGATTAAAAAATAATTTAACCATATGAGCGACAAGAAACTGATTATCCATACTGATGGCGGGGCCAGGGGAAATCCCGGACCGGCCGGAATCGGCGTAGTTATCTACAATGAGCATAAGGAATTATTGCGGGAATATTCTGATTTTTTAGGAGTAGCGACTAATAATCAAGCAGAGTACAAGGCTGTTATCTTGGCTTTGAGAAGAGCTAAGGATTTAGAAGCGGAAGAAATCAGTTTCTTTTTGGACAGTGAATTAGTGGTTAAGCAATTGAAGGGAGAATATAAAGTGAAAAATCAGGATTTGGCTTCTCTATATCTTGAGATCCATAATCTCTCAGTTGATTTTAAAAAGATAACTTATACCCATGTCCGAAGGGAGTTTAACAAGGAGGCAGATAGACTGGCCAATGAAGCGATGGATAAGGGTGGAGAACTTTAGTATTTAATCAATAAAAAAAGACCGGAATTGATCCGGTCTTTTTTGTTTGCTTGTTTTTAGAAGAAAGGGTTTTTCCAGCTAGCACTGTCGTAATCATAATCTTTCCGATCGTAAAGTACTTTGTATTTTCGATACTCGGCATTGCCGGCGTCGTATTGCTTCTTGAAATCTTTTCTTCTTTCTGCGCATGAACGGCAACTTCCTAACAAATGATTTCGGATTTTTTTAGTGCTAAGATTATACTTTGTACCTGACGAGCACACCGGATTTTCAAAATGCCATAATTCGTTATAACTTTTAGTGGCCGCGATTAGAATAACAAAGCCGTTTTCACCCATACAATCTTGTAGTCTCAGTTGGGATAAGGCAGATCCGGTCCAATCTTTTTCAAAAGCTTGGATATCAACAGCGGCTCCAGAAAAATGGGATCCAGTAGCCTTGGAATTAGGGCAGCTAGCATTACAGCCGGTAGCAGTATAGTTAGGAGCGCATTTGCCATCGGAAATGAAATAAGGCTTGCAGTTAGCTTTGCCGTTGAATATGCTTAATTGTTGAGCATAAGTCCTGAGGCCGTCGTTAACTACAATAAGATATTTATTAGGCCATTTTCTATCCATGCAATTGAAAACTGCTTCTAATTTGTCAGCCGTTTCACCGCAGAGCTGTTTGCCATTGGTAGTGACATTCTTGTGGGCGGCAATTTTTTTTATTCCGTTAGTACAGCTGCCGGAGGCAGTTAGAGTAACGCCATTGATTGTTAATTCTTCAATCGGTACCATCGGTACTGGTTCTTCGTTGACTATGCTTAACTCAATCGGTTTTAATCCGACCAGATTCGGATTTATTTCGTTTAATAGGATGTAGGAGGTGAACATTATCAGCATGCCGGTTAGGGCTCCTGTAATCCAAGATTTTGCTTCTGATATTCTGGTAGCATTGCCCAGTGATGTCAGATAGATAACGCCGCCGATCATAAGGGCTAGAGCTGCCAGGATGCCAACAATACCGATAGCATAATTATAGATAGCCTTGATATAGATTGCTATCCAAGGCAGGCTACAGGAAGTCTTGTCTCCTTCGGTGGTGCAGGTGGCTGGGGTATCTGAGGCCAGCTTGTTTAGTCCTGGAAATTTTATTTGCAGGTTCAATATCGGATCTAATACTATGAATGGTTTTCTGGGGGTAGTGGTAGCCGTAGTTGAGGCGGTGGTTGATTGGGCTTTAGTGATGGTTGGAATAAATAGTAGCATCATCAAGAATAAAGACACCAATAAAAGCCGGCTTATTTTTATTCGGATATTATCCATATAAATTATAATTGATACTTCTTGATATTCTCATTTGCTAACTTCTGGATATGTTCCAAGTCGTATTGGTATTTTCCATTAGTGAAGAGATGCTTGAATCGGCCTTGGGCTTGCAGATATTCCTCAACTTTCGGTGTTGGCTTTGAAACGTTCGATCTATTAGTCAAAACTCCGTTCTCGTATTCCAGTAGAGGGTAGAGCCCGGTGTTGACTGCTAATTTGCCCATTTTGACGGCTTGATTCAGACCTATCTTCCAGCCGGGAACGCAAGGGGAAAGGATTTGGATATAGGCTGGGCCGTCGAATGACAAAGCCTTTTTAACTTTGTTGGTAATATCATCCGGGAAGCCGGCTGTGCTTTGCGCAACGTATTTTACTCCATGGGCTAGGGCGATAGCGATCATGTCCTTTTTCATCTGTTTGGAGCCGGGAAGTAGCGGACAACTAACGTTAGCCTCAGCGCAATCGCTATTAGGAGAGGTAGTCGTACTAGCGCCATATGGCGTAGCTCCGGAAGCTTGGATGCCGGTGTTAGAATAGGCTTCGGTATCGTAGCAGATATAGAGGATATTATCACCTCGTTCCCACATGCCGCTCACTAGTCCGATGCCGATATCAAAAGTGCCGCCATCGCCTCCTTGGGCAATGACTTTAATATTCTTTTTACCTTGTTTGTTTAAGGCGGCTCGGATACCTGAAGCGACTGCGCTGGAATTCTCAAATAGAGAATGGATCCAAGGTAAGCCCCAAGAGCTGGTCGGATAGGCGGTAGTGGTAACTTCCAGGCAGCCGGTAGCATTAGTTAGGATAGTGTCTTTATCTAAGGCTCGCATGACCGCCCGAACAGCTATTAATTGGCCGCAACCGGCACAGGCATTGTGTCCCGGGCAGATATTTTCTATTTTTTTATTTTCCATGTTGTTTTGTTTATTTACATACATTCTAGATCGTAACTTGCAGGATTGAATTTATCGGTTGGGAAGCACCATTCATCACCATCAAGGCAGCATCCAGAGGCACATTCGCTATTGTAATCACAAGCTTCTCCAGTGTTTAGTTTCCCATTGATTGTTGCTGGTTTTCCCCAACACATAGTTATGTCTGGGTCTGGGTCGTTAAAATTATTACAATCACCATTACTTACGTTTCCACATAGTCCATCGCTTCCAGCGCATTCAAAGTCCTTTCTATTGTTATAACAAACCTCTCCAGAGCTTAAGCATTTTTTACAAAGGCCGCTGACACAATATCCGCTTCCCAGTGGCTTACCTGAATCGAACTTGCAAGGAGTTCCCTCGCTCTCCCCTTTGCACTGGTCTTTTAAAGGGTCGTTATCACTGAAAGTAGCAGTACACTTTCCTGGAGAAAGCGTGGCGGTGGCATCATCTTGATAATAGTATAATACGCCCCCTAAAGTTTTGGTAACGGTTTTTTTGAATTCTTGGCATTTAGCCTCTGCTTTTGGTCTGTCATTTGATTGGATGTTTCCAAAACTCTTACTGTCCTTACCGTGGTCACCAGTTTTTTTGTCAATTAATTCTCCGATAACGTTACAGCACCAGTAGACGCCGGAATCATCAATATTAATGACATCTGAACCGCTAACTTGGGCATCTAATCCATAAGCCGTTGCTGAACAGCAGCATTGAGGTTGTTTGTTGACTTTTTTATTATCAGCTGTCCCCTCGTCCTTTAATTGGTCACTAGTCGGGCTAGGGGTGCTGGTGCAATATGTTCCTCCGTTAACAGCAACTTCTTTGTTTGCGCAACCGCTTACCGGAGTGTTTAATGTAGTGCCGCCTGAGTTGATAATGCTAGTATAGGATATTTTCCAAGTGCAATTTTCATAAATTAGAGGCAGGGCTATTTCTTTGATGTTCTCTACTGGCGCAACCTTTAGGTCTACTAAGGCTGGATTAATGGTCCGTAGCAAGATAACGGCAGTTACAACTAACACCATACCGGTCAAGCTGCTAGTGATGAATGATTTAGCTTGTTCTATCTTAGAACTTGATCCAGCGGCAGTTAACCATATTATTCCGCCTATCATCAGCATCATGGCGGCCACGATTCCGACTATTCCGACCCCGTAGTTATAGATAGCGCTGATATAGCGAGCGATCGGTCCGGTGCTGTATTCCAAAGTAGAAGAAACCTTCGCAGTAAATGATGATCCCGGAATCGAAACTTGAGGGGTAAATATTACCGGATCTTCGTTTAAAGCCTTGGCGCTATTGGAAAAAGACAGCAGACCGATGACGGTTAATAGCATCATTAGTAATACTGAACCAGTCTTTTTGCTTTTTAATTTAAAATTGTTCATAGTTTTTAAATATCCTATTAGTATTTGTTTGAATATTATTGTATGCAGCTATCTGGACTGCCGCCTTGTCCACTACCGCTACCGCCTTTTTGTTGTCCTGGCATACAATATCTACTGCCGGAACTAGCGCAACAAAGACCTGTACAGCAACTGTCATAAGTACAGCCCCTTCCTACTCTGTTTTCGCAGCCATCTACATTTTCTTTGACTTCTCCATAGCAATAGCCTTTGCCATTTATTTGGACACATTCAGCATCATCGGCGATTAAGTCTCCGTCTTCTTTTGATAATCCACAGAATGGAGCATTCATGCCAAGACATTGATAATCATAGGTGCAATTAACCCCCCATTGAGCCGCCCGTATACAAGGTAGGCATTTTCCATTGTAACAATAACCTGTACCGCTAGTTGATGTTATGGAGGTCCGGCATTCTAAGCCGTTAGTTTTTCCGGCGCACGAAGCGTTCATATTGTTGCTATCCGTAGCGCTTTGTCCGCAGCAAGAAATATCTTTATTTTGGTTTAAGCATTCAACTTTTCTACTTAGATATTCTTGCTTGCCAAGTTTTTCTTCACAGAGAGCGGTATCGACTAGAATTGGTGCTTCTGTTACGGAACAAGAAGCGACATCGCCCCACCCGGAACAGATTGTTCCGATTTTTGCATCTTTTGGCAATTGCGACATGTCAGTGATCATATAAGTCCTTCCTACCGGTCTTTCGGCTATATTTTCAACTTGAGTGGTCTTCAGATCCACCAAGGCCGGATTGACGGTCCGTAGCAAGATAACGGCGGTCATAACTAATACCATGCCGACTAAGCTGCTGCCGATAATAGATTTAGCTTGTTCTATCTTAGAACTTGATCCAGCGGCAGTTAACCATATTATTCCGCCTATCATCAGCATCATGGCGGCTACGATTCCGACTATCCCGACGCCGTAGTTATAAAAAGCGCTGATATAGCGAGCGATCGGTCCGGTGCTGTATTCCAGAGTAGAAGAAACCTTAGCAGTGAATGACGATCCTGGAATCGAGACTTGAGGGGTAAATTTGATAGGTTCTTCATTCAAGGCTTCAGCTCCGTTTATACATGAAAATACGCCAGTAATAGTTAAAGCTAATACTGCCAATATCAAAATATTTTTATTTTTTTGATAAAGGTTTTTCATTTCATTTTAAATATTCCAATTAAGGATGATCAGTAAGAGTATCTGGATGGCGAAGATGACGATGAATAGGATAACAAAAAATTCCGGCCATCCTTTCAGGATAATCGGCTTGTTTTGGTTCTTTAATTCTTTTCTTTTTTTAAGCTTGAAATGAATCTTATTCATATTTTTAATTATTTATGAATTTAGCTTTTGAGTTCTTAGATGCTTTTATTATATCATTTATAATCTTTTTTATCACCTGCTTGGTGATATCCCGTCCGCCTAATCCGACGATATAATCCTGGACAATGGCTTTAGATTTTTGGTCGGCTACCAACGATTTAATCTCTAAGCTCAAGGGTCCTTCTTGACCCAGGCTTAAAGCCTTCTCAATGACAGCGATCTTCTGGCTGCGGGAGATGATTTTGGCAATCGCTTCTTTTGGGAAAGGGCGATAAGTCTTGATTTTCAGGATACCGATCTTTTTCTCCAGCTTATTTTCTCGCACGACGGTGCGGATAGTTCCTAAAACCGAACCCATAGCTATCAGCATAGCCTGGGGTTTGGCTGGCCCTTCGTATCCTATCAATCCATTATTTTCAGTTTGGTTGCGGCGTTCGCCGGTTTCGAACATTTTTTGGTAATTGGAATATTCCTGGTTGATGATCTTTTGGCTGGATACCAGGTCCTCATGCAGTTCTTGGCGGATTTCCATATAATCACTAGGGGAAGCGAAGGCCCCGATAGTGACCGGATTATTCGGGTCTAGATAGGTGCCGCTGGCTGGTTGGTATTTTCCGAGATATTTCTGGATAGCTTTTTTATCCGGAATCCAGACGGGTTCATAGGAATGGGTAATGACGTAGCCGTCGACATTGACCATGACCGGTAATTTGGTGGCTTCAGCTATCTTGTAAGCCATGATGTGTTGGTTAATAGCTTCTTGGTGGTCTTCGGCAAAAAGTAAGATCCAACCGCTGTCCCGGATAGTCATGACGTCTTGCTGGTCGTTCCAGATATTGATTGGAGCTGATACAGCCCGGTTGGCGCAGGTCATGACTAATGGCAACCTTAATCCGGCAATATTGAAAATAACTTCAGTCATCAGCAATAATCCTTGGGAGCTGGTAGCGCTATAGACTCGAGAACCGGTGGCACTGGCGCCTAAAATTATCGAGGCGGCAGCGAATTCGCTTTCAGCTCGGACATATTCATAATCCGCTTCGCCGTCAGCTTTGAATTTGGCCAAGTCTTCGACGATATGGGTTTGAGGAGTGATGGGGTAGGCGGAGATGACATCCGGAGCGATGTTCTTGATCGTCAGGGCAATGGCATGGGAGCCTTCGATTATTTGGAGCGATTTTGGCTTAGTCATATATTATATTTTTATTTTTCTTCAGGCTTCATGATTATGGCTTTGACTGGACATTCCGAAGCGCAGAGGCCGCAGCCTTTGCAATAGTCATAATCAATCTTGGCTTTTGCCTGGCCGTTTGCTTTAATCATTTCAATAGTTCCTTCTGGACAAACTTTGGTGCAAATAGCGCAGCCGATACAAACCTTGGTATCGATTTCCGGTCGGAAAGTCCGCCAAGATCCGGTCTTGTTGCGGCGGGAAGTATTCGGTTGGACGATTAGATTCTTTTTCATAGTTGTTAGTTGATAGTGTTGTAAGCTTCATCGGCCGCAGCTTGGTTTTTGGTAATGATGTCTTGGCCCTTACTGGCAAATTTGTCAGCGATAGCCAGGTTGAGAGATTTTAAGCTGATATGGCCGCTTAATTTGGAAAAAGCTCCCAATATGACGGTGTTCATTAGGTTTTTGCCGAATATCCGGAGCGCTATCTTGGTGGCATCGACAGTCTTGATGCGGGAAAGGCTTGGGATAAATTTTTGGATTTTCTGCTGTTTGATATGCTCCAGTATCTCAGCCGGACTTTTGCCGGTATTGATCATGATTGTAGTATTCTTGTTAGCTCCGAACAGGACGTCTACTGAAGCGAGCAAACTGGCATCCTGGATGATGATAAAATCCGGTTGGTAGATATGTTCACGGATAATTATCGGTTCTTGGTCTAAGCGGGCAAAAGCTTGGATTGGAGCGCCGCTTCTTTCAACACCAAAAGAAGGGAAAGCTTGGGAATAGAGGCCGCCCTGGAAGCCGGCGATAGCTATTAGTTCGGCGGCAGTGACTACGCCTTGGCCGCCACGGCCATGGATGCGGATCTGGATCATATTATTTTTGTAAGATAGTTTCGATTATATTTATAAAATCAGTGCGATTGATGGCGCCCTCTAATTTATAGCCGTTAATCATGAAGCTCGGAGTCTTGGTGATGCCGATTGTATCGGCATCTTCCACGTCTTTTCTGATTTGGGATATATATTTTTTTGAGCTCAGGCAAGTATTGAAAGATTTGACGTCCAGTCCCAGCTGTTGGGCGATGACTGGTAAATCGGTTAAGGCTATCTGGTCTTGATTGGTGAATAATTTGTCATGCATGTTCCAGAATTTGCCTTGTTCTCCGGCACAACGAGCAGCCAGAGATAGGTCGAGGGAATTATCATGTCCCAGATAATCCCGGTAGATGATTTTGACCTGATCTTTGTATTTTATGCCTAATTCTCTGATGATCGGGAATTCGTCCTTGCAATAAGGGCAGGCAAAATCGGAAAATTCGACAATAGTAATTTGAGGCGAGCTGGTTCCTAACCAGTAATTATCTTGGCCTTCAATCAGTAGCTTGTCAGCCTTAACCTTTTCGGCAGTATTGATTGAGGTTTTTTGAGCGTTGATATCTTTGACGGTTTGGAAGATATAGATGCCGCTGGCTCCGATGAAGCTGACGAATAGGAAGAGGCAGAGCAGGAATAATATCCCCCACCATTTTTTATACCATTTAGTCGGTTCAGGATTTTCTAATTGGCGCCGTAATTCGGCAATTCGATCTTGGAGTCCCATTGCTAAAATAAGCTTATTAAATTATAATTTTATTGTATCATTTTCTGTTAAAAAATACTATTATGAGGCGCTTCGCCTTGATTCTAACCTTATCTCTTTTTCTTCTCTTTCCGCGGCTTAGCCAAGCGGCTGATTTGGATGCTGATTCCGACGGTTTGAGCGATGCCTTGGAGGCTAAATTCAAGACAGACCAAACTAATCCTGATTCAGATGGCGATGGCTATCCTGATGGTTTAGAAATCAAGAACGGTTATGATCCTTTGTCTGGAGAAGGTCAGAAATTGAAGAAGCGGATTGAAGTCAATATCAAGACCCAGAAGCTGCAGTATTTTTTGGGAGGGGTTAATATGGGGGAATACGTCGTTTCCACCGGCAAGAAAAGCACCCCGACTCCAAAGGGATCATTTGCGATCTTGAATAAAGCCCTCCGGCCTAAATCTAAAACTTATGGCTTGTACATGCCGTATTGGATGGGGTTGTCAGCGGCCGGAGTGGGAATCCACGAGTTACCGGAATGGGGTAAAGGGATTAAGGAAGGAGCCAGTCATTTAGGCCAGCCGGTTTCCCATGGCTGCATCCGTCTGGGCGTCGGTCCGGCCAAGAAGATTTATGAATGGGCTGAGGTGGGAACGGAAGTAAAAGTTTATTAATTTTTGGTTGATAGAGAAACTTTATAAAGTTTCTACATTTTGACAAACTTTATAAAGTTTTGTAGAATAGGATTATTAATCAATCTTATGAATTTAAGGGAAAAATTAAGAATAATCCAAAAAGTATCTGGACTTACCCAGACTGAATTAGCAGCTAAGATCGGGGTGTCTTTTGTGGCATTTAATAATTGGTGGACCGGAAAATCCCAGCCGCGTCAAAGTAAGCTGACGGTTATTGATGAGCTATATAAGGAATTGACCGGAGAAAAGATAATTCCGGACAATGTTTTGTTAGCTAAGAAATCATTGATTTCCAACCAGTCAAAGAAGCACCCTAATATCTTAAAACTGATCGTTTCCAATCCGGATATCTATGACCAGTTTCTGTTGTCATTAACTTATAATTCGAACAAGATAGAGGGCTCGACTTTATCAGAAAATGAAACGGCTGACATCTTGTTCAATGATCGGGCCTTATCAAATAAGAGCCTGATAGAGCAATTGGAGGTTAAAAATCATCAGGCCGCATTGCAGTATTTGTTCAATTATTTGAAGTTAAGTAAAAAGATCAATAAAGAACTGATCTTGAAGCTCCACTCTATTTTATTAAACGGGATTAGGGATGATGCCGGTTTTCTTAGGAATCATGGCGTGCGAATCGTCGGTTCTAATGTACCGACGGCTAATTATTTGAAGTTACCGGAATTAGTAAATAATTTAGTGGAAGATATTAATAGAAAAAATAAAGATGTTATTGCTTTGGTAGCTAATATTCATGCTCGATTTGAACAGATCCATCCTTTTGGTGACGGTAATGGTCGGATTGGTCGGTTGATTATGGCTGCCATGCTAATAAAGGCCAATTTTCCTCCGGCTGTTGTTCGGCAGGAAATTAAAAGGCAGTATTATGAGTGCTTAAATGCGGCTCAACTCAAAGGAGAGTTCAGCTGTCTGGAAGATTTTATCTGCGAAGCTGTGTCTGAAGGTTTCGATATAATTAATAGGGGTTAAAAGATATGAAAATCATCTCTTGGAACGTCAATGGCTTGCGAGCGGTTATCAAGAAAGGGGCGCTTAATGATTTTTTGGTTGAATATAAGCCGGATATCGCTTGTTTGCAAGAAATTAAGATCTCTGAAAAGAAATTGGAGCAGGAGAATATCTTGCTGCCGGGATATTCGCTTTTTGGCAATGGAGCGCGCCGGGAAGGTTATAGCGGTACAGCTTTGGTTATCAAGGATGCGTTGATCAAGAAGATTAAAAATATAGATATCAAGACCGGGATCGGTATCGATGAATTTGACCATGAAGGCCGGATCCAGATTCTGGAGTTAGATGCGTTCTATCTTTTGAATATCTATTTTCCGAATTCCAATCACGAGCTTAGCCGTCTGGAATATAAGGAGAGATTCAATGGAGCGATCCTAAAATACTATCAGAAGCTGGATAAGAAGAAGCCGGTTGTCATCACCGGAGATTTCAATGTCGCTCATGAGCCGATTGATCTGGCTCGTCCCAAAGATAATGAGGGTAATGCCGGTTATACTCCGGAAGAGAGATTCTGGATGGGCAAGTTCTTGGCTGCCGGATTGGTAGATACTTTCCGTTCTTTGTATCCGGACAAGGTCCAATATTCCTGGTGGAGTTTCCGGGCTAATGCTCGGGCTCGGAATATAGGTTGGCGGATTGACTATTTCCTGGTTTCCAGTAGAATGAAGAAATACCTCAAAAAGGCTTATATTTTAGATAAAGTTCAGGGTTCAGACCATTGTCCGGTCGGAATCGAAATGGCTTAGTTAAGAATTTTTTTAATATAAATATTATGTACGACCATCAGAGTATCGAAAAAAAATGGCAGCAACGCTGGCAGGAAAGCCATCTATATCGTGTCGGAGATGACCAGGCTAAACCGAAATATTATATCTTGGATATGTTCCCTTATCCTTCCGGGGCTGGCCTTCATGTTGGTCATCCAAAGGGCTATATCGCTACTGATATCTTTGCCCGCTTGAAGATCATGCAGGGATTCAATGTCCTGCATCCGATGGGTTTCGATGCTTTTGGCTTGCCGGCTGAAAACTATGCTTTGAAGAACAAGATGCATCCGAAGGTGGCGACTGATGCCAATGTGACCACCTATAAGCGCCAATTGGAAATCTTGGGATTTACCTATGACTGGGAGCGGGAGATCAATACTACTGATCCGGAATACTATAAATGGACCCAGTGGGCTTTTTTGAAAATGTTTGAGAAAGGCTTGGCTTTTGAGTCATATGAGCCGATCAATTGGTGTCCTTCTTGCAAGACTGGTTTGGCTAATGAAGATTTGGAAGACGGCAAATGCGAACGTTGCGGCAGCGAGATCGAACAGAAACCGATGCGCCAATGGGTGATTCGGATCACCGATTATGCTGAAAGATTATTAGCCGACCTGGAAAAATTACCGGAATGGGAAGAGCCGATCAAGGAGATGCAGCGTAATTGGATCGGCAAGAGCGAAGGAGCAGAAGTAAATTTCGTGATTAATAACAACGATTTAAATATCAAGGTCTTCACTACCCGTGTCGACACTATTTTCGGTTGCACCTATGTCGTCTTGGCTCCGGAAAATGAATTAGTGGGAAAGCTGCGCGAGCAGATTGCCAATTGGCCCCAGGTAGAAGAATATATTGAAGCGGTCAAGAATAAGTCTAACCTGGAGAGGACTGATTTGAATAAGGATAAGTCGGGCGTCAAATTGGAAGGAGTCCAGGCCGTTAATCCTTTTAACGGAATCTCCGTCGATGTCTTCATCGCTGACTATGTTTTGAATTCCTATGGTACCGGAGCTGTCATGGCCGTTCCGGCCCATGATGAAAGGGATTGGGAATTTGCCCAGAAATATGGAATTTCTATCAAGAAATCTATTATTCCAGCTATCTCAGAGGATATCGATGGCTGTTATACAGAAGACGGCAATCTAGTCGATTCCGGTGAGTTTACCGGTTTGGATTCGGCTACAGCTCGGACTCGAATGATCGATTGGTTGGAAAGAAATAATCATGGCAACCGGAAGATAAATTACAAATTACAGGATTGGGTTTTCTCTCGTCAACGATACTGGGGCGAACCGATTCCGATTATCCATTGTGAAAAATGCGGTGCTGTTCCTGTCCCATATGACCAGTTACCTTTGACCTTGCCTGAGGTTGAGAGCTATGAACCGAGCGGAACCGGAGAGTCGCCTTTAGCTACTATCTCTGATTGGGTTAACACTACTTGCCCGAAATGCGGCGGAGCGGCTAAGAGGGAAACTAATACTATGCCGCAATGGGCCGGATCATCTTGGTACTATTTGCGCTATATCGATCCGAAAAACAATTCGTCTTTAGTGGATAAAGAAAAAGAGAAATACTGGTCTCCGATTGATTTCTATGTCGGTGGCGCTGAACATGCCACTCGGCATCTGATCTATGCCCGTTTCTGGCACAAGTTCTTATTTGATATCGGCGTCGTCAATTATGAAGAGCCTTTCCGGAAATTGAAGACAGTCGGTTTGATCATGGGAGAGGATGGACGCAAGATGTCGAAACGTTGGGGCAATGTCATTAATCCGGATGAGGTGGTTGAAAAATATGGCGCTGATTCGATGCGCCTATATGAGATGTTTATGAGTCCGTTCAGCGATTCGAGCGCTTGGAATACTAATGGCTTGATCGGCGTTCGCAAATTCTTGGATCGGGTAAACAATATTTCCGTTACTGACGAGGCTGACTCCAAGGCGGTCATTAATCTTTTGCATAAGACTATCAAAAAGATAGCAGAAGATATCTTAGATTTCAAATTCAATACGGCTGTTTCCGCTATGATGATTTTGGTTAATGCTATCTATGACCAGGGCGGCCATATGAACAAATCTAATTATGCTTTATTATTACAGATTTTGGCGCCTTTTGCTCCCCACTTGTCAGAAGAATTATGGTCTAATATCGGCCACGAAGATAGCATTTTCCGCAGTGCTTATCCGGCCTATGATCCGGAGTTGATAAAAGATGAATCGGTTACCATAGTAATCTCTGTTAACGGCAAGGTTCGAGCTAGCTTGGAGGTTCCGGCCGGAATCGCTGAGGCGGAGGCTATGGACTTAGCTTTGAAGAATGAAGTCATCCAGAAATGGCTGGAAGGAAGGGAAATCGTCAAGAAGATTTTTGTGCCGGACAAATTGATCAATATCGTCATTAAATAAGCAGAAAATCGCTCGAAAGGGCGATTTTTTGTTAGTCGGTTTTCAAGTCTGTTCACGGTTATTAGGTTATAATCGTGAATATAGTCTAATTTTAGCATAGTTTTCACGGTTATGTTGACATAATCGTGAAAAAAGAATATAATATTGATATATGGCTAGAACACTAAATGTTTTAAATAAGGTTAATTCCTTGCGTGAAAGATATTATCAGGCTTCTATCAACAAAGAGGCGCTTATTAAGCTGATATCTGAAACTGAGGTGGCGGAACAAGTCTATAATTCCAATGCTATTGAAAATAGCACCTTAACCTTAAAAGAAACTGAAAAGATCTTACTGCAGATTGACCTGGATCGGTTTATTACCGAACGGGAGATTTTTGAAACTAAAAATTTAGCCCGAGTCGTGTCTTATATAGATAAGAAAGCCAAAGACCAAGAACTTACCTTGGATATGATCTTATCGCTTCATAAAATGCTTTTGGCTAATATCAGAGATGATGTAGCTGGACGGTTTAGACAAGACGGTGAATATGTCCGTGTTGGTAACCATATCGCAGCTAATCCGTCAGAGGTGACAGGGCTCTTACAAAAGATGTTGGCCGAATATAATGCTACTAGTCATGAAAATATTATCAAGCGGATAGCTAAGTTACATCTGACATTGGAAAATATTCATCCCTTTATCGACGGCAATGGACGCATTGGTCGGGTAATTAATAATTATTTGTTGGTTAGAGAAGGGTTTGTTCCTATTAATATAAAATTTATTGATCGGGAAAGATATTATGAAGCTTTTAGGGAATTTGATGTTGATGGCAAAACGGCCATCATGGAAGAAATAGTCGGGAAAGCTATTACTAATAGTTATTATAAAAGATTAGCTTATTTAGAGGGTAGGCGGATTATCAGTTTGGCGGATTATGCTAAAGAGAATCAGCTTTCTCATTCTAATTTATTAAATAAAGCTAATCGTCAGACAATTGAAGCTTTTCTGGAAAATAATACTTGGAAGATCGGAGTGCTTTCTGATAATAAATAATTAATATGAATCTACACGAAAAGACATTAGAGTTGTCCAAGATCTATAACATCAAGCCGGACCATTCTAAAGGCCAGAATTTTTTAATAGAGGAAAAATATTTTAATATCGCTGTTGAGGCCGCTAAAATTAGTCCTAGCGATGTTGTTTTGGAAGTCGGTCCTGGATTAGGCTTTTTAACAGAAAAATTGGCTAAAGTCAGCAAAAAAGTTGTGGCTGTAGAATTAGATAAGAGGTTGGCGGAATTGTTACAAACCAGGTTCATCACCGAAAAGATATCTAATGTCGAAGTGTTGAATGAGGATGTGCTGAGCCTCAGGGATGATTTCTTGGCCGGATCGGATTACAAGATCGTCGCTAATCTGCCATATAATATTTCTTCCATCTTTTTGCGGAAGTTCTTGTCAGCTCAGCATCGGCCGCAGAGTTTGGTCTTGATGCTCCAGAAAGAAGTAGTGGAAAGAATCGTGGCTGTGCCGCCGCAGATGAGTTTACTGGCTTTGTCGGTCCAGTTTTATGCCCACGCTGAGATTGTCAGCCAGGTTCCGGCCGATGCTTTCTGGCCGCAGCCGGAGGTAGATAGCGCTTTGATCAAGATCGTCTTGAAAAAACCCCAGGAATTGCCGGCTGTCGATGTTAATCTATTTTTCCGCCTATTGAAAATCGGCTTCAGTGCCAAGCGGAAAATGCTGAAGAACAACTTGGGAAATGGCTTACATATGGGTCCGATGGAAGTAGAAAAGATCCTGGTTGAAGCTGGTTATAATCCTAAGGCTCGAGCTCAAGAATTAAGTTTGGAAGATTGGCTGAATTTGTTTGCCAAATTTTCCAGTTTTATGTTATAATAACGGCATATGAATCAAGAAAAAAATCAATTTTCGCTAGATGATAGCGAGACTTCCGGCTTTGAACAAAGACCGGAAATGAATCCGTTGACTAAGCAACAAAAAGTCTCTCTAATTTCTTTGGGAGTCTTTACGGTTTTAATAATAACTTTTGGAATCTTGCAGTTCCGTTATAATCTCTATTCACCTTTTGATTATAATAATAAGATTGCTTCCGGCCAGAAAACTAATACCGGCGGATCTAGCGAGGTCACTACCGACCTGACTAAAATGGACAGTGATAATGACGGCTTGAATGATTATGATGAGATCAATGTCTACAAGACTTCAGCTTATCTGGAAGATAGCGATAGTGATGGATTCAGTGATAAGGATGAAATTTTGAATAACACTGACCCTAATTGCCCAGCTGGCCAAATCTGTACCCAAGTCAGTTCCGATACTGATAATAATACCACCATCGCTTCGCCTGACGCCTTGGATTCGGCTAGCGAAAACTTGAGCAGTGAAGAAAAGACTGCTCAGGATATGCTAGAAGGCAAGAGCGATCCGGCTATTTTACGCAAATTGCTTTTAGATAATGGCATGAGCCAGGCTGATCTGGACAAGATCAGCGATGAAGAATTGATCTCTAGTTATCAGGAATCACTGAATAAACAAAATTCTGCCTCTGCGACTCAGGAATAAAATTAATTTTAAATAAAAATAATTTTCAAATACATGAAAAAGCCAACCAAGAGGCTCTTTTTGAAGAGCATGCTCCTGATCCCAGTATTAGTTTTAGTTTTTGTGGCGACGCCAATCAAGCCGGCAGCGGCTCAAATCCCCGCTGATACCATCGGCGGTCCGGTTCAGGTCGTGATGAAGGTTGTTAGTCAGGTTACCAAGAAGTTGGATGCGGCTTTAAAGAAGGTTGGCTCCAATATGGTTCAGACAGCCATCACTAATTCTTTGAAGCGGGTAGCTTATGATACGGCTACTTGGATTGGTTCTGGCGCTGCTGGTCAGAAGGCTCAGTTTGCGACTGAAGGAACTGGCGCTTATCTTTTGAGTGTGGCTGATAGTGCGGCTGGCGATTATATCGATGAGTTTGCCAAGAATCTGAATGTCAATTTCTGTGAGCCTGACTTGAATGTTAAGGTTAAGATCGGTTTGGGCTTAGTGGATAGTGTCGAAGGCGGCAGCAAGATTAAAGATTCTAAGTGTAAAGCTAGCACCATGTTCAAGGCTTGGAAATCTGATATCAATGAAAAATATAAGGCAATGACCAGTCCGACCTTTTTAAAGGATATGTCTAGCATGTTCGAGGTTGGAGGTAGTGATTTGACAGCCAGTTTGGAGGTTATGGATGGCATCCAGAAGACGGTTTATGACAAGAAGGAGAAGGAAAAATTAGATCTGAGTATCGAAGGTTGGCTGCCTAACAAAAATATTGGTGGTAAGACTTCAGAGGCCCCAGGAAATGCCAAAATGCAATTGGAACAAGCAACTAAGAATACTTCTGAGGCTCAGAAGGTTAATATTTCCCAGAGTCCGGTAACTGATGCTGCTAAGGTTTTCTTGAATACTTTAGCTACTACGGCTTTTAATAAAGCTTTGAAGAGTTTGGCTGGGGGTGATATCAAAGGCACTCTTTCCGCTTTGACCTTAGGTATTTATAAAGATAAGACTGACGCGGAAGTGGCAGAGTTGATAGCTAATGGCGGTTCATCCTCGTTGGCAGCAAATACCAATGGAACTTCTTGCTTGAATGATCCGAATTGCGATCCGAATGTCTTCCAGGGTATCTCGGCTGTCAAATCTAATTTAGCTGAAATACTCAAGCCGAGTTTTGATTCCCGTGGCGATTATGATATTTTGAGCGAATTATCAGTTTGCTCCGATTCGACTAAGCCGGGACCAACCGAATGTATCTTGGATGAGCAATTCAGTTCGGCTATCAGCGATCACAAGACCGTCATTGAAGCTATAAAGGATGGATCGTTGAATAAGACCTGGAGATTGAAGCGGGATGTCGATTTTAACCAAGGCTATTCTTTACGGTCTTTGTTAGTTTTGCGTAAATTCCGGATTATCCCTGTCGGTTGGGAAACTGCTTTGATTAAAGCGGAAGAGAATAATGCTAACGTGACCCTGATGGATATGGTTTCCTGTTTTGATCCTAATGATAATTATAATGAGTTCAGCCAAGGGTTTACTCCTTCTACCTGGTGCCAGGGATTGATCGATCCGAATTGGGTGTTGAAAGCCCCTTTAAATTATTGCAAACGCCAAGGTTATGGCAATCAGATCTTGGATAAGACTTTGATTGCAAAACAGACTGCTGGCAGCGAAGTTATCCCGGAAGAGATCATTATGACCAGGGCTGATGAATATTGCGCTGATGAACAGAGCTGTATCAAAGAAAAGTCTGATGGCACTTGCGAAGCTTATGGCTATTGTACTGAAGAGAAGCGGACTTGGGACTTCGATTCTGATTCTTGCGATGCGATTTATAATACTTGCCAGAGATTTATAAAGACTAATGGAGCTAGCGTTTCTTATTTGGAAAATACTATCGATTACAGCACTTGTAATGTTGATAATGCCGGTTGCCGGCCTTATGCCGTTTCCGGCTCTTATGATGGTTCTTCCGATAAGATTACTTGGAATTCTTCTAACCATATTTATTTTTCTAAGAAGGCTGAAGCTTGTGATAGCAGTCAGGAAGGTTGCAATGAATTAATCCGAATTATTCCAGAGGCCGGTCATAATTTCCTGGTTAATTCTGATTTTGAACAAGACCTTAATATCGGTTCTTGGAATACTAATATTGATATTAATAATTCTTCTTCTACCAATAGTGTTTCTACTGTGGTTGATGGTTATTTTAGTGATACTTCTATTTCTGTCGGTGGTATATTGAAAAAAAATGTTGTCGTTGGACCGAATGATTATAATATCTCCGGTCGGAATTACACTTTCTCTTTTTATGCTAAAAACTGCACTCTTGGCGACAAAGCAATTTTAGGCGGTGCTAATGTTGATGATCAAACCATTAATATGGGGGATGGAAATGAGTGGGCTTATTACAGTGTTAATTATAATTTCCCGCTTGGGTTATCCGATAATCATGTCTTTTTTTCTATCATTTCTAATAGTTGCCAAGTTGATCGTTTGAAATTAGAGATGTCAGGTGTTGGCACCCAGTATAGCAATTATCGGGATAACAGCTTAATTTATCAGAAATTGATTCCTGACTATTTAGCTTCGGAGTGTTATGTAAATTCTAATCCAGCTAGTCCTGATTATCGTTTGAAGCCTAATGCTTCAAACAAGTGTTCCGGTTATGCTCGGCGTTGTAATGCTTCGGAGGTTGATTGTGATCTGTATAAATCGGTTCGTGACGACTTCGTTCTGCCAGCTCGGGTAACTCCGAATGATTCTTGTTTTGCGGAGTGTGATGGTTATGATTCTTATATCAAGAAGGCGACCGCCTTTGCTAATCCGGAGTTGTCTAATTTTATCCCTAATAGCGCGACTAAGTGTGGCGCCAATGCTGTCGGCTGCACCGAATTTACTAATTTGGATTCAGTGGCTAAGGGCGGAGAAGGCAAGGAGTATTATAGCTTCTTGCGTCAATGTATCAAGCCGGATAATAATGTCTGCGGGGTTTTCTACAGTTGGGGCAGTTCTAGTTCCGGTTATCAATTACAGCCTTCTAAGCTGAAAGCTTCGGCCGATAAGCCAGAACTTACTGCCGGAACTTTTGATGCTAATCGTAATCATGTGCTTGATGGCGCTGTTGTCTGCAGCGAAGCGATTTTCAATTCAGCTCCTTCCAGTTCAGCTTACAATTCTGATTGCCGCCAGTTCTATAATAAGGATGGTGTCATCTTCTATGCTTTGTATTCTAAAACTATCACTTGTTCCAATGATTGCCATCCATACCGTTTGAGCGAAACTCCGATTGATGAGAGTATTACTTCAGCCGCTGCTTGTACTGGCGCTGACAAGAATTGGGATGCCAGTAGCACTGCTTGTATGGTTTGTAAGAATGGCGGTGTTTGGGATAACACCCAATCAGCTTGTATCTATCAGGCTATTCCAGGTGAAGGTCGTTCTTGCGCCTCGACTGAAAATGGTTGTCGCGAATATAATGGCAATCATGGTAATACTTCGAGGATTATTAATTCATATGATTTTGAGAGCAGCCAAGTTTGGGGCAGCTATTGTAACGATGCTTCATCTCTGAGTTCTGATTCTATCAATAAGAATGGTCACTCTTTGAACTATAATTATAATGGCGGTTCTTGCGGTACTAATAATTTTAATCTGGCGCCGGTAGTAGTCTCTAGCCGGCATAGCGACCCAAGCCTATTGGCTGTTATCAAGAACTTCTGGAGCCGAGTAATCAAGGGAGCTGAAGCGCAGTCTAATAATGCCTTGCCAAGCCATGGTATCGGTATAACTGTCGGCAAGACTGTCAACCAGAATTCTGCTTATGTCTTAAGATTCCTGGCTAAGGCCACCTCTAATGTTTCTATTAATGCTTATCTAGCTAATGGTACAGTGGCTTCTCAATTTAACGTTAATGCTCAGAATAATGGTTCTGTTTCTATTTCCGGTAATAATGAGTGGAAGATGTATACCGTCAATCTAGCCGCCTTAGACCATGAGGTTACCGACCAGGAGGCTCTGATTATTTCCGCTTCCGGCGGTTTGCTGCTTGATGATATCACCCTGACCGAGGTGACTGATCGTTTTTATCTGATCAAGGATTCATGGGTGACTCCGGATTCTTGCTACTACGATACTGCCAACCAGTATCAAGGCGTTAACTATAACTTAGGTTGCGGCGCTTATACTAATCGCGCTAATGCTACTTCATATCTCCGTAATTTCAGCCATCTCTGTTCTGATTCTTCCGCCGGTTGTGAATTGATGGCTTTGACTAATAATTCTTCCGATCCTGGCGTTCAGACTTTCAATGAATCCGGCACAGCCAATAACCAATGTGACGGCTCCGACGGCCCTTCTTGTGTCCAAGTTCCGGCTGACAAGATGGCCTATGTCATCTATGACACTACCAAGCAATGCGGTTCGGAAAATAAAGGCTGTTCCCGTTTAGGCCAGCAGACCGTTACCAACCAGGATGTTACCGTCCAGAACCTGTATGCCGATACTTACATCAAGAATAATCCGGATAAATATGACACCATCCTTTGCAGCGATAATGAAGTCGGTTGCGACGAATGGAAATATCTTGACGGCCAATCTAGCTACTTCAAGGACCCAGGCGATAATGTCTGTGAATGGCGCCGTCCGGTCAATGCTACCGGTATGAACTTGCCACAGAAATGGTACAAGAGGGCTATTAAGCGTTGCGATTTTGACAACAATGGCAAGATCAATATTGATGTTAATGGCAATATTACTGAATCTCAGAATAAGCTTTGTAATTCTGACACCGATTGTAATTATAAGCCTTGTATCTTAGACAAGAATGATTATCTGTGCGAAGTCGATTCTTTGAAAACTATCGGCTTGGGCGGCGGCAATTTAGTCTACCAACCGAAAACCATGGTCGGTGTCTGTGAAGCCAAGGCTTCCGGTTGTACTGAGTATGTCGACCCGGTCAGCGAATTCTCACCGAATAATATCGTCAATCCAGGCTGGGGAGATATCAACAAGGATGGCATCAAGGGTGATGGCTGGTCCACTTCTACTTTCCAAACTGTTCCGATGCAAAAGCAGACCGTCTATCTCTTGAAGAATAAGCTATATAGCTTGTCGGCTGTAGCTTCCGGCGCTACACAGGATACTATTTTGTCCTGTCCGGCTTCTGTCAGGGTTTTGCAGGCTGACAACAGCTTTGCCGCTCCGACTAACACTATCACTATCGACAATGTGGTGGCTAACAAGAATGTCCTCTTCAATTCTTTGAACAATGTCGCTTGCACCATCTATGGCGGTGAGAATAACAAGACGATCAGCCTGCGCGGCACTATCGTCGACTACAAGCTGTTGACGGGAGTTGATAAGACGACTTGTAACGGAGCAGCTAGCTTCGATTCTGGTTGCATCTTGTTTAATGAAAGAAAACAGAACGGATCTTCCGGATTGAGCGCTATGACTTGGAATGCTTATGGCGGTTCATATAATTCTGCCTCTCCAATTACTCCGACCAATTTGGCTGATGCCGATTCCAATGTTTTGATTAAGGTCAAACCGAACCGGGTCTGTTCCAAATGGCTGTCTTGTATGAGCATGGGCATCGATTCCACTACCGGCGAGGAAGTCTGCTATGCCTTGGGAGAGTGCGACAAGCTGAACGATTTTGGCCGTTGCCAGAGTTTCGTTACCAAACCTGAAATCCAGCATACTTTCGATTCCGGCTCCGACAGGAATATCACTGGCTACTCTAAGATGAATAACTATTACCTGTCTAATATGAGTGAGGTAGGTGAGGATTTGTCAGGCAATCCTAACGGTGGTAGCTGGGGGTTTGAGAGTACCAGTACTCCAGGATTTACAATTAATAATTATAACAAAGCCATTACAGATTTTTCCGTCATCGTTGGGGCTATAGATTATCCGGCTGTCGGCAAGGGCGTAGCCTTGATTGGCGGCAATGCTTCTACTACTCCTTCGAACCAAATAGCATCGCTAAGCTTTGCTGTTACTAATAAAGACAGGGAACACTTTGTTAACTTCTTGGTTAATATCGATGCTTCTGAGGGTGGTAAGTTAGAGGTTTCAGGAACTGGTTGGTCAGCTTCAACAATTATTGATTCTGGCACCGGTTGGCAAAGAAGGGTTTTACGTTTCGTTCCGACATCTAATGGAAATGCTGTAATTAAGTTATACAGTTCAAGTAATAGCGCTCCGACTTATTTTGATGATATCAATATTGAACCAGTCCTCAAGGTGGCTGATAATTCCTATGTCGCTAAGGAATGCCGTTTGTATCCTAAACAGGACAGCTTGTCTTGTAAGAGTGATAATCAGTCCGTGACGGCTAACGGCATCTACGGCTATTGCTTGGAACATGATCCGAAGAATCAGAATGTCTGTATCATGTGGTATCCGATTGATAACGTAAAGAGTAGCCAGGCCTCAGCTGGAACATTCAGCGGCTTTAATGGTTATAATGGGGTTACTAATCCATATTATTGCGCTCAGATAACTCCTAATTACCAGTTCTTAGAGAAGAGATCGGCTTATCTGTTGACTAGCCAAAATTCTGATAATGGATGTACTTATTGGGCGGGGTTTCCTGTATTAAATCAATGTCCAGCTGGTTATAAGACATTTTTTATGAGATGGCAACACCATGAAGGCAATAATGCAAAATGTACGACAGATTATTTCTGTATTCCAGAGGGTGCTGGTTCTGATGTTGTTAGGGTTTGTGATCCTAATTCTGAATCAGCCAATCCAGGCGATCCAGCCGGCTGTTCCTCGGTTAATGGACCTTATCCGCAAACATATGGGCCATTCTCTTATTTAGACGGATCGACTGCTTTTGTCTCTGGTTCATCTTTTGGTGGCGGTAATGGAGGTTATGATGCTTGGATAGAGGTTTCTGGCAATGGTTATTATATCTATAATGGAACCCAATCCCATGATAGTTTAATTGGTACTAAATTACTGGATTATGATGACAACACCGTTAAAGATACTAATGGTTTTGTGCCGAAATGTACTAAGTTTGTTAAGGGAAGTACCCCATGGGTCAAGAGATTGAGCGATGATGTAGTACCTCAATTCTTCAATGTTAATCCATATTCTAGTCTTCGACTTGGTTTTAATATTCAACCTTTTGGATCGACAGATCTCAGCACTACTAATCCAGGATTCCCTTATTCTTGTTATCCGGCTGGTGGTTTGACTAACAACGGCGCTGAATTATGCAAGACGGTTAACGTTGCTGCTAATGGAACTATATCCGTAAGCTATCAAGGTACTGGTCCGTATATTAATGGTACGACAGCAACATCAGCTAATTATTTAAGGCAGATATTCTTGAAAGGTGAGTCTGCGTCATCAGGATTTAGCTATAATTGTTTACTTGGAACTAATTGTCCTACAATAACTCCATGTAGCGGTAACACCCGTCCAAACAATAGTCCAACTACCGGTTATTGTTCTGTTTATCCGGACGTCATTGACTCATCGATTAAGTTAAGAGATTCTGAGGGTCATTTAATCCCATACAATAATGGTTATGCTATCTCTACTCCTGGATACTATACTTTGAGTTTTGGTGTTTCAGTTGATCCTGAACAATTGCCGGTTAGCCAATTGTTGATTGATTTTGATGATGGAACCAATGCTGAGGCTACCCAGATTGATCCAAGTAATAACTATAACTTCATCCATTATTTTAATCCTCAAACTGGACAGACGTCATATCATATCAGGATTAAGGTAAAGGATAATTGGGAGACTTTTGGATGGAGTGGGTTGCCAACCAGTGGAGGTTGTAATGCTATTTTGTGTACTAAGAATAATTTTAGCTCAAATCTCGTTGGTCCGGGTCAGGCATGCCAAAATTGTCTCCAATAAGTTAATTTGACAGAATTAATATAATATGCCATAATATTAGGCATATAATCCATGGCTCATTGAAAAATAAGGTTTATTAGGTTAATTATTGAGATTATCCAGTGTTTTTGGGTATTTTCAATAATTAACCTAATATTGTTTAACCTTAAAAATCGATAAATCATGAAAACATTAAGAGTTTTCTTCATCACATTGCTCGTTGCTTTGATTTGCCCATTTTTTGTCTCTGCCCAGACATACACTTTTGAAGAGATGACTAACCCCGACCCCAATTCTAATAATTTAGTTTGTATAACTAACGTCGGTAATGTCTTGTTCGCTGGGGGAGATAATGGAACTCTCCTCAAATATAATGGATCTGCCTGGCTGCAGATTGCTAATTCCCAATCCGGACAGATTAAATCAATTTATGCGGCTAGCGAAAATGATGTCTGGATGACTTTTGATAATGCCATATTCCATTATAATGGATCAACTATTTCGGCTGTTAATATCGGGACCTCAAACCACATTATGGAAATTATTGGATTTGCTGCCAACGATATTTATGCCTGCGGTTCATTTGGTACTTTTTACCATTATAATGGATCAAATTGGTCTGCGATTAATGGCATTCCTGGTGGTGTTAGCTTGGGCGACATGTGTGGGTTGTCCAATGATATTTATCTTACCGGTGAAGATGAAGCATCGCCTTATACCAGAAGGATGTTTCATTATGATGGTGTTAATTTAACCGAAGTGGTCTCTGGGGTTTATGGTTATGGATGGTATGATATATGGTCTCCGGATAACAATTTGTTTTATTTGGGTGGTCGTGAGCTTTATAAATTCGATAAAACTGCCGGAACCGTAGATCAGATCTTTGATGGTTATAATAACCCATTTGGCTTTAGCGCTAATTGTATCATTGATTTTTGGAATAGTGGCATGTCAAATGTTGATAGTATCCGAATCTATAACGGTACTACCTGGAAAACGCTTCAGGATCCGATTTATTCCGTTAGGGATCTATGTTCGCCAACCAATAATCCTAACAATATCTTTATAGTTAGTGATAATGGAGTAATCCGTCATATGGTTATAACTACCGGCATTGAGGAAACAGCCTTGAATCCAACAAGATTCGACGTTTATCCCAACCCGGCCACTGATCTGGTGACCATTGATCTGAATTTCGACCAGAAGACCGATACCAAGATTGAACTTTTCGATGTCGTTGGGCAACGACTTGAACTGATTTCTGACTTCGGGGGTAACGAAGATCAGATCACTTTCAATGTTGGTGAACTGCCTCATGGACTTTACCTGATAAAGGTAACTGACCGTGAAGGTAGAGTGGTTAGTAAAAAACTGACCAAATAAAAAAGCAAAAGAAGCAAAAAGTCTCTTACGATTCTAAGAATTGTTGAAGGGATTAAGATAAAACCCAGTACTAGATACTGGGTTTTTTATTTGTTAAATTTTTCATAAAAATATGTTTATTAAATGGCCAAATTTAATAATTATTATATATTTTCATCGAGTTTTTAATATGTTGACTTTTTTGTTTAAATATGAGAATATTATTTGTTAGTAATTTTTTGCTAATAAATAAACAAGTTTTGAACATTAACAATTTAAAATTGAGAGTCATGAAGAAGGACAAAAGAGAATCTGTGTCAAAAAATTCAAAATTTATTATTCTTTTCCCGTCTGGAGAAGAAAAAATAATCAATCAGGATTTTTTGGGAAAAATGTCTTTTTCTGATGATAAGCCGTTAAATTCTTTAATTAATAATGAATTTAAGGGTTTGCCAGGGAAAGAGGTGCCATCAATACAGGCTATGCAAAGATTGGAGCTTGTAGATTATGAATCTGCTAGCGATAGCGGCCATTTCCGTTTTTATCCAAAGGGATTTTTGGTTTATGAATTAATTAAATCGTGGGCAGATGGAATTGCTGACGAGCTTAATTGTTTTAAAATCAAAACACCTCTACTCTATGATTGGAATCATCCGGCTATTCGTTCGCAGGGTGAGTCATTCCATGAAAGACATTATTCGGTTTCTGGATCTGACAAAGAAAAAGAGTTTGTGATGCGTTTTGCTGGCGATTTTGGGCTTTTCAGTATGATATCTAATGCCCAGCTGACATACAAACATCTGCCACTGAGAATCTATGAATTTTCTGATAGCTTTCGCTACGAACTTCATGGTGAATTATCTGGATTGCGGAGATTGCGCGCTTTTTCCATGCCGGACATCCACAGTTTCTGTGAAGATGTTTCACAGGGAATGGAGGAGTACAAAGTTCTTTTTAAAAAGTATGCTGATTTGATCGTGAAGAGTGGTGTTGAATATGGGGTTGTATTTCGTGTAGTAGCAGACTTTTATAAAGAGAATAAAGCTGAAATCTGTGAGTTGTTGAATTACTGCCAAAAATCAGCAATGATTGAAATTCTCCCAGAAATGAAGCATTATTGGGCAATGAAGCATGAATTCTGCAGTATTGATGCCGTAGACGGGGTTTGTCAGCTTTCTACCGTCCAATTAGACGTGGAGGATGCTGAGCGTTATGGCATTAAATATCGCTCCAAAGAAGACGGAGAGAAAGGATGTATTATTTGTCATAGCTCTGTCGGTTCAGTTGAAAGATGGATGTTTTCTATTTTAGAGGATGCTTTAAAAAGGGAAAAACCATCACTGCCTTTCTGGTTGTCACCGGTCCAGATCAGATTAATCCCGGTTTCTAGCCAATATTTGGATAAAACTGAGATGTTTTATTCAATGTTAAGCAAAAACAATGTCAGGATTGACATTGATAATTCAAATAACAGTGTTGGCTGGAAGATAAGGCAAGCAGAAAAAAATTGGGTGCCGTTGGTGATTGTTGTTGGTGAAAAGGATGATTTGAATTTAAATTTTTCCGTACGTCTGAGAAGTGGAAAAATTGAAAATTATGATCTGCCGGAATTTGAGAAAATGTTGAAATCTCTTTCTGATGATTTCCCAACCGTTGGTCTGTTTTACAAGTACGTATCTAACTATCCGATATTTCGGGGGAGGTAATTATGATTATTGAATTAGATGATTATTGTTTGGAAATATTTTTCCAACATGCCCAATTAGAGGTTACGGGAAGATGTAATATGCATTGTCATCATTGTCGTGCCTGGGATGAAGCTAAAATTGATCTTAGTTTCGCAAAAATTCAAAAGGTTATTGACTTTTTGATTAGTGAGCGCGATCCAAAAGATTTACGTTTAACTATTTCTGGAGGGGAACCATTCTTAAGAAAGGACCTGGCTGAAATTATTTTTTTAGCAAAGGAGAAAGGAGTGGATAATATTATTATTACCACTAACGGATCCCTCGTTACTGAAAAAAAAATAAAAGAATTGACAGATATTGGTATCCAAAATTTGTCAATTCAGGTCAGTCTTGACGGTATATCCTCTGACATTCATGACTCTTTCAGGGAGTATAAAGGAGCTTTTAACAAGGCTATAAACGCCTTGAAGTTAGTGGCTGATTCACCTGCAATTGCTTCTTTGCGTACTACGGTTTTGCCAGGGACAATTAATGATTTAGAAAAGTTAGTTGACCTTGGTTTAAAATTAGGAGTCGAAAGAATTGGAATTGGTTCTGTAATACCTGCTGGCCGGGGCAAGATGGACGAATCTATTTTGATGAATCCAAATGAAAAAAAGGCTTTATTAACAAAAATTACTAATCTTAAGAAGCTTTATCCAGGGCTAGATATTACCACTGAAGATCCTTTGAAATTTTGTACCAATGATCCAGTTTGGGAATATGGCGACTTTGATATTAGCGATGATACCTTTTTTGGGGGTTGTACTGCTGGAATAACAGGATTTAATGTGGATAGTAGCGGGTTGGTTACTCCATGCGCTGTCTTCTTAGAGCCAATTTTGGTGGTTGAAAATCAAAGTATAGATTCTATGATTGAAGCCTATCAAAATTCAGGTGTTATCAAGGCCCTAGCTTCCAGAAAATTTTCTGGTAAATGCGGGTCTTGTTCGTTAAAACGTTTGTGCGGTGGTTGCAGGGCTGTTGCCCAGGGGTATTCCGGTGACTATTTAGGATCCGATCATACTTGTTGGAGATAATAAGTTTAATCCTGGGGTGAGGCTTGCCTCACCCCTTTAATTTTATTGCCATGGAAAGTCTGTTTGAATTATTTAATCAAAAATTTTTTGGAAAAGCTAAGATTGTAGTTATTGGCAGTAGTATCAGGAATAAATTAGCTGTTAATAATAATTGGCATTTTCCTGATTTGATAATAAAGCACCATCTTGATGTCTTGATTGAAATTCCGAGTATGAATGAGATAAAATTAGTTAACGAAATATTAAATTATTTCAAGGCTGATCCTATAACCGACTTGTGTTATTCTGCTGTAATTAATGGATTAGACTTAGAATTCATCGGCGTTATAATTAATAAAGAATTGTTTTCTGTCAAATTGGTAAAGCTGCCAGCTAGACCAGATTTAACAATAGAAAGATTCGGTTATTATAACACCATGGAGTGTTATGACGAGTCAGGAAATGGTTTTAGCGATTTTAATTCCAGAGAGTTAGTGTTGATGAATAATAATCTGTTCTTGCAAAAGTATTTAAAGGTCATGTCTCTGAAGTTCCAAACGGGATTTAATTTAGAAGATAACACCGCTAAACAAATTTATTTGTTTGAAAATAATTTGAATATTCCAGAAAAAAGACAGAAAATTAAGTTTGATTATAATAATAAATTGTTTAAATCTTACAAAAGATATGATCCTGGAGATATTTATCGGGTTGGTATCCACGTTGCTTTGATGTATTTAAGGGCTAGGAGCTATGAAGAGGTCACTGATTATATTCATTCCCGCTATAAATTAAAGAAATATTTAGATTTTGTGGGTGTTGATTATCATAATTTTGAAATTCAGCTTAAAAATAAGTTATTTTGACAAAAAGTTGTTAGGATAGTATAATAAAACTAATAAATTTTTTGTGATCTAGTGTTTAATTTAAAAGTTCCTTTAATATGAAAAAGACTGTTAAAAAAGCGCGGATTGGTAAAAACACGTGCTCTACGAGCGGATCATATAAATAGTCATAAATGACTGCCCGTGAAACGTTTAATCATCAAGAATTGATGGCCAAAAATAAAACCCAGTACTAGATACTGGGTTTTTAATATTTTGAAAAAAATTCATATAAATTTTTTTTCAAAACAAGAGAAAACATTAATAGCATTTTCAAAAAATATATTCTGTTTAATAATATTAACTTTGTCGGATTTACTGAAATTTTTAAGCGCCTCTTTAAGTGCCAGGATAATTTGATAATGAAAGAACTTTTGTGGCCAGACATTTTCATTTTCTTTATATCTTTCTTTGGCCCAATGAAAATTTTCGCTAGTCTTTATTCTTAGCTTCCCCTGGTTGTCTAAACAGAAATTTCCATTAATAAAGCTGAATGGCGCATCGCTTCCGAAAATAATCTTTTTATACCCTAAAAACTCTAAAGCATTATAAAAGACCTCCGGGTCAGACACCATAGATGTATCCATGTAAATATTTTTTTGTTTAGCTATTTCTTTTAAGGCGAGCGGATAATCCTTGGTATTTAAATAGACTACGCCCATGTGTGCTAAAACAAAATTAATATTAAGGTATTTTTTTGATAGATGCATTAACTCATCTAAATTATAGAATAAATTTTTTGGCAAATGAATGACTATGCTTTTTTTAAGAAAATTAATAATTTCTAATATTTCTTCGGGGAAGCAGTCGATAATTTTAACCTTATCTTTTGGTTGATCAAACGGCCTATACATTTTTAATCCATAAAATTTATCCAAATACTTTTCATTACTGATTGTTTGGTTTCCGCAGATGGCAACTGGTATTAAGTTGTTACATTTTAAGGATTTATTCAAGAGGTATTGGTTAATTTCCTTTTCAAAATTAGCCATATGAGGTAAACCAAATATAATTTGATGATAGTTAATGTTTGGAAATATTTTCTTAAAAATTTTTGCATAAAGCTCAATCGGAAAAAAATTAAAAGAGTTTCCTGGCATGGAAGCTTGTGGATCAATTAAGTCAAATGTTTCAATTTTTGGCGCTCCGTGGGTGTGGGCATCAATAACAGTTTTTGGCAAAAAATTATTTATTTCTTTAAAATAAATAAAATCCTGCCATTCATAGTTCAGAATTTTTTCTATCATAGTTAATAATTTTTAAGGTTCAACAATTTGGAAAAATTAAAATAATTTCTTGATATGCAAGCTTATGGTTAATAAAATCAAATAATTTAGTTAATGATACTGCCGTTTATAATTTAGAATGATTATCTGGCAAATATTTATTTTTTAAGGTTCGATAATATTAAAATAATTATAGTTCTTTTTTCATCGGTTGTACTTTTAATCCTCTGAATGATCTGATTCCGGTGGTTTTTTTATAATCTAATTTAGAATAGAAATTAGTGGCATACATAGAAGCCCTAATTTTTATAAATTTTGATCCTTCTTTTGTTGCTTGTTTTTCAAATAAAGATACTAGTTTTTTGCCAATACCATGATTATGAAATTTTCCATCAACAAAAAGATTTATAATTCTATTATTTTTTCCTCTAATAATTCCGATTAATTTTTCTTCAGAAAAAGCTCCAATATTAATATTTAATTTTTTAAATTTTTCGGATAAATCTTCGGGTGTGTTTTTTGTGTTGTCATATTGCAATAGGAAGTTGGATACTGATTTTCTATCACCTTCTTTTAGGTTAAATGTCTGATAGGTTGTAAATATTAATGCAGACATTATTGGTGACATTTTTTTGTCAATCTTAATAATTTTATATTTTATCATAGTTTTAATATAATTTGATTTCATATTAAAAATAACATAAAATTGACTAAAAAGTCAATAAAGTATTAAAAATGATTATGATTTATATGATTCAAAAAAGATGGGGCAAAAAGATGATTACTAGTTAATGTTTATTGATTTTTGATTTAGCTTTTTAGTGGTATTTCAGTTTTGACATTAGTTATCTCGCGTGATAATATAGGCAGTTATCCGTCCTTTAAACAAAAAATCAAATTATCATGAAAAGAGTATTAAACACTTATCTTCGCGGCCTCTTTATGTTCCTGGCCATATTGATCATGAGCTTCTTCCTTCTGCCTTTTGTCTGCCTGTTTCCGAAAAAGTTGTACTGGGCTTGGGGTATATTAGCCAAAACAGTATTATTCATTCTGGGTGCCCGAGTAAAGATCCATGGCCAGATTCCGTCTGACGGCCGGCCATATATCATTGTGGGCAACCATACTTCATTCATCGATATCTTCTTGATCGCTGTCTATTTCCGGTCTAAGCCGGGAACAGTCTTTTTGCATCAGAAGCTATTGAAGATTCCGGTCTTGGGAATCTGGATGAAGCGCTTGAAAGTCATTCCGATCAATCCCCAGACTAATACCGGAGTCCTGGCTGGTATCAAGCGAGCTGTCCATTGCTTGAAGGAAGAAAAGGTCAGCTTGGTCATCTTTCCAGAAGGAACGAGAACTAGCACGGGGCAGATGATTGATTTCAAGCCGGGAGCTTTGAGCATTGCAGTCCTTTCGCAGGCTGATATCATACCTTTGGCTTTTGTCGGTTCGTTTCAGTTTAAGCCGAAGAACCGCTGGTGGATAGAGCCGGGAGAAATCCATATCCGGACTGGAGATATCATCCGCTCGGTTGGGAAGAGCAAAGAGGAGCTCTCTGTGACGACGCAGGAAGCGATTAGGAAGATGCTTTGAAAAAAGAGATTGTTTAAGTGTAATAAAAAACCCATGATTTTTTCATGGGTTTTATTTTTTTTAATTCTTAGTCCGAGCGAAGACTATCACGGTTATCAATAATATGATGCCGGACACCAGCCAGGAAGTATTGATGCTGTAACTGGTGGCTAGATAGCCGCTGATTATCAATCCGGCTGCATTGCCGCCGTTGTTAACCATGGCTTCGAAGGAGGGAATAGTAGTCCGGTGCTCGCTAGTGATATTGTCTTGCAACCAGATCTTCTTGAGCGGGACGATTGTCCCTCGGCTTACTTCATGGAGCATAAACCAAACAATTATCGGTATTATTCCCAGGCATTGGGTTGTTATGATAATGGCTATAGCCGTTATTCCTTGTAATAGGAATATTGTCCTGAGATTTACCGTTTTTCGGCTGATATACCATCCGACCAGCTTGGTACCCAAGAAAATCGAGATCGATATGCCGAAGAAAATCCAACCGGAATCGCTGGTTGTAAAGCCTTTACCTTGGAAAAATCCTTGCCATTGCATATTGAGGCCCATAAAACAAGCTGAAGCTATGGAGCTGAAAATAATCAGTTGCAAGATACTCCTGTTCTTTAGGCTGTGCTGGATGCCACTCTTCGATTTTTTGACAATCATTTTCCAAGAAGACCTGAGAGAAAATCTTTCTGGCCGGAAATTGGTTTCTTTCATAATAAGATAGAAAAGAGGAATGAGTAGGATTTGTCCTAGTGAAGCTGCTAGCCAGGGAAGGCCGAGATAGATTTGCCCTAGGTATCCGCCTAAGCAGCTGCCGACTCCGATTACGATGAGGTCCAAGCTTTTACCTCGGGCGATCAGCTTTCTGATTGTTCCGGGAGGACTATCTTTCATTTCATCTACCATCCAAGAATCCAGAGCGCCATAGACAAAGCTATTGCCTAGGGCGCCTAATATTTCCCAGCCGATGAACATCCAGATAGAAGAGCTGAGATAGTATCCGAAAAAGCACAGTGCTTTTAGGGCAGAGCCGAGGATAATGGAATTCTTTCGGCCGCAGCAATCCGCAAAAGCTCCGGTGGGGACCTGGAAGATGAAGTTACCGAGCATGAAGAAGGCATTAATCAGATTCATACCCATATAGCTTATCCCTTTGTCAGAGAGAAATAGCTGGTAGGTGGCGAAGATGAATGATTGGGCTAGCGCTAGGCCGGCCACAAACAACAGGTAGGATTGTTTGATTTTCTGTTCCATGACTTTTGGTTTTTAGGTTGTTAATGGACTGATAAAAAAACCGACCTGCTAAGCGGGTCGGAATATTTAGTCATGGATATTATATTTTTTGAGTTTGGTTATTCTCTATAATTATCTCTTTTTTTGACAAAATGTTCCCATCCGCCTAGGATTCCTTTATCCAAAGCAAAGACGCAGTCAATCTTGTGGTTGACTGGCTGTTGGGACCAATTTGTTCTGATAATAATAGACATATTTTTATAGTTACTATAATATACGGCCTTCAGGGCTTTTTGTTACAGCCTATTTGATAAAAAAAAAGAAATGGGTTAGAATAGAAACACATTTATTACTAAACATATGAACAGAATCTTAATCAAAGAAGCTAAGAAACAGGGTCAGGGAGAGGTCTGCTTGTCCGGTTTCGTTTATAACCAGAGAGCCTTTAAAGGCTTGATTTTCGTGGATTTAAGGGATGTTTCCGGTCGGATACAGCTGGTAATCGAAGAACAGAGCGCTGCGGCTTATAATGAGGCCACAAAACTTAGTTTGGAGAGCGTTATCAGTGTCAAAGGATCTCTCAAGGAAAAGCCGGTCAGGGGTGATGCTGCCGCTAAAGACTATGAATTATTGGTCAGTGACTTGGAAATCTTGAGCTTGGCTGCCGAGCAATTGCCAATCCCGGTCTTGCAGAAGATTGATAATGAAGCGGATATCGATTTACGCTTGAATTGGCGTTTTTTGGATATCAGGAGACCGGAAAACAAGCTGATCTTCCAGGTTTGGACTGAATTAGAGAAAGGTTTCAGGGAATATTATGACCAAGCCGGTTATATCCAGATCTATACCCCGACTTTTATGAGTACTGCCAGTGAGACCGGAGCTGACGTCTTTGCCGTCAAATATTTCGACCGCCAAGCCTATCTAGCCCAGTCCCCTCAGTTCTACAAGCAGATGGCGATGTCTGCCGGTTTGGAGAAAGTCTTTATGGTCGGTACTGTCTATCGGGCCGAGAAGTCTTTTACCAACCGCCATGTGACCGAATTTACCGGTTGGGATTTTGAATTATCATACGTCAAGGATGTGGAAGAAGTGATGGCTGAAGAAGAACAGATGCTGATCCACGGTTTAGCTAACATCAAGAATAATCTCGGTTTGGAAATCGATGTCCCGCAAGCCCCATTCCCGCGTCTGACTCTAGCCCAGGCTAAAGAGAAATTGGCGACAGCCGGAATCAAAGGTGAAGCTCCGGATGATTTGAATCCGGAAGAAGAGAGAGGCATCTGCGAACTGATTAAAGAGGAGACCGGTTGTGATTTTGTTTTTGTTACTGATTATCCGATCAGTGTCCGTCCTTTCTACCATATGCGCTATGAAAATGATCCGACATTGACCAAGAGCTATGATTTGCTATACAAAGGCGTAGAGATCACTACCGGAGCGGTTCGGGAACATCGGATTGAGATCTTGGAGAAGCAAGCCTTGGAAAAAGGCATGAGTTTGGATGAATTGGCTGATTATCTCAATTTCTTCCGCTATGGCTGTCCGCCTCATGGCGGTGCCGGTATCGGTGCAGCTCGAATCGTGATGAGAATGTTGGATTTGAAGAATATCAAGGAGGCTATTTACTTGCCACGTGATGTCAAACGCTTGAATCCTTAGTCTATTTTATGAGAAACCCGGCTTTTATGCCGGGTTTTTTGTTATGTGAGTCCTGGAATTTTCCTGCCGCTTGTGATATATTAATTATATAAATATATTAAATTAACTACATAATTATGAATAAGCCGAATACTAAGAAAAAGCCGGTAGTGGTGGCTGTTTCCGGATATTTCAATCCACTTCATGTCGGCCATCTGGAAATGATCCAGAAGTCCAAGAAATTGGGAGACAAGCTGGTGGCTATTGTCAATAATGACCATCAGGTGAAATTGAAAGGATCCGTTCCTTTCATGAGCCAGGCTGACCGGATGAAGATTGTCGGCGCCTTGCGGGATGTCGATGAGGTTTTCTTGTCTGTTGACCGCGATCCGACTGTCTGCAAGTCTTTGGCCAAGGTCAAACCGGATATTTTTGCCAATGGAGGCGATCGCAAGAGCTTGAATGATGTGCCGGAATTTCCAATCTGTGCCAAGTTGGGAATCAAGATGGTTGATGGCTTAGGCAAGAAGATCAGAGCCAGTTCTAAATTAATTGCGGAAGCTGCCGCCAAGAAAGAAAAATTATGTTCAAAGCGATAAGGAGATTATTAATATTTGTCATCATCGTCCTGATCGGGCTAGCCTATTACCGCAATGTCTATCTGGATAACAAGAAGAAGGAGCAGGCTAAGCTGGCGGCTCGACCGGAGAAGGTGATTACGATTATCGAAGGTTGGAATATCAAGCAGATTGATAATTATCTGAGCGAGCAAGGCTTGGCAAAAGACCAGAAGATCGCAACTTTCAAGGTCAAGGATTATCAGGCTGACTATAGTTTCTTGGCTGATGCCCCGGCCAAAGCCGATCTTGAGGGCTATCTGTTTCCGGATACCTATCGGGTCTTTGCCTCTACCACCGCTGATGAGATTGTCCGGAAGATGCTAGATAATTTTGAATCCAAGGTTAATCAGGAGATGCTGACTGAGATTAGTCGCCAGAAGAAAACCTTGCATCAGGTGGTGACCATGGCTTCGATCGTGGAAAAGGAAGTGACCAGTCGGAAGGATATGAAGATCGTGGCCGGCATCTTTTGGGATCGAATCAAGAATGGCCAGGCTTTGGAATCTTGCGCTACTTTGGCTTATATTTTGGGGGAAAACAAGCCTCAATATACCTATGAAGATACTCGGATCGATTCGCCTTACAACACCTATATCAATCGTGGTTTGACCCCGGGACCGATAGCTAACCCTGGATTGAATGCTATCTCGGCTGCCATCTATCCGACCTATACTGATTACAATTATTTCTTGTCCCGTCCGGATACCAAGGAAACCGTCTTCAGTCGGACCTATGAAGAGCATACTGCCAACAAGCAAAAATATTTAAAATAGTTAATATCTAATAATATGTTTGAAAAAGCTGAGGAGGCCAAGAAGGCGACTGATCCCGTTTCTCCGGCTCCAATTTCTTCCAGTCCCAATTTCGCTGATGCTAGTTCCAGTCATATGGACGATGGCGATTCCGGAGAAATCGGCAAGAAGATTGCCGGCATCGTTATCTTGCTGATAGTGCTAGCCGCTTTGGGGTTCGGCGGATTTTGGGCTTACAAGAAATTTTTCAGCCAGCCGAAATCAAGTTCGACTAGTCCTTCGGCCTTGAGCGATGCCCAAAAATTGCAAGAAGAATTGGACCAGGCTAAGCTGACTGCCAATCTGCCGGGCAATGAGAATGCCGGATCGGATTCAGCCAATTTGAATGGCACCGAACAAGGCGTCGAGTATCTCAGTTTTTCCAACTTTTATTCTGAACCAGATAATTCTTTGGCAGCTAATATCAATGATTATAGCTTGCCTCTTAACATCAAGTCCGATGTTTTGAATTACTATGATGTGGCTCGGAAATTGAATCTGGACAAGAGTTTGAACGATTTGAATAATAACGGCTTTACGATTATTGATAATCCTTTTTCTAACGATCCGAAAAATCCTGATGCCAAGAAACTGAATAATTTTTATAGCGTTTACAATACTCTAAATAGCAAGCAGATCCCGACCTTGGTTACGGCTGACTTCCTGACTTACTACCACCAGAACATTATGAAGAAGGCTTTCAAGGATATTGAAGAGAACGTCTTTTATGGCAATTTATGGGATATTGCCAACCATTTGTTTGAGGTTTCCAAGAACCGGTATAATACCCGCCTGACCGAAGTCGGCAACATTAATGATCCGATTCTGGAGGGAGCTCGTTTAGAAATGGCTTATTCCGCCACCTTGATTGAAATCTTGAAGCCGGCTGAAGGCCAGATCAATACCAAGAATGATTTGAATGACAAGAGCAAATTCACTTTGCAGGAAGCTGAAGATTTCAGTTTCAATCTGCCGCAGTATCTGAAAGTCGATGTCTTGAAAGAAGTCCAGAATATCCGAGAGCACAAAGTATCGGCTAAGTCGCCGGTCATGCTCTATACCCGCGACTACCGGGAATTCGTCGTACCGGAAGAGTATAAGGCTAATGCTAAGTTGAACAATTTCTACCTGGCAACCCGTTGGCTAAATACTGTTTTCCCAATCTACTACAAGAGCTCGGCTTGTCCGGGCTGCGCTTTAGATGCCGAGGATTGGCGCATCCAGATGGTGGCAGCCAGCTATCTGGCTCAGGATGTTTTCGGGGATCAGAATACCAAGGATAAGTGGGCTCGTATCTATAAGGTGCTGACTTTCTTCAAGGGGCTGCGGGATGATGTCAGCTTGGTGAACCATCGTGATGCCTTGGTTGAGTTGTTCGGCGCCGACTACAAGCTGGAGGAGATATTCAGCAATGCCAATAGCCAGTCAGGTGAGAATTTTCAGAAGCTGCAGGATAAGATCTTGAGTTTGGAATTCCTTGATGCCTATGGCGCCTTCAACAAGAAAGATAGCCAGAATTTCGGCAAGCTGGGAGTCAAGATGTTGGCTGATTTCTATTGGCCAAATGACTATATTTTTTCCCAATTAACCAATCCGGCTGTCTCAACCTATAAAGGAGTGACGCCTAAGGCTTCTAATAATACTGCTTGCCGTTTAGGCGGCATCTGGCAACGGTGCATCGGATTTGCTTTGGATATCATTAATGTAGTCTTTCCGATTCCTTCCCAGAACGCTTATTTCACCGAAAATACCAATTATCAGAGGTATAATGACCAGGTAGGGGCCGTCAAGAAGCGTTTGGATGCTTTGAATAATACTTGGCATAATAATAATTATTGGACGACCCTGAAGACTATTAAGACTTCGCTAAGTAATCCGGAAAACTATAAGCCGGCTTTTGCCCGCAATACTTCCTGGGTTAGCAAGGAAACCAATCGCGCTTTGGCTACCTGGGTCAATCTTCAGTTACCGGCGGATAAGTTCGGATTATATCAGAAATATTCCCAAGCAGAGAATGTTAACGGCTCGGTAAAATTTTTGGAATATTCTTATGTCGAACCGAATCTGATCTTAGTTAACGAGCTGTTAGCTAATAATACCATGGTCAAGGATATGTTCTCGGCCTTGAAGATGAATAATGAAGTCAACCAAGTAGCGGTCAGCTTGAATGAGACTGAAACCAAGTTGAAAACCTTGAAAGCTATTATGGAAAAAGAATTAACCGGCATTACTCTGTCCGATGATGATATCCAGTTTATCGACAAACTGATCAAGGAATATAAGGTGGATGAGAATAGCAGCAAGACCTTTAAGATCAAGGGCCTTTCAAACCGCACTTTGACTGAGGACCTGTCTGATGTCCGGCTCTTGGTGTTAGTCCAGAAGAGGGGCAATGACTTGGTGATGGCAGTCGGACCGGTTTTCAAGTATTGGGAAAAGAAGTAATCGAATCATTTTGAGAAATAAAAAAAGGATGGCCGAGGGTCATCCTTTTTGGTTTTTTTGTTTTTGAATTAATTCAGATTTTGTTCAGCGAATTCAATTTTTCTTTGGGCCGCTTCTACTTCGACTCTGGTTCTTTCTGGCAGAATCAAGCAGTTAAGGGGGATCGGTGTCGGTCGTTCTTCCGGTTCTTCTCGGATAACGCCGATTAGATACCCGCCGCCTATTTCCTGATCCTTTTCCAATGTTTCAATCAAGATTATAACGCGTTCTCCCGGCTTGAACATGTTGCAGGGAATCAGGAATTTCTTGATAGTGGCAAAATATTGCCCGGAATACGGTTCGTTGGTGGAATTGATTTGGCTCGGCGGCGTAATTGATTTGGCTCGCATCTTGTCAATGTTTTCCTGGGTAATGTCAGGTCTTATCATTTTCTTCGGGTTTTTGGTTAATAAAAAGGACTATTGAAACCACAATAACATTTTTAAGCCTGTAAGTCAATAGTTTTTGCTGGTATGAAAAAACCCCGTTTTTGGCGGGGTTTTGAAGAAACCTAAGGTTTTAACCAACTTGATGGTATTTTCTGGCAGTTTCCAGAGAATCGGTTACACAAGGCTCAGGAATAAGTTGTAAATCTACTTCTTCCAGCTCTCCATAATGGAGGGATCCAGAGTTTCTTTTTTGAATCGGTTGAATTGTGGCGGTTTTTCCGCTGACATTGATAATTTGGACCAATTGTCCGTCTTTGATTGAAAACAGCATGTTTCGGTGGTTTTTGGTTGATAAAAAGATTGTTTAGGGTTCAAAAGAACGGACTTCTAATATACGTTATTTTTAAACATTAGTCAAGACTAACGGGAATACTTGAAGATATAGATCTGGCCTTCGTCCAGGCTTTGCCAGGAATTGGCTGAGAGTTTGGCTTCAGCGACTATCCGGCTGAAAGCCCACCAGTATTTTGGTATGACGAAATAGGCTTCATCGACTTGGGACAGGTCCATGGCTTTGGTCATTGTATCTCGGCTGGCATAATCATAGACCATGCTGAGGAAATATTGATAGAGCGGGCTGGAAGTCGGGATCGGGTAGAAGTAGAGGCCTTGGTAATAGCGGTTAAATCCGAAGCTCCTGAGAGCCACGGCTCCGGTTTGTTGGTTGGCTAGGACGATATAAGGATTTTTAGTTTGGTTTTCGATCCAGTTAACTGCTGCCTGATCGCTGGCACTGACGGCATAGGCTTTGGAATTGTAGTAATGGTCTTGGCGCGGATAGGAGATGTACAGGGAGGCGGTGATGAGAGCGGTCAGCATGACAAAGAAACTGATGCGATAGAACTTATCTTGTTCGCTTATTCTCTGAGAGAGATGGCCGAGAGCGATGATGATGGCCGGAAGCATCAAGATGGTTGCGGTTAGCAAGAGCCTTCTAGCGAAGTCGTTCTGTTCATAGGAAATGAGATTGAAAGATAATTGGGAAACCAGAAAGAAAGAGCCAAGAACCGCCAGGGCTGTTATTAGCGGAGCATTCAATCGGAAGTCGCGGCGATGATAGCGATAGATCAATATGATGCCGCTGATGATTAAAAGGGTGATAATCAATTGCTGGTTCTGGCCATAGAAATAGGTTAGATTCAAGAGCCAGGTTTCTTTGTGTGGCAAGTGCAATTGGGGCATCAGGGCCAGCAGGTAACTGGAGAAAGATTCCAGTTTTAGAGTTAATTGAGATTGGCCGGATAGATAGAAGGCGAAGGGTAGCCCCAGGAAGGTTAATAGGAATAAGCCTAGATAACTGATTTTGACTATTTTTTGGTTAATTTTTGCTCTAAAATGGTTGATTGTCACTAAAAGACTGAGGGTCAGGGCCGGTATGCCGGCGAGAGGATGGATTAGGCAGGCAGCTAGTGACAAGGTTAAAGGCAGGCGATAATCGGTAGCGCTATAGAGTACGGTTAGTATTAGGAATAAGAAAGCCAGATTTTGTGGCGTGCTTAATATGAAGCAACTGAAAGGAATGACCAGAATCGCTAATAGAAGCAATTGCTGATTTTTTTGGTCGGGAAAATAGCGGTTGATGAAAGTGCTCAAGGCTGGTGGCAAGAAGATTGCTGCTATTAGAGGTACTAACAGTTTGTCTAAGATGACTAGGGATATGCCGCTCAGCTTGTGGATGGTAACTAACAATCCATATTGTCCGAGATAATAGAAAGGTTTAGGTTCGACGGCTCCTTGTTTGTCAATCAGGTCCATGGTGGCTTGATGGATGAAAGGATCATAGCCGTAGCCGATACGATAGACTATGACAGCAATCAGGAATGATAATAGGTAGTGAATACTGATCAATGTTGAATTCAAAAATTCCAGGGATTTGCTTTTCCTATCCCTGGCAATCAAGAATAGCAGCAGGGCGGTGGCCAGAAAATAGATAATAAAAAAATATCCGGGAATAACCGACCAAGGCGTAACCAGGGCTTTGTCAGAACGGCTTTGCCAGAGGATATAGAATGATGTAATAATCAAAATAAGATAAGTCCCAGACAGGATCCAGTCTTTAATATTGATATTCTTGATTCTAAATTTCTCTTTTTGTTCCGGTTTGATATCCCGGCTATTGATTCTTAAGGCTCCAAGCCATAAAACTAGGGTTAGAATCAGGCTGATAACAACTCCGGTCCAGTTCAGGGCATAGAGTTTGTAGACTGAGGCGGAGATGATAATCAAGCTGGAAAATAGCCATAAAATGGCTTCCAGGGGTTTGGTTTTGAGGTATTTGTTCATGCTATCATCATACCAGAAAACATTGCCAAAATAAACAGGTATTGCTAAGATAAGGGTATCTATGAAGCTTAAAATGCCTCCAATCAAACAGCTTTATATCTGGCTTTCTATCCTAATATTGGCCATTATTTTTGTATTGGGGTCATCGGCTTATAACCTGGCTAATCAGAAACCCGGCTATGTCCGTTTTTCTTCTCCGGATGAGACGGCTAACTATTTCTTCACTAAGCTTTATGCCAAAACCGGCGAGCTGGCCGTCTTGGAAAATTATAATCTTTATGCTGCGGATATCGTTCATCCGCGCAGTTTCCGGAGTGATTGGGGCTTCATGAAGCCGGTTAGTTTTTTGGGAATCATTTTGATCTATGGAACTTTGGCTAAGGTTTTCGGATTAGGTATCATTCCTTTTCTGACTCCGATCTTTGGAGCCATCGGCATCATCTTTTTCTATCTATTGGTCAACAAGCTATTTTCTAGCCGGCGGGTGGCTTTGATTTCAGCGGCTATCTTAGCCTGCTTCCCGGTTTACGTTTATTATTCCGCTCGGTCGATGTTTCATAATGTTCTGTTCATAGTCCTGTCTATCATCGCTTTCTATTTCTTGGTATCCCTATTAGAGAAGAGGGATAGAGCTAAGTCTAGATTTTTAGATTGGCGTTTCAATGTGCAGGATTTCATCTATTCAGCTTTGGCCGGGTCATTCTTCGGTTTAGCTACGATGACCAGGTTGTCAGAATTATTGTGGTTGGCTCCGGTATTATTAATAATCTTCATCTTTTATTTCCGCCGTTTCAATATCTTCCGGCTGTCTATTTTGGTTTCATTCTTTTTGATATCGTTGTTGCCGATGGCTTATTGGAACCAGGCCTTGTATGGCTCTTTTACCTCCGGCGGTTATACGGAAATGAATCAGTCTTTGTCTTCCATTGCCAATATTAGCAGCAACAGTAATTTTTCTCTGGGAGAAGCGGCCAAGAAAGTGGGAAGCACTATCTTCTATTTCGGTTTCAAGCCGAAACAATCGCTGACCATGTTTTATAATTATGTCATCCAGATGTTTCCTTGGTTAGCAGCTTTAGCTGCCTTGGGATTCGTCTGGTTAGCGGCTAATTTCCGGAAATTCAAGAAGAAGCATCTAGTTTATCTGTTGGTCTGGGCTGCATTATCGGCTATTCTGATCTTGTATTACGGTTCTTGGAAATTTACGGATAATCCGGACCCGAGCCGTATCACTATCGGCAATTCCTACACCCGTTATTGGCTGCCTATTTATCTGTGCGCCATACCTTTAGCAGCTTATTTCATTGATAGTTTCTGTAGTTTTTTGAGCCGGAAAAGTGGTATTGTGCGGGGTTCTTTGGCAATCTTGGCGGTAGCGGCCATCTTCATGTATTCAGTGCTTTTTGTAATGTTCGGTTCAGAAGAGGGCTTAGTCCATGTTACTTATAGCAACAAGGTGGATTATGAATTATATCAGCAAGTGATCGAACTGACTCCGCCCCAGGCTGTTGTTATCACCAAATATCATGATAAAGTTCTGTTTCCGGATCGGAGAGTCTTGATCGGATTATTCAATGATAATCAGATGAACCAGCTTTATGCCAAATTGGCTCATGTCGCTCCGCTTTACTATCTTAATTTCCAGTTCGCCCAAGCCGATTTCGATTATCTGAAATCCCGAAAGCTGCCGAGTTACGGTTTGGATATTGAGATGGTAAAAGTGATCAACAAGGATTTCGCTTTGTATAAATTGAGTTTAAAAAAATAGCATGAAAAATTATCATATCATTACTTTCGGTTGCCAGATGAACAAGGCCGACAGCGAACGGCTTTCTTTTTATTTAGAGAAGAGCGGCCTGGTTTTAACTAGCAACAAATTCAAAACCGATGTCCTGATCATCACTACCTGCGGCGTGCGGCAATCGGCTGAGGACCGGGTTTATAGCTTAGTCCATCAGGTTAAAAAGAAAAATCCTCGGACCGCTATTGTCATTACCGGTTGTCTGAGTCAGAGAGCGGACGTGCAACGACGGATTAAGGACAAGGTTGATATCTGGCTGCCGATTACTGAAATGCCTTCTTTGATTCCGAAGCTCCGATCTTTGTGGTCGGAAGCAGATGGTGAGTGTCCGGATGCCAAAGACTATCTATCTATCCCACCGAAATATGAATCAACCTTTAGCGCCTATGTGCCTATAGGCAATGGCTGTAATAATTTTTGTTCTTATTGCGTCGTGCCATATGCTCGCGGTCGGGAAAAATACCGCCGGGCCAGCGAAATCTTGGCTGAGGTCAAGAAATTAGTTAAGGGCGGCTACAAAGAGATTATCTTGATTGCTCAGAATGTTAATAGCTATCGGTCTGGAACGGCTGATTTCACCACTCTCTTGTATAAAATCAATGATATTCCGGGGGACTTCTGGATTAGGTTCGTTTCTAGCCATCCGAAAGACATCAGTCCTAAGCTGATCGAGGCCTTGGGCCGTTGCTCCAAGGTTTGCGAGCATGTCCATTTCGCTTTGCAGTCCGGAGATGATGAGATCTTGCGATTGATGAACCGGCGTTATACGGCGGAGCATTTTTCTGATTTGGTGGAGAAGATCAGGGCGGTTGGGAAGAAGTACAAGCCGGATTTACCATTAGCGATTACCACTGATGTCATCGTCGGTTTTCCGGGTGAGACGAAAAAGCAATTCTTGAATACAGCCAAGGTTTTTCGGGAACTCAAATTCGATATGGCCTATGTCTCCCAATATAGTCCGCGTTTCGGAACTGTTTCATATCAGATGACTGATGATGTTCCAAAGTTAGAAAAGAAACGGCGAGAGAATGTCCTGACTCAGATCTTTACCCGGACAGCCCAAAGCAATAATCGAGCTTATTTGAAAAAAGTCGTCCCCATTTTAGTTGAAGGAAAGAATCGTCAGGGCGAATGGTATGGCAAGACTAGGACCTACAAGCTGGTTCGTTTGTCTGGAGCTCCAGCGAGCGACCTGACCGGAACTTTCGTGATGGCTGAGATTAAAAAAGTCGATGGCTTGGCTTTGATTGGAAAAATAATCGCTCAATATGAATAAGGAATCGAAGACAACCAAAGAAAAGGTGGTGGTTATCTTGGGCACGACAGCCGGTGGCAAGACCGGGCTAGGCGTGAAGCTGGCCGACATCTTTAATGGCGAAATCATTAGCGCTGATAGCCGACAGGTATATCGAGGCATGGATATCGGCAGCGGCAAAGATTTGCCGGATTATACCATCAAGAAGCCGGGAGGGAAAAGCAAGCAGATCAAATATCATCTGATCGATGTGGCTAGCCCGAAGACTGAATTCAACTTGAAGAAATACCAGAAACTGGCTTTCAAGGCAGTGGCTGATGTCTTGAAGCGGAAGAAATTGCCTTTGATAGTCGGAGGTACCGGCCTCTATTTGCAGGCCGTGGTTGATAATTATCATCTGTCTAGCGTCAAACCGGATTCTAAATTACGGGAAGAATTAGAGCTTTTAAGCGCTTCTGAGCTGTATGATAGGTTACTTGAGAAACATCAAGCTTTTGCTAAGAAGCTCAACAATAGCGATCGGAATAATAAGCGCCATCTGATCCGGTATCTGGAGGTTTTAGATGGCGATTTGAGCTATCAGGCCAAAACCGCTGAGCCTCTCTATGATTTCTTGCTTTTAGGAATAGATTTGCCTAAGGATATCTTGCGGGCTAGGATCAGGAAGCGCTTGGAAGAGCGTTTGGCTGACGGGGTAATGGTTGATGAGATCAAGAGGCTACATCAGGAGGGTGTTTCGTGGAAGCGTTTGGAGGGTTTCGGATTAGAATATCGCTACGTATCTTTTTATCTGCAAGGCAAGATGGAGTATGAAGAGATGGTTGAGAAGCTATTTACTGCCATCTGCCAATTTTCCAAGAGGCAGAAGAGCTGGTATCGCCGTTGGGAAAAGCAGGGAAAGAAGATCCATTGGATAAAGGATCTGGAAGAAGCTTCAGAATTAGTCGAGAAGTTTATAAAATAAAAAGACCATTTAATAAGTAAATGGTCTTTTTTGTTTATTCAAATTTTTAATCCCTCAAGCAACGGACAGGAAAGCCATAATTCCGGCTCGAATAATTATACTGTATAATATCATCCCTGGATGGTATCATTGCGTAATAAAAAGCGTCATAGTTTCCACTAGTTCTTGTTATCCAGTAAATGGCATGTTGGTTAATATACATAAATCCCCCGCTGCTAAAGCGATCTCCGGCTGCCAAAGCGCTGAAGGTTGAGGTGCTGATTGTTTGGAGTGTGGCTCCGGCTGGGGAACATTCCCAGTTGTTGACTCGATTTTCATTACAAGTATTAGTGGCTAATCCTAATTCTAATTCATGCCAGTCTGATTGGCTAGGTATGTGCCAGCCAGTCGGACAGATACCTTGATGTTTTTCGTTGATAGTATAGGTTGTTTCCGTGCCGCAATTACTGCTACCGCTGGAAAAATCGCCATATCCGCATTGATAAGGGAAGCCCATCATTTCAGTCCATTCATATAGCCCGCCATAAGTATTGCAGTTATTAGCATCATCTTGATAGCAATATTTTTCAATGATGTCAGGGTTGACCTGGCATGACCAGTAACCAGCGGTGATATTGTGGCAAGGTGGTTCGGAACTGACGCCACTAACCATTGTTCCAACATCCAGGTTTTCTCTTAACCAGCATTGGTTATTAATTTGGACAGTGTGGTAGGTTTTATTTTGGTATAAAACATTATCCTGGCCGCAAACGAAGCATTCCCCGTCTGATATGCCTTGAGGGGTGGCGCATTTTTTCCCGGCTGTCAGGTTTCCGGCGGCGTTAGATAAGCAGAAATCTATCTTATATCCGGTTCCGTCGTTTTCGTAATAATAGTCGCTATCCGGGCAGTCGCCGTCATTTCTGGGATCGGGATTACTAGGAATCCGAGCCATGTAAGTGCTGGAAGAAGTTGATCCCATTAAAGCCTGCCCAACAGTAATGGAGCTGGGATAACTCTTTTCAGCTGCGCGATATAATTCTAGGGCTGATTGGATCTGCTTAATATCAGAAATCCTAATGGCATTTCGACTATTCTGCCGAATGCTATTTAAAGAGACAGCTGACAATGTGGCGATGACCCCGATTATTCCCAAGACGATTACTATCTCGATTAGGGTAAAACCGGCTTTATTATTTTTCATATTTTGACTTGGTTAAAATTTCTAATCCTTGATACATCGGACCGAAAATCCAGCTACGTTAGTGCCTGTTACTGAGGGAACGTTAGCAATAGTAGCTTCAAGATCAAGGACGGTTGAAGATTCTTCGGATGTTAATGATGATGTCCAAGTGATGTTATATCCGTTTAATCCAAAGAAAGATCCATTAATAGCTCTAATTCCAGCTGGTAGGGCGGTAAATCCAGAGCTATCGCAAGTGGCTGTTGGTGAACTGCCATTATCACAAGTAGCTTGGCTCCAGTGGGCAGTTCCAGCTTCTTTTAATTTTCCACCGGCATCATTTACATCGCCGGATCCACCTTGCCCATCAACTGATACGTAATTGATTAGGGTAGTTAATTCATCACTGCTTGGAATATGCCAACCGGTAGGGCAAATACCCTGTGCGGGGGTTGCGACAGGATCAGGGTGATTGCATTCGGGAAATAAATTTGAACTGCAGGTATTGCCGTTGCAGACAAAAAAAGCACGGTTGCATTGATATGGAAGATTCATGGTTTCGGCCCACTCATATAGACCGCCATAGGTATTACAATTTGAAGAGCTGTCGGAATAACAATATTTCTCAATAGTGTCCGGGTCCATTTGGCAAGACCAAGTACCAGTTCCAACGTCTTGGCAGGGAGCAGCGCCATAGCTAGGAATCATCGTTCCAACATTGAGATTGTCTTTGAACCAGCATTGGTTTCCAATTAGCACGGTTCGATAACTTTGGTCATTGTAGTATACTGAGCTGGATCCACATTCAAAGCAAGCCCCGTCATTTATCCCTTGCGGCTTGGCACATTTGCTGCCAGCATCCATCTGATTGGTCGTCTCTGATATGCAGAAATCGATGGAATAGGAGTTGCCATTTTTGGAGTAGGTATATTCGCCGTCTGGGCAATTCCCGTCGTTTCGAGGAGCGGGATTTTGAGGAATGGTGGCGATATAGATAGCGTGAGAACTGGAGCCAACCAGGCTCTGGCCCGGGGTCAAAGAATCGGGATAGGCGCCTTCATTACGGTAATAGTCTTCCAGAGATTTTTGCAGCAGTTTGATATCGGCAATTCTTTGGGTGTCGCGGGCTTTCTGTCGGACATTGCTAAAGGAAACGAAAGAGACTGAGATGATAATCCCTATGATGGCGATAGCGATAAGAAGTTCGATGAGCGTGAAAGCTTTTTTCATCTTATTGGCTTAATATCTTTTTTAATTCTTCAATCAATGTCTTGGGGTTAGCTTTGCCCTTGGTTTCAGCCATTACTTGTCCGACAAAGAATTGTAGTAGGGCGGTCTTGCCGCTCTTGTAGGCGGCAGTCTGGTCTGGGTTAGAGGCGATCACTTTATTGATAGCTTCAGCCAGTTCTTCGGAGTTGTCTAATTGTTCCAGTCCCAAATCTTTCATAATTTGGATCGGAGAACCGCCCTTATCAGCCATGACAGCCAAGATCTTCTGTCCAGCGGAAGAATTGACCTTGTCTTGGAAGAGCAAGGTAATCAATTCAGCGAAATTTTCAGCGCTGACCTTATTATCAGCCTTCAATTGGTTGAAGTTGTTTATCGGATAATATTTAAAGAGTTCGCTGCTTAGCCAGTTAGCGGCTGAAGTAGATAGTTTCTGGTTTTGCCTTTCGAAATCATCGCCATTAGCTTCTATCCAAGCCCTCAACTCTGAGATAACTTCTTCGTACCAATTAGCCAGGAATTTATCGCTCACTAAAAGGTCTGCCAAATCGGCTGTCAGGCCGTATTCATTTTGGAAGCGGCGGGATTTATCGTCGGGTAATTCGATTAAGGTTGATTTGATATCATCAATCATCTCTTGGCTGATTTGGAGCGGAGGGATATCAGGCTCGGGAAAATAGCGGTAGTCGGCCGAGCTTTCTTTCTTACGCTGGGAAATGGTCTTGTTCTGGCTATCGCTCCAGCCTCGAGTTTCGACTTCAATCTCCTCGCCTTTATCCAATAACTCGGTTTGTCGGGCGACTTCAAAATTAATCGCTTTTTCCACCGATTTAAAGGAATTGATATTCTTTATCTCTACTTTTGGATTCAGTTTTTCTGATCCGGTCGGGAGGATCTGCCCATCTTCATATTTCCATGATCCCGGCACTTGCAGGCTGATATTGGCTTCACAGCGCATCTGGCCCTTTTCCATGTCGGCATCGCTGATATTGAGATAGCGTAATATCTGCTGGTATTTCTGGCAGAACTTCTTGGCGGCAGCCGCATCTTTGATTACCGGCTCGGTCACCATCTCGATGAGTGGCGTACCGGATCGGTTATAGTCGATTAGTGTATAGTTTTCTTTTTCCGGATGGGTTAGTTTCCCAGTGTCTTCTTCTAGGTGGATCCGAGTAATATCGATTTTTTCATTGTCGACTTCTAATTGGGCATTGTAGATCAGCGGCAGGTCATATTGGGAAATCTGGTAGCCTTTAGGAAGATCGGGATAGAAATAGTTTTTGCGGTCGAATTTGGATATCCGGTTGATTGATCCGTCCAAGGCCAAGCCTAACTTGATGATCATATTGACCGCTTCCTGGTTCAAGACTGGAAGAGTGCCGGGATGGCCAAGGCAAATCGGGCAGACAGCCGTATTGGGCTCTTTGCCTAAAGGATTATTATGGCAACGGCAGAACATCTTGCTGGCCGTCTTTAATTCGGCGTGGATTTCCAGGCCGATAATGATATCGTAAGTCATATTAAGATACTTTTATTTTATCAGAAGAAAACCTTAAAAGCAATAAAAAAGGCTGGTTTTATCCAGCCTTTGGGTTATTCATAGAATGAAAAAGCGTAGTTTATGTAGAATTCCTCGGCTTTTTGCAGAGTGGTTAGTCTTAGATAGGGCAGGTACCTGGTTATCAGGCTCTCTTTGCCGTCGGCATAGAAGGATATGGCCGAATTGCTAATGGTATTGCAAGTAAATTCTTCCGGAAAGGGCAAACAGATTACTTCAGCGATATTCTGACGGATAATTACTCCGCAGACTATTTGAGAATTTTTGCTCGTTTCGTCGTTGCTGAATAATGAGAATTCATTCTTGTCGACCGGAGTCAGGATGACGCCGTCCGGTTCGTAGTATCCGCTTAGGTATAAGCTGGCTATCGCCTGGAAGATGATGAATGACTCTAGAGTTTTGGTATCCTTGGGCAGGTCTTTCTTTAGGCTGTTCAGGTCACCATTGCTTTCGCCTCCTTCCGGAATGTTGATCAATCGATAACCTGTCGGACATTGGACCGTTGAATAAAAATCTAGGTTGCGATAAAACTTTTTTAAATCTGCAGTGCTGAGATCGAAGATTGGAATCAGAAAAATATTGTAATATCCGCTAGCGTTCAGTGCGGCGGCTTTTTGGATCAGTTTTATATCCGGCAAAGTAGTATCGGAAAATAGCTCGACTTTGACGCCGATCTTTTTCCAGGATTCAACTACTGTCTGCCTGCTGATAATCCGATTTTCACCTAATATTTTTTCTGCTTGGTCGAAGCTGGTTTTGGCGGGTCTCTTTCCTTGGACGATAGATAGCCCGGCTATCATTATCCATAATAGAATTAAGGCTTTTTTCATTGCTATTATTATGTTGGTTGATTTTTAAAGGACGATATTTTAATCTGGTACTATATAATGATTTTGCTCATTTGTCAATGCTAAGAGTAATAAAAAAGAGCTTCTGAGAGAAGCCCTTTTAATTTTTTTGCTTTAGAAATTTGGGAAATCCGGCTTGACCATTAGAATAGCTCCAACCTCATATGATTTTTCTTGCTGTATGCAGGAGATGTTTTTGAGCGGTGCCATGTTCAGGCCATAGACTTCATCGTTTTCGAGTGCCAAGAAAGTTAGGCATTCCTTGGTTATCGTTCCGGGAGTAAAATCTCGTTCTGGAAAATAAGTTACCAAGGTTTCGCGGCAGCTGTCTTCGATGTTTGAGGCGTAAGCCAAGATCAATTCGCCGTTAAAATTACTGATACTTTGAGGCGGCTTGTCTCTGGTGATGATGAGCCAGCTCCAGTTGGAGAAAAAATTATTTCCGGTAGCCATCGATAAGGTGGCGACAACTTCGAAATAATCCGGCGGGGACATCAAGTCCATCGCATCGATTCTCTTGTCGGTATAGCCGAAAAGATCAACGAATCCCCATTCTATTTCCCGGTCGCTTGCTCCGCTTAACGGGTTTGGCATCTTTAGGTTTACCAAACGGTAGCTGGCGGTAATCCTGGGAGGTAGATAGCTGGGCGGTTCATAATTTTTCCAGAATTTTTTCAGTATCGTATCCTCTAAGGCCATAATCGGAAGGAGATAGAAATTAGCTCTTCCTTTCTGGTTTTCCGTGGCGCACCATCTGATGGTGGCTTCGGTATAGGGGATTGATAATGGCGGACAGTTTATGCCTGAGTCTATCTTGAGCCAGGCACTCATCGCTTGTTCTTGCATGAGGAAACGGTTTCCCAGTATTTCTTTAGCGGTTTCCGGACTGACTTGCGGCTGAGCCGTCAGGGTCAGGCCAAGGAACCACAGGGTAAAAAGGACAATGGGTTTCATGATATATTCCTTTCTGTCTTCGGTTTTTATTTGTATTGATTATTAATGACTATATCATAATTATTTTATTTTGTCAATTGAGTTATGCACCGCCATTTAAAGAAAAAACCGGCTTTTGGCCGGTTTTTTCTTTGATATTAGGGATATTATTAGGTTTCCATGGTGATGGTCTGTCCGTTTGGAGTGACAAAATTCTTTACTTTGAATTCTGTGTTTTCTAGGTCTTCTAATTGCTTCTCCAGCTTTTCTAAGCGTTCCTTGGCAATCTTGCGGAATTCGCTCCGGAGCTCTTTGTTCTCGATCTGCTTTTTGGAAGTTTCAATGTCTTTGTTGATCTTATCCAATTTTTTCTGGTATAGGTCGTTAAAATTCTTGCTGACCTCCTCCAGGGAAACTTTCAGGACTTGCTGGTTGTCATCATATCCGAGGTTGAAATAAACCTTGATGCCCTTCGTTTGGGAATTGATTAGTAGCTTTTCCAGCTCAGCTTTAGTTGTCTGGACAGCTTCATCGGTGTTGATAATGAGTAATTTGCTTTCCATCATCTTGTCGCCGCTCATGTCGAAATTTTCTATAGCCTGGTCAGCTACAAAGATTGATCTTTCATGAGCGCTGCCGCCAGTCGGCATACCCTTTATGATTTCTCCGGCTTGCTTAAAGTTATCGGTGGCTGACATGTTATTCAGCTTGTCGGAGAAAGTGGCTACTTTGATATTAGCTTCTTTATCGACGGTTTGTAGTTGGCCGCCCATGTAATTCTTGGAATCAAGCATAGACGGGCTATTGTCGACCAAGATGATAGTCTGGTCGTATTCAGATATTAGGGTTAAATCTTTCTTGACCATATTCGTACTGGTACTTATCTCGATGGTCGTTGTCTTGGTTGGAATCGGCTGTATTTCTTCATTGGCTTGGGCCATCAAGTTAATCTTGATGTAGCGGCATTCTCTCAAGAGGTCATGGTACTTGGTCAGGTTGGTTTTCTTCATCTCGTTGACTTCCTTATCGGTGTAGTTCTTGCCGGTGTCAGGATTGGTTAGGTCGGTGATATGGGTGACGCCATCTTCTGGAACGCCATGCTTGAATTCCTTGCCTTGCAGTTTCTTGATCTCTTCCTGGCTTAGGTCTGAATTAGAGAAATCATGGCTTTCCAGTTCTGATTTCATGATTTTTTCGGCAGCGGCGATGCGAGCTTCGGTTAGTTCCAGATTGCCGCCTTTCCAGGTACTGGTTGGACGTTCATCGCTGGAGCCGTATATTTTGAAATCCAGTTGCAAAACCTTGTCGATATTTTTCGAATTTACTTGGTCCAAGAAAGCCTTGAAATCAGCTTTGATTTCATTAGCATCAGCTTCGGAGATGAGGGCCTGGTCAGTCTCATAGCTGTTGGTTAGGTCCATAACGGCCATATTTTCCATACTTGGCGGGGTGTCGAGGTGATAGGCTGCTTTTTCCGTGTCATCGCCGCCTTCATAAGTTTTTTCTGTTTTGTGCTTGGCATCGCCGCCATCTTTAACTGGAGCTTCATGGGCCTGGCTGTGAGGGGCGAATTTCAAGAAGAGCAGCAGGGTGACGAAAGCAACTTTGCTGGCTGGCTTGCGCAAGAATTCTTTGAACTTGTTGCCTTTGTAAGTGTCATTCAGTTCGCCATTCAATATCTGGGAGATGTTTTCATGCAAATTCTTGACGTCTTTTTCTTTGATGTTCTCGCCGCCGTTGATATATTCCATAAAATCGCCGACATTCATCTGCATGATATTTTCCAAGACTTTTTCGTCCAGCTTCAAGCCCTGGGCTTCCATTTTGCCCATAGCTTCCTTTAAGTCGTCTAAGCGCTCGGTAAAATTCTGCGGTTCGGTTTCGGCTTGGTCTTTCTTGATTTCGGAAATAGTTTCCGGCTTAGTTATCGGGGTTTCTACTGCCTCCACTTTAGGGGTAATATTTTCCGCTTTGTGGTTGTTAAAAAATTTGAATAGTCCCATATGTTTTTAGTTAATATTTAGCTTTGGGGGCTAAATAATTTCATGAAATTATTTAAAAGCTCTTCTGTTGTTTGGTTGGTGGCGGCAGTTATCAGTTCGGATCTTTTTTCTGGCGGGGTCTGATCCAGTTGCTCTAAAAGCGGGATTATTCTGGATTCGTCTTCCTTGGCGGCTAGGACGGTTAGGTATTTATTGAAATCGATATAGATCATAGTGCGGATCTGGAGTTCCCGGCTGAGATTAATCGGTTTATCTTCCAGCAAAGCCCTGATCTTCTTATCCAATTCTATCAATATCGGATGGTTGAAATCCAAGAAGGGGATGAAGGGGGTAAAATTATTATTTTCAGTCATATTTTTTGATAAGTTGCTGATAATTATAGCACAAAACTAGGAAAAAATCAAAAAAGAGGTTTTTAGCCTCTTTTTGATTTAGGAATTGATGATTTTCAGGGAATTTTCCAGGATCATTCCATGGATTTCTTCGATGCTCATTATCTGCCCATCTTTCATGCATTCGACCATGACGAAGTCATCGAAGGTCTGGGCGATTTCAGTATAGACATCAACGGCACTCTTCAGGTGATTGATGTCGGATTCATGGATGTCTCTCTTTTCTCCGCCGACGTAATCGCGGTGACCTTTCTTGTCGACTAATTTTTGTCCGACTTCGGCATTGACGTGGAGGATAATATTGATATCAGGACGAGGGATACAGAAGATGTCATATTCTAATTCATGGAGCCATTTGAAATAGATCTGTCTTTCGATGTCGTTCTTGATCTTCCCGCCTTGATGGGCCATGTTGGAAGCGACATAACGGTTGGAGAGCACTATCTTGCCTTCCTTGAGCCATTCTCTAATCTTGAAGCTGGCATCATAGCGGTCGATGGCATAGAAGATCGAAGCGCCATATGGTCCGACTTCATCAGCTGTGCCATAGCGGCCATTGAGATATTCTTCGACCATTCCGGCTGACTTCTGGCCATATTGGGGAAAGTCGATGATCTCGATCTGGTAGCCCATGGCACTTAATTTCTCAGCTAAGAGTTTTAGCTGGGTAGCTTTGCCTGAACCGTCACCGCCATCGATGACGATCATCTTGCCGTGTCTTTTTTCCATAAGATAATGATTATTTGTAATTACCTATTATCTCCATTCCCGCCGAGGACATTCCTTTGTTGGCGAGATGATAGTTTGTCTAGATTGTCTTGGGCGATCTTTTCCAGCGAAACGCCTAACTCAGTAGCTATCTGGGCCAGATACCAGAGAACGTCGCCGAGTTCTTTGCCGATTTCTTGGCGGTCCTCATTGCTGATCTGGTTATTCTTGTCTCTGATAATCTTCTTGACCTTGTTGGCTATTTCTCCGGCTTCTCCTACCAACCCTAGGGTCGGGTAAACGAAATTATTGCCGACATTAGGGTAAATGGCGGTCTTTTTGGCGTCTTGTTGGTAATCAGAAAAGGTCATCTTGTTAGATATTATGTTTCTTGATGTCGGCGATGATATTGTCGACCTCTGTGTCTAATTCTTGCAAACTGCTTTCATTGATTATTTCGTAGTCGGCGGCGGCCATGACTTCCGGAATTTGGATCTCAGTTTCTTGTTGCTGGTCTTCTAGGAAGTCAGCGAAAGTCTTTTTGTCATCTCCGATATTCTCATTGCGGGAAACGACTCTTTCGTGGCGCAGTTTTTCGTTAGCAACGATCCGGATCAGTTTGAATCCCGGAATAGTTTTCAAGAATTTGATATCAGCTAAGCGGCGGATGCCGTCGATAACCATGAAAGGAGATTCATCATTTTTGATATCTTCGGCCATAGCGCTGGCTAACAGGTCTTCGCCGAAGTTCTGGCGCAGGATAGTGGAGATGTTCATCAGGTTTTCTCTGGTGGCTTCAAGATGGAGGCGTTTCAATAGGTCGCGCAGGATAGTGGAGAAGCGGTAGTCGCTGGCGTCGTACTTTTCCATCAAATGTTTTTTGATCACGCCTTTACCGCAGGCGATTTGCCCGGTTAGGCCGATGATTATTCTGTTTTCCATAGTTGTATATAAATTTATTTTTTAACGATATCTTGCAGGCCGCGGCGGATATCCCAGTCGTCGGCTCCTCGGTCGCAATGCAACAATAGTTTAGGGAAGGCGGTTTGCAAAGCGGTTTGCATCTGATGGGCTATCTTCCGTAAAGTCGGATGGACTGTCTTGTTGGATCTCAGTTCAACTGTGTAGACTGTGGCTGGCAGGCCGTAGGTGACGCGGCAAGGAACATTGAAGCCCATGGCGATATAATATTGTTTGGTTTCTGGGATGGTTTCCAGTTTTTCCAAAGCGGCTGTCTGTTCTGCGATCAAATTCTTGGCTTCTTCTTGGAGCTCGATCGGTAATTGTTCCAAGTACCAATTATTAAAGCCTAATTCCGTGGTTAATAGAGGCATGCGGCAGACGCCGTTGCGATGCCTTTGGATGTCGCGGAAAGAGCCGTAGTCCAGGATGAAGTCGTAGGTGACTTGGCCTAATTCAGCTAGGAAATTCGGCAGGTTGGTCTTGATCGGACGGTTGATGATAATGTCAGTGTAGTTTTCTAAATCTTCATTCTTGATAGTCGTGGTCATTTGGAAAGGAACAGGATTTTCCGGTTGGAAATAATTGTATTTGGAAATGGCATAGCCGCGGTAGGTTTCCTGTTCTTCATATAACGGATGGCTGAAACTGTGGGAATATTTTTCGCGCAACTTTTCCAGTATCCCATTGGCAATATCGCGGACTTCAGTTAATGGATGGTGGCGCATCAATGATAATTTGTCCCAGGCTTGGCGCAGGTTGGTGTGCCAGCTCAATTGGGTGGTGATACCGGCCGGCAAGAAGCCGCGCATGGCATCGAAAGTTCTGGCTTTGACGGCTTTCTCGTAGACGGTAGCGTCTTCGTCGTCACCCTTAGGATATTTTTGCTTGATGAAATTCTGGACTTTTTCCTGGTTGTTGATGTAGAAAGCCATCCACTTGTCGTGTATCGCTTTGGATTCCGGCGTGCCTAGGGGATCGATAATGGCTTGCTTGCTCATGTCGATATAACGAGTAGAGGTTTCCTGGCCGGAGTACAATTGGTTGTCTTGGATAGCTTTGTCAGCCAGGATACTGAGCTGTTCTATGAAGATGGTAGTAGAACCGCAATCGGCGATACTCATGTGGCCATAGCCGACATAGAAAGTTTCCATGAATTTTCCGGAGCCGCTTTGCTTTACTTTCTCCACGTGTTCTTCGACGCTCTTGGGACTGCGGGAATAGAGGGCTTGCATCATCGCTGTGTCCTCCGGTCCGAACTCGTCATACACAAAAATCTTAGCCATAGTTATGTAATTATTTTTTATTTATTGTTTTTCATATTGTAATACCTCGTCATTGACGTATTCCAGAGAAATTCCAGCTTGCCTGAACATCTCTTCTGATTCTTCTCCGGCATGGTATTTCTTTTCGCACATCACGCGGACGATACCGCAATTGATGATCAGCATGGCGCAGGTCCGGCAAGGGGTCATACGGCAATATAATGTGGCTCCTTGTAATGAGATTCCTAGCTTAGCAGCTTGGCAGATGGCATTCTGTTCAGCGTGGACAGTGCGGACGCAATGCTGGGTGATGTTCCCGTCTTCGTGGATCATTTTTTTCATCTGATGACCGACTTCATCGCAATGGGGTAGTCCTTTCGGGCTGCCGACATAGCCGCTGACCAGCAATTGCCTGTCTCGGGCGATTACGCAACCGCTTCGACCGCGATCGCAAGTAGCTCGTTTGGCTACGGTGTTGGCGATCTCCATGAAATATTCGTCCCAAGAGGGGCGGCGATATGGCTCATTTTCACTCATAATTTTAGAGATAATGAATTAAGGCGCAAGCTCATTTTAACAAAATAAAAGTGGCGGCGCAATATTGACAATATGATGGATATGGTTCGAAAATGGCCATTTTTGGTAATAAAAGAAGGGGTTTTTAAAACCCCTTCAATATCTTTTTAAAAAATTTTGGCGTTGCCCATTTAATGCCGGAAGCTATCAGGCGCCAGAGCAGGAAGATTATTCCGACAATCATCTTGATGATGAGTATCGGGATCCATTGGAGCCATTTATTCCGGCTGGCCGGTTTGGGCCTAAGCTTCTTGATGAGGCTAGGCGTCTGGGCATTTCCTAAAGAACTATTGGCGACAATCATTGCGATTACCACCATTATTAATATTACAACCAGGTCATTATGCATCTGAGTATGGTTTTTTGTTTGATAAAAGGACTATTATGGTTATAATTATAGCATTTTTTGTTGTTTTTGTCAATTATAATTAGCTCGGTTTTGTTTTATCGCCTTCTTGCGTTATAATATAGATATGTTAGAACAATATCGACAAATACTAGAAGATAAGGGCGAAGCTTATCTCCGGGTTAAGGCTCGTCCGGGTGCGCCGCGGACGGAGTTGAAGGCTGTTATGGCGGATGAGACTATCAAGATCGACATTGCAGCTGCTCCAGAGAACGGCCGGGCCAATGAGGAGTTAATCGCTTTCTTGGCCAAGGAGTTCCAATTGGACAAGAAAGCTGTCCGGATCCTGAGCGGAGCAGGCGATCGTCTAAAATTAATCAAGGTTACTAAATCATAATATGAATATTTCTGTAATTATCGTTTCCTGGAATGTGCGGGAAAAATTAAGAGAGAATCTCAAGGCATTATTCGCTTCCCAGGGCGATGTCCGCTTTGAGGTTTTTGTCGTTGATAATGCTTCTGCTGACGGTTCGGCTGAAATGGTGGAAAAAGAATTTCCTCAGGTTAAGTTGATTATCAACCCGGATAATTTCGGCTTTTCCCGGGCTTGCAATCAGGGCATCAGGGAATCAGCAGGTGATTTCGTATTGCTGCTCAATCCCGATATGAAAGTCTTTCCGGAAACCTTGGCGGCGATGTTGGAATTCATGAAAGAGCAGAAATCAGCGACTGTAGCCGGTTGCCATCTGGTCGATCAGACAGGAAAGACAGTGGAACAAGTGCGACGCTTCCCGAGATTGAAGGATCAGTTGATTGTTATTTTAAAGTTGCCTCACATTTTTAAGAAGATCAATCGGAAATATCTTTGTTCCGATTTTGATTATAATCGGTCTCAGTCGGTTGATTCGATTCGAGGATCTTTCTTTATGATCAATAAGTCTAATTTTGGTGAGCTGCCATTATTAGATGAGCGTTATTTCATCTGGTTTGAAGAGGTAGATTTTTGCCGCCAGGTCAAGAGTCGCGGCGGGGAAGTTTGGTATAATGCGGCCGCTCGTTGCGAAGATTACGTGGGAGCCAGTTTCAGCCAGGTCAAAAGAGGCCGGACCCAATTGTATTTCCGTTCTTCAATGTTAAAGTATTTCTTAAAATGGCAGCCTTTTCATGAATATCTGATTCTTTATTTGGCTTGGTTGCCGATTTTTATAATTACTAAGATTCTATGTCTAAGAAAGTCGCGATAATCCTGATTAATTACAAGGATTATGCCAAAAAATATCTGGCGGAGTGTTTAGACGGCTTGCGCCGCCAGGATTATGCTGGCCATTCCCGTTTGTTCATTGTCGATAATGCCAGTACCGAAGACAGTTGGAAATATCTGAAAGAGCTGGCGCCGGAAGCGGAGATTATCCGGAATGAAAACAACGATGGTTTTGCTAAGGGTAATAATGATGCTATGCGGGTGGCGATGGCTTTAGATTTTGATTATGTTTTTCTGTTGAACATGGATACGATCATCACGGAAAATTGTTTGAGCGAATTGGTCAAAGCGGCGGAGATCGATACCAAGGTGGGAGCGGTCCAGGCTCGCTTGATGCTCCATCCAGAAACCGAATTGATTAACAGTTTAGGGAATACTACTCATTTCTTGGGCTTCGGTTATTGCGTTGGTTATCGGGAAAAGATGGATGACCAGAAGATGGCCATCAGGGATATCATGTATCCGTCTGGAGCGGCTGTCTTGTTTCCGGTTTCCGCTTTGCGCGAGGTCGGATTATTGGATGAAGTGTTCTGGATGTATAATGAGGATCAGGATTTGGGTTGGAGATTGTGGTTAGCTGGTTATTCTTGCATTGTCGCTCCGGTGGCTGTGGTCTATCACAAATATGAATTTTCTAAATCGATCAGCAAGTATTATTGGATGGATCGTAATCGGGTTCTCGCTATGTGGAAGAATTATCGTTTGCTGACTTTGGTGTTAATTTTTCCGGCTTTTGTTATAATGGAGTTGGGTTTGCTGTTATTCGCTATCAAGGGCGGTTGGCTGAAGGAGAAGCTGAAGGTCTGGGCCTACTTCCTAAAACCGGCTACTTGGATTTATATTATAAAAGAGAGAGCCAGTGTTCAGTTAACCAGGAAGGTCGGAGATTATCAGATATTATCGTTATTTTCCGGTCGGATCTGGTATCAGGAAGTGGGCGATTGGAAGCTGAGGGCTGTTAATCCTGTCTTTGCCGCTTACTTCTGGTTAGTTAAATTATTAATTAAATTATTCCGGGTTTAATACTATGGACTTATCAATCATCATCGTCAATTATAAGAGCAAGGTCAAAACCACTAGATGTCTGGAGGCTATCTTCAAATCTGATTTTAAGGGATTGAAATATGAAGTGATCGTAGTCGACAATGCTTCCGGTGATAATCTGGATGACTTGGCTCAGAAGCATGCTGAATTGAAACTGCTATATAGTTCGCGGAATCTAGGTATGGGCGGCGGTAATAATCTGGGCCTCAAGGAAGCCAAGGGCCGTCTTATCCTGATCCTTAATCCAGATACCGTAGTCCATCCGAGTGCTATCCGGACCTTATTTGATTATCTGGATTCTCATCCGGATGTCTATATCGTCGGTCCGAAGCTCTTGAATCCGGATGGTACCTTGCAGCCTTCATGTTCTCGTTTTCCTAAAGTATATACTCCAGTATTGCGCCGGACTTTTTTGGGAGATTTCTTCAGTTCCAGTCGGGACAAGTTCATGATGACTGATTTCGATCATGAAGAGATTAAGGAGGTTGATTGGTTAATGGGTTCATGCCTGTTGATCAAGAGTGATGGCTGGGAGGGATTCGATGAGAGATTTTTCATGTATTTTGAGGATATCGATGTCTGCCGCCGCGCTTGGCGCTTCAAGAAGAAAGTGGTCTATGATCCGCAGGCTATTGTCATCCATGACCATGCCCGGCAGAGCGCCCGCCACCCTTGGTATATTGCTCCTTTTACTGACAAGATGACGCAGGAGCATATCAAGTCCTGGGTCAAGTATTTCTGGAAATGGAAAACAAAAAATAATCTAATTTTAACCATATGAGTAAGATCAACAAAGCTATTCTGCCGGTGGCCGGTTTCGGTACCCGGTTTTTGCCGGCCACTAAGGCTCAGCCAAAAGAGATGCTGCCGATTGTCGACAAGCCGGCTATCCAATATTTGGTAGAGGATGCCGTCAAGGCGGGAATCGAGGAGGTCATCTTCGTTACCGGCCGCGGCAAGCGGGCAATCGAGGATCATTTCGATTATTCTTTCGAATTAGAAAAGACTTTGGTGGAAAAGAACAAGATGGACTTGGTCAAGAAGATCCAAGAGATCGATTCATTGGCCAAGTTTTCCTATGTCCGCCAGCCGATTCCATTGGGAGATGGCCATGCTATCAACTGCGCTGCTCATCTGGTGGGTGATGACGAATCGGTCTTGATCATGTTCGGTGATACTTTATATGACGCTCCGGTTTCTCCGGCTAAGCAGATCATTGATGTCTTTGAAAAATATGGTTATCCAGTTGTCGGATTGTCCGAGGTCAAGCCGGAAGAAGTTAGTAAGTTCGGCGTGATTGACGGTATTGATATCGGCGATGGCGTCTATGAGATCAAGAAATTCGTCGAGAAGCCGAAGCAGGAAGAAGCGCCGTCTAATCTGGTGGCGGTCGGCATCTATGTTATTACTCCGGAAGTCTTTCGGATCTTGTCCGAAATGAAAGACGGCAAGTCCGGTGAAGTCCGTCTGGCCGATGCTTTCGATATCATGCTTAATTCCGGCAAGCCTCTGTATGGCAAGAAGATTGATGGCGATTGGTTGGATACCGGTAACAAGTTCAATTTTATCAAGGCTACTCTGACTTTGGGATTGAAGGACCAGGAAATCGGTGGGGAACTGAAAGAGTATTTGAAAGGGTTCTGTGACAAGTTATAATCGTGGTGATATATAATACAAAAGAGCCGCTTTGAGAAGCGGCTCTTTTTATTTTTAATCTTTTATTTAATAAACAATTTATACAACCCCTCCTGGTTTCCAATCTTGGCGGTGAAGTACAGGGTGTCGCCTTTGGAGTTGAGGACTGGAGCTGATATCTTTTCCAGGCTGACTAAGACAGTGGGGTTTTCCCGGTCTTTGAGATTGATGACATTGATAGCTTTGTCGGTGGAATAGACGATGTAGCCGCCTTGGCGCCAAGCAACTGAAGTTATTTTCTGGCTTAGCCTGGTAATCAGGGTGTGCTTATTCTCTTTGGCATCGAACAGGTATATTTCCCAATCGGTAGCATAAACCAAGAGGTCAGAACTGATCAGGGAAAGATATTTGACGTCTTTAGGCTTGATGATCTTATCGGAATCTTCTGGCCGCTTGAAGGTGTCGGCAGAAAGGGTGATTTGGGTTTCAGCTTCAGTTTTCAAGTCGATTATCTTCTTTTCATCCTGGAGCATGACGTAGCCATCATCGTTAGTTATCTTTATCCCTTGGGTCTTGGCATCGAATATCTTCAATGGCAGGTCTTGGCGGAAAAGGTCGATGTCTTCTAGATAAGTAGCTTCGCTCGGGTAGACGCGCAGCTTCTTCTCATATGGCCAATAGCCGGCTAATTCGAAACGGACTAGGTATTCCCCCGGAAGGAGATTTTTGATCTTGGCTGGAGTATTGTAGTATTTGTTAGTCTTGGAGCCGAAATATTTTCCGATCAAGTCTTGGTTTTTGTTGCTGCTGATCGAGATAGTGGCTCCTTCTGGATCGGAATTCAGGATCAAGGTGCCGGTCTGTTGCAAGATGGTTTTGAAATTAGGCGGCCAAGACAGACTAAGCCGATAGCCGGTGGCATAAAGGGAAATCAAAGTGGTCGCAACGATAAAGATTGCGAAGAATAGCCAGAAGATGAAATTACGGATGCGGACAGTCATATATTATTCAATGCGTTTGATATCGGCGCCGATAGCAGCCAATCTTTCATCCAGTTTTTCATAGCCGCGGTCGATCTGGTAAATATTGTCGATCTCGGTGCTGCCTTCAGCGATCAATGCGGCGATGACTAAGGCAATACCGGCCCGGATATCAGGCGAGATCATTCTTTTGCCATACAGTTTGCTGGGACCGCTGACTACGACGCGATGCGGGTCGCACATGATGATATTGGCATTCATCTGGGAAAGGGTATCGGTCCAGAGTAGGCGACGGTCATAGATGCTTTCTTGAATCAGTGAATTGCCTTCAGCTTGGGTCATGAGGACGACATAGGGTGACTGCAGGTCAGTCGGGAAGCCTGGATATTCGTGGGTCTTGATGTTATATGGCTTGATATGCTCGGCCGGTTTCATCTTCAAGTAATCTTCTCCCGCTTCAAAAGGGATGCCGATTTTTTGGAAGATGGATAGGAGGCTCATCAGGTGTTTCGGGTTACAATGGGTGATGGTAATTTCAGACCGGCTAGCGGCGGCTAACAAAGCGAAAGAACCGGCTTCAATCCGATCCGGGATAACTTGGCATTCGCCGGCGCTGATGCTGGCGACACCTTCAATCTCAATAGTTGGAGTTCCAGCTCCTTTGATTTTGGCCCCCTGGCTATTCAAATAGTCGGCCAAAGCTTCGATTTCCGGTTCCATGGCGCAATTGCGCAAGATAGTCTTTCCCGGAACTAAGGTAGCGGTCATCATCAAAGATTCAGTAACGGTAACGCTGACGGTTGTGAAAAAATATTCAGCTCCATGCAGTTGGGTGGCCTTGATATGATAATCTTTATCGGTAACTTCTATTTCTGCACCGAAGGCTTTAAAGCCTTCCAAAAACAGATCGATCGGCCGGCCGCCGGCACCGATGACGCAGCCTCCAGGGTGAGGGAACTTCGCTTCGCCTAAGCGGACCAGTATCGGGCCGACGAACATGACTGAGGTTCGGAATTTATCGGCCAACTTGTTAGGGAATTCGGTTTGGTTGATTCCGGTGGTGTCGATTTCGACGAAATTCTTGCCGCGTTCGATCTTAGCGCCTAATTCAACGATCAATTCTAGCGATTTATCGACATCTTCGATGTTAGGCAGATTCTTGATGGTAGTTTTGCCTTTGGATAGGATGGTGGCCGGTATGATCTTGAGGGCCATATTCTTGGCGCCTCCGACAGGGATTTCTCCTTTTAACGGTTTTTGGCCGGAAATGATGAATTTTGGCATATTTTAGCTTTATAGTTTATTATGATTAAACTATAACCTATCCTGAGTTATTTTTCAATCTTAGCCGCCTTTATCGTTTATTTGACATTTTCTGGTTTTTTGCTATGATATCTAAAGATATTTAGGAATATCTTTTTTATTTATTATAACCAGTATTTATATGGCAAAAATCGCAGTTATCAAAACCGGCGGTAAGCAATACAGAGTTCAAGAAGGCGAAGTCGTCAGAATTGAAAAATTGGACCAGAAAGTCAACGACAAAGTCACTTTTGAAACCTTATTGGTAGCTGATGCTGATGGCAAGGAAGTTAATATCGGTACTCCATCACTCGGTGAAAAAGTTACCGGTGAAATTATCGAAGAAGGCAAGGATGACAAGGTAACCGTAGTTAAGTATAAGAGCAAGACTCGTTACAAGAGAACCTTGGGACACCGTCAACCGTATATGTCTGTTAAGATCACTTCTATCGCTTAATAGTCCAAACATAAAAAACCGCTATTTCAGCGGTTTTTTGGTACCCATTTGACATTTTTAGAATCTTTTGGCTATAATAATATCATTCACTGAAGTCTAACCAAATCTGTTTAGTAATGAGTCGTACTTTTAAAGATCAGATCAAGAGCCGTCAGTCGGACAGCTCAGAAGAAAAGTTTATTCCTAAGGGAGTTGTTATTTTAAATAATGGCCAGGAGCTTTTCGTTGATAAAAAATTTATTTCCGGTTTTACTTTTCGGGCAAATAATTCCAAGGAGGATAAGGCCTTGAACCAAAAGACCTTTCACCAGTTGGTATCAAAAGCCAAAGAAACCGGTATTCGCCTGTTCGGCGCTAGCCCTCATAAGATGGGGCGTAACAACGCTGACCGTTTCGAAAATTTTATCAAGCAAAATGGTCTGAAAAAGGGTTGTAATTATCAAATCAAAGAAGTAGTTAAAGAAAAAAGGGAACTTTCCGGGGAAATGAAACAACCGGAGGTGGTTTAGTTTAGGGTTGTTCGTTGTTTACTGTTCGTTGTTCGTTTTTTTGGGTGATCCCCGTTGCAAAGCAACGGGGATTTTTTTTGTCTATTAAATAGTATTGCGATATTTGAAAGCGTTGCCCAGAGTCAATTCGTCGACATATTCCAGGTTAGCTCCGGAGGGTAGGCCTCGAGCTAAGCGAGTGATCTTGATATGCGGGTCCTTGAACATCTTGGAAAGGTAGAGGGCTGTAGTTTCACCTTCCAAGTTAGGGCTGAGAGCCAGGATGATTTCCAGGCTATTTTGATTTTGGAGTAATTTCTTTATCTTCTCATCTAGTTTCTTGAGCGGCAGGTCGTCAGGGCGGACATTCTCGATAGTATTGATCAGTCCGCCAAGAACAAAGTATTTACCTTGATATTGCCGGGTGTTTTCTAGGCTAATCATGTCCTGCAGGCTGGCAACTATACAGAGAGAGTTGTCGGTCCGGTTTCGATCGGAACATATCGAGCAAGGATCGCTTTGTGAGATGGCCAGGCATTCCGAGCAGACTCGAAGATCTTTTTTGAGATTATATAGATACTGGGCAAAAAGTTGGATCTTTTCCGGACTGGATTTTAGTAGGTGAAAGACATATCTTTCGGCCGTTTTAGGGCCGACGCTGGGTAATTGGGAGAATTGGTCGATGAGATTTTGGATAGCGGCCGGATATTTCATATATTTGACAAAAGTTGGTAATCGTGTATAATATTAATCTCTTCTATTGTACTTTAAACCCAAAAAAAAGTCTAACCTAAAAATTTCTAAAGCATGACAGGAACTAGAAACGTACCGGATGGAATGAAAGGCAAAGAAATTTCCGCCTTTAATATCGTTTTCTTATTAAAGCTCGGCCATCACACGATTGAGGTGCCAGCTGATTATTGCGGCACTAGCCGAATGACGTATGTAAGAAAGAGGATTAAGCACGGAAAGTCGGTAACACGCCATTTCAACCACGACGACAAGGTCTGCCCCAAAAATTACAAGAACAAAGAAATCATTTTCCTCGGACCGAAACCTAAGCCCGGAGGAGTCATTACTTTTCCTGAGCTGTTTTCAGAGGCTCGTAAGTTTGTGACTGGAGAAAAATATCAGGTTGCCGGAGTGCGCTTACGTCACGCTTTGGGTAACCGGTAAGTAGGTTAATTAACAAAAACAAAAACCCGCTATGAAAGCGGGTTTTTTCTTTTTAATATATTTAGTTCAAGCCTGGAAATCCGCCCATCTCCTGCATTTTCTTAGCCATCAGTTTCTGGGTCTGTTTGATAGCGTCATTGACAGCATCTTTGATAGCGACAGCTAAGGCCTCTTTGTTATCGGTTTCAGCGTTGATCTTGACGCCGTTGATCTGCATGTTGCCATCCATAGTGATGACGATGCCGTTTTTTTCAGTGGTAACTGTCTCAGTAGCTAGAGCGCTCTGCATCTTCTTGGCTTGGTCGCGTAAGTCTTTCAATTGTTTTAATTTGTTAAACATAGTTTTTTGAGATTATTTTAATGATAATTAAAAGCTGACTGGTTGGTCTTGATTAGTTTTGGCTAGGTTGCGGAAACTAGCGGTGTCGTCTGAGAAATAGAGGTCGATCTTTCCGGTCGGACCGTTACGATGCTTGGCGATATGGATTTCGGCCTTATGCCTTTCTTCAGTTGGCAGATCATCAACGTTATAGGCCCGATCAGCAGCCTTTCTATAGATGAACATAACGACATCGGCATCCTGTTCGATGGAACCGGAGTCACGCAAATGAGAAAGTTTTGGGATAGCTGGTCCGCCTTGTTGTTCGACGGCTCGAGAGAGCTGGGCTAAAGCCAGAACCGGAATATCTAATTCACGAGCGATACCCTTTAATCCGCGGCTGATTTCAGATATTTCCTGGACTCGGTTGTCGCCATATTTGCCTCGGCCTTCCATCAACTGCAAGTAGTCGATAACTATCAAGCCTAAGCCTTTTTCCATTTGCAATCTTCGGGCCTTGGCTCTGATTTCCATGACGGAAACGTTGGCGGTATCATCGATATAGATCGGAGCTTCATACATCTGGCTCATAGCTTCATTGATCTTCGGGAAGTCGTTATCGGCTAAGTTACCGGTACGCATTTTCCAGAGATTGATATCAGCTTGAGCGCAAAGCATTCTGTCGACTAATTGTTCCTTGCTCATTTCCAAAGAAAAAACTCCCACACCTTCTTTGTTGATAATGGCGGCTTGACGAGCAATGTCTAGGGCAAATGAAGTTTTACCCACACTAGGACGGGCTGCAAGAATGACTAAATCGGATCTTTGGAGGCCGGCTAACAGGGAGTCCAAGTCATGGAATCCGGTTGATAGTCCGCGCATCTTGCCGCCTTTCTTGTGTAATTCATCGATTCTTTCAAAAGCTTGGCCGAGCAGGTCGTCGATAGCGGTGAAGGAATTTTTTAGGTATTTATGGGAGACGGCGAAGATTTTTCTTTCAGCTGAATCCAATATATCTTCAATCTCTTTTTCTTCTTGGAAGCTCAAGTCCATTATATCGGAAGAAGCGGCTTGCAAACGGCGCAGGGTCGCTTTGCGCTGGATAATCTGGCCGTAGTGGTTGATATTAGCTGAGGTAGCTGAGACATTGGAAAGCTGGGCGAGATAGACGCTGCCGCCGGCTTCTTTGAGTTTGCCTTTCTCTTGCAAGCGGTTCTTGACTGAGACGATGTCGATCGGTTCTCGGGCTTCGAATAATTCCTTGATAGTCTCATAGATCAACTGATGGCTTTCTTTGTAGAAATCTTTTTCCATGACGCTGTCGGCCACCTTAATCATGGCGTCCTTGTCGATGAGCAAGCAGCTGAGGAAATATTGTTCCGCTTCGATGTTCTGAGGCGGAATCTTCTCGATGATTTCTTGAGGTCTCTTGTTTTCCATATCCTCCATCTTATCCGATATCAGGGTAATTTTCAAGCGTCATTTTCCCCCTCTTTTCAACCCATTATACACACTATTGCCAAATTTTTATTGTTCTGGTATTATAATTTTAAGAAATAAAATTTCTATTTTTTTATTGGAAAATTTTACATAATGCGCTGTTAGCTCAGCCGGTAGAGCAGCTCCCTTTTAAGGAGAAGGTCGAAGGTTCGAATCCTTCACGGCGCACATTAAAAAACAGTCTTATCCAAGGCTGTTTTTTGTTTGACAAAAGCCCATTTTTATCTTATACTTCAAGGAATTTCTAGTTCATTTACAAACAATTTAAAACCTCATAATTATGTGCGGAATAATGTGTTATTGCGGCGGGAAACCCGCCTTGCCTTTATTGTTAACCGGTTTGAGCCGATTGGAATATCGCGGTTATGACAGTAGCGGCTTAGTACTTCTGGAATCCGAAAAATTCGTCGTTTATAAAGCGGCAGGAAAACTCGGAAACCTGAAAGCTAAGCTGGAAAATTGTAATTCTTCTTCTCGTTTTGGTTTTGCTCACACCCGTTGGGCGACCCACGGCGGAGCGACTGAGACCAATGCCCACCCTCACGTTTCCTACAGCGGGAATCTGGTAGGTGTCCATAATGGGACGATTGAGAATTACTTGACCCTCAAAAAGAAGCTGGAGAATTCCGGCTTTAACTTCTACAGCCAGACCGATACCGAGGTTCTGCTTAACTTCATCGAATTCATCCAGAACGAAAAACATCTATCCTTGGTTAATGCTCTGCAGATTGCTTTGTCGGAGGTGGTTGGAACTTGTGTCCTGATCATTTATTCCCAGAGCGAAGATTGCTTGGTGGCGATTAACAAGGGCGGCCAGTTATTCGGTGGCCTGGATGGATCGGAATGTTTCATTGCTTCCGACAAAGTGGCTTTTGCCGGCTTCACGGAGGATTTCTTTGAAATCAAGAGCGACCAGTTATTGGTCTTGGCCAAAGATCAGGAACCGCAACTTCTGAATTCTGATTTAGGAGAGATGATTCCTTTGTTGGAGAAGATCAATATTGACATCCGTGAGCTTGATCTGGACGGTTTTGATAATTTCATGACTAAGGAAATCTTTTCCCAGCCCCAGATCGTACGTGACGGTTTGGCTGGCCGGGTTGATTTCCGGAAACGGGATTTCTGCTTCGGCGGCCTGTCGCATTATTGGCCGGAAATCAAGAGTGCCAAAAGTCTGACTATCGTGGCTTGCGGTACTTCCTGGCATGCCGGCCTCTTGGGTAAGTATTGGTTGGAAAAGCTAGCCAATCTTTCCGTCAAAGTAGAGTATGCCTCTGAGTTCCAGGCGGGAACTATCGGTCCGGGCGATCTGGTTTTGGGAATTTCCCAATCCGGAACTACGGCTGATACCCTCATTGCTTTAGAGGCGGCCAAGAAACGCGGCGCGATAATTTTTGGGATCTGTAATGTGGTCGGTTCGGCTATGTCTCGCCTAACTCACGCCGGTATCTATACCAGGGCAGGAGTAGAAAATGGCGTAGCTTCGACCAAGGCTTTCACTGCCCAGATCTTGGCTTTGTTGCTCCTGTCATTGAAATTGGCCAAGGACAAGAAGACTATCGCGGCAGCGGAGCTGAAGGAGATTATCAGCCAGCTGAAGATGATGCCCGAGCTTATGGAAAAAATCTTGGCGGAAGAGAAAAGGATTAAGGCTTTGATGTCGATGTTCCAGAATTCCGCTAACTGTCTCTATATGGGGCGGGGATACAATTTTCCGGTAGCTCTTGAAGGAGCTCTGAAGCTGAAAGAAATTTCCTATATCCATGCCGAAGGTATGCCGGCCGGAGAATCGAAACACGGGCCATTAGCCCTGATCGATGAACATATGCCGGTGGTGGTTGTAGCTACCAAGGGAGAGTTCTATGGCAAGACCATTAATAACCTGGCGGAGATCAAATCTCGGCAGGCTAAGGTAATCGTTCTGGTCAATGAAGATGATAGTCAGGCAGTGAAACTGGCTGATGAGGTCATCGTCGTGCCGACCGTCAATGATGTCCTTTCGCCTTTCTTGAACGTTATCCCGCTTCAGCTTCTGGCTTGTCAGGTAGCTTTGGCCCGAGGTTGCGATGTGGATCGTCCGCGTAATCTGGCTAAGTCAGTGACGGTGGAATAATCGAAGAATCGCATAAAACAAAGCCGTTCTCATTGAAGAACGGCTTTTTATTTTATCCCCTAGACAAAAGTCTCCGGATAATTTATTATGAGAAAGTGCTTTGGCCGTCTTAGCTCAGCTGGTAGAGCAGCTGTCTTGTAAACAGCAGGTCGTCGGTTCGAACCCGACAGACGGCTCATAAGAACAGAAAAATCATTGCTTAGCAATGATTTTTTGTTATTGTTTCCGCTTTTATTTTATGATAAAGTCTGCATATATGAAAAATATCAGTTTCAAAATCTACACTTTAGGCTGCAAGGTTAATCAATATGATTCTGGCTGCTTGGAACGGCTATTGCTCCAGGCTGGTTTTAGCTCGGTTGAGAGCCGGGCTGATCTGGCTATTATCAACACTTGCGCTGTTACCAAGACTGCTATCTTGAAGGATAAGCGGATGGTCAATCTGGCTCGGAAAGAAAATCCGGGAGCTAAGATTGTAGTGATGGGCTGTTGGCCGAAAGCTTATGAAATCGATGAAGCGGTGGAACTTGTCGGCAAGGGTAAGAAGGTTGAAGAGACGGCCAAGCTGATTATCAAGATGTGCCAGCCGGAGAAGAAGAGCAGCAGCTTTGATCATGCTGGTTCTTTGGTCTTGTCTCATCAGGAACGTTCCCGCTATTTCATCAAGATCCAGGATGGCTGCAATCAATTCTGTTCATATTGTATTATTCCATATACTCGAGGCAGGCTGCAGAGCCGGCCTCAGAGCCAGATAATTTCTGAGGTTAAAGCAGCTGTAGCGGCTGGCTATCAAGAATTAGTCTTGTCCGGCATCCATTTAGGATTATATGGGCAAGAGAAACCTGGCTCCAAGATTAATCTGACCGGACTATTGAAAAAGCTGGTTAAGATTAAGGGCTTGGGCCGCTTGCGTCTGAGTTCGATCGAGATTACGGAAGTCACCGACGAGCTGATCGCTTTCATGGCCTCGGAACCGAAGATTTGCCGGCATCTGCATATTTCGCTTCAGTCTGGTTCCGACAAGATATTAAAAGCTATGAACCGCCCTTACAGTACTAGTTATTTCTCGAAGAGAGTCAAGAAATTACGTCAGGCTATGCCGGATATCGCTATCAGCACTGATATCATCGTCGGTTTTCCGGGAGAGACTGAAGCCGACTTCATCGATACTTATGATTTCTCTCAAGAAATCAACTTCAGCAAGATCCATGTCTTTTCTTTCTCGGCTCACGAGAAGACCCCGGCCGCCAAGATGGACGGCAAGGTAAATGGCCAGGACATCAAAGACCGTTCCCGGAGGTTGAGAGAGCTCTCGTCTAGATTAGAATCAGATTACAAAAAAAAGATTTTGCATGGCCTTAAAGGAGAAGAGATAGAAGTGATAGTAGAGGGAGAGTATAAAGGAAAATTAAAAGGGAAGACGGAATTCTATTTTGATATTTATTTTGCCGACAAGCGGCGGCCCGAATCATTGGTCGGGAAGATTGTGAAGGTTGAATTGTAAAATAAAAAAGCTCCAGTTATCTGGAGCTTTTTGTTTTTGTTAGGTTTAAAGCTTATTTCTTGATGATCTTGAATATCCAGGTTTCATTCCGGCTATCCGTGATCTTTATGGTGTATACGCCCGATCTGAGATCGGACATATTCAGAGCTTTCAAGTTGGGGGTTTGTGGTAAGATGGTTTGTCCGTAGATGTCGGTAAAGCTTACACTAACGAGATCTTGTTCGGTCTCGATGTATAAGATGTCGCTAACCGGATTAGGATAGAGCCTGAAATCTTTTTCAGAACCGCATCCCTTGGCGGTGATAGGCGGAAAATATTCGAATTTTCCGTCAAAGTCGGTTTGTTTCAAACGATAGTAGACGGTCTTGTCCGTTTCGTCTGTCAGATAATAGGTGATAGGTTGGCTGCTGTTGCCGCTGCCTTTTACCTTCTTCCAGAAATGCCAGTTCTTGGCATCATCGCTCTTTTCGATCGTGAAATAATCGTTGTTGGTTTCTGATGCCGTGGTCCAGGATAGGTTTATTGATCCATCATGGCATTCGCCTTTGAAGGCGGTTAATGTTATTGGCATGAGATTGATCCCGGTCTTAGCCGAGATGAAGAAATCACAGACGTCTCCGGCCCAGCCATCGATCATCAGGTAATAGGTATTGCCGACGGTCAGTCCGGTAGCGGTTATTATCCCGTCGGTCATGACTCCTGGATTCCAACAATTGGAATAGGAGGTGAAGGTCGAGCAATCCGAGGTGGCAAAAATTTGCATCTGGATTCCATCACCTTCCGTACAATTGCTAACAAAGATATTCAATGTAGCTGTTGTAGAGTCGGCCACGAATTTCAACCATGAATTATTATCTATTGACCCGCAGAACAAACTTTCAAGATTTCCTGGAGTGTCAGCGTCATATGAGGCGCTAGTATTGCTGCAATATCCGTTTAAGTTAGATATTAGCGTGGCAATATCGCAGGAATCAGCTGCTGGGTCATTAGTAACGCAAGATGGCGGAGGGGTCGGAGTGGTGATGCATAAGGTGAATCCGGCGGCAGTTCCAGTGATAGCTGTCGAGCCGTAGGAATAAACCCTGATGTAATAGGTACTCCCGATCGTTAATCCGCCCCATTTGGTGGCTGAAGGGTTGGCGTCATAGCAGCCGGCACTAGTCAGGCCAGCGCATGATCCAGAAAAGAACTGGGTGTAGAAGTCAGTGCTTCCTTCGGTTGATAAGGTGATTGCATGGCAGGTGTCAGCCGCTATGAATGAAAACCAGACATCATCGTCAGCAGTCCCTGAACAGGGAGAGACGGCGATATTGGAATTCGTAGCGTTTTCTATCGTGCCATTAGCGCAGTTTCCGACGGTAATTTGTGTCGCATCAGAACAATCATCATTGCTGGGAGGAAAGACTTCGGCGGCTTCTTTGACACAGATGCCAAAAGTGCCTTCGGCGTCTCCGCCATATTCCCAGAAACGGATATAGATAGTCGATCCGGGTGTTAATCCGAACTTATCTATCTTCGGCATGGCTCCATTGTCACTGTCGTCGTCATCGCATTCAATGGCGGTTAAGCCGCTGCAGGTTCCGGAATATATTTCCATACCCGCATCAGTTATCCCGCCGGTTTGTCCGTCGATGATTACGTGTCCCGTGCTGGGAACGACGAAGGAAAACCAGACGTCCTTGTATGTACTGCCGGCGCAGGTCGGCAACGGAGTTGTTCCGCTGGCGGTGCATCCAGTGTTGTCATACGTGGCATAGTTGCAAGCAGTATCAACCGTCAAGCTGATCGCTCCAGAGCATTCATCATTAGTGATGCAATCACTAGTCGTGAAATTGCTGCTGGTGGCGGTGCTGGAATTAGTATTATCGCAGCTAGTCTTGGCATAGACTGTAAAGTAATAGCTGCTGCCGCAGGTTAGTCCGATGGCTGTCGTTGAAGTGCTTGTGGTGTTTCCAGAGGTGACTAGGGTCGCCCCGGAAGTGTACAAGCTCCAGTAATAAGTGACGGTGGCAGAACCGGCTGGCGTACCAGCTGACTATGACAGGTTAGCGGTCGTAGCCCCAGTTCCTGATCCGGATAAGGTGGTCGGTGTTCCAGGAGTCGTACAGACAATGTGAGATATGAATATATCATCCACGTCTTGATAGAACATATTTACGGCCGAATAACAATTCCAGCCGAAGTAATATGTTCTGGTAGTTCCTGGAGTAAAGGTGGTCGTTCTTTGGACATATGACCCTGAAGTAGAGTGTGATCCCAAATCTTGTAATGTTGTACTTTGTCCAGCTATGGTTTGGGCTGTTCCTACGGTTACTTTTAATTGTTCATTATAAGTACTGCTGGTCTTTTCCCAGTAGGTGATATTGTAAAGGACCCCCGCCGTTAAGCTGACCCCCGGAGAGATTAGCCAAGCATTAGCTGCTTTAGCGGCATCGAATTTGTATTCTGCTGCTCCGGTTCCTCCATGGGCGGACCCAGAAGAAACCGTTGTCCAATCATTACCGCTCCCGCCTGCCTTGACGGCAACCCAGCCTGATGGCGGAACTCCGCTCTCAAAATCTTGCGAAAGCACTGTTTGCGCTTTAATACTGCTAACGATTGCTATTAATAGCAAGATTGTTAGCAACCCCTTCTTTTTCATTTTTTTCCTTTCTTTTTGCGTTTTTATTGTTAATGTACTGGGGTTATATTAATATATATTTAATTTTTTATCAATTATAATAAATAGCCAATATTAGCTATTTTTATATAAAAGTTGCTCAAATAAAAAAGCTCCAGTTGTCTGGAGCTTTTTGATAACCAGGGGATCTTCTTATTCCTTGATTATCTTGAAAGTTTTTAGGCTGTCGGCAGTCTTTATCGACAGATTATATATTCCCGGTCGAAGATTGGAAATATTAATCGTCGGTTGGTTGCCGGTAATCTTTAAGATAGTTTGCCCTAACAAGTTGGATAATTCCTCCCGCTCGATGGTCATTCCGTCAGTTTCGATATTTAAGATGTCGGAAGTCGGGTTAGGATAGACGCGGATTAAGCCGTTTCCGCCATCGCATATCACTGATATAGGCGGGAAGGTCTTAAATTGTCCGTCATAATCGGTTTGGCGTAAGCGATAGTAATGGGTTGAATCGGAATATTCCTGGTCAACGTACGAATAGTATAATTGTCTATTGCTGTTTCCGATTCCGGCAATTTTAGTTATCGGTAAATAGTTTATCCCGTCGGGACTTTTTTCAATCGTGAAAAAGCTATTATTAGTTTCGGTGAAAGTCGACCAACTTAGCATAGTCTTCCCGCCATGGCATTGACCGTCAAAGAAGGCCAAGGATATCGGCAGTCCGGATTTCAGTTTCACTTCGATGTCATCTACGAATAAATAGAACATATCGGCATCGGAATAAGCATTGAAGCCTATGAAATAGATGCCGTTAGTTGTCGGAGTAAAAACATATGAAGCATCTTGAGGACTGCTCTGGGTGATATTGGGAAAATCCATCAGGACTGTAGTCATTGATGCTGCTGCCGCCGAAGTTCCATAAGCTACTTTTAATTTTTCAGGGAAAGTAGTTCCGGTGTTACCGTATTTGAAAGTGACCTTGTATTCCGTCCCTCCTTCTAAGATTAGTCCGGGGGTATAGAACCAGGCATTGGCGGCATAGGAAGCGTTCCAACGATATTCTAAGGTTTGACTGGTAAAACCATATCCAGGATTATTAGCGGTAATCCAGCTATTTCCAGACCCAATATTTTGGATCGAAGTGCAGGCTGGGATGGCTGGAATAATAGCTGTTTCGAAATTTTCGGAATAAGGAATGCTTATTGGACCGCAGATATTTACCAGATAGTCTTCGGTTTCACCATAACCATAAGTCAAACAAGGGGTTAAGCTGGCTCCGGAAAGGTTTTCAACGACGATAATTCTCATCATGGTCGTTCCTGAGACGGCATTCGTCGGGACTGTGAAGGTTCCGGAAATTGTCCGTGGGCTGATCGTCGTGCTGTTTTCAACGTATACTTGTTCTCCAGCATCCAGAAACGAGCCGTTATGGTTGTAGTCTATCCAGATAGCGCAGCCATTGGGATAATAGGTGGCTCCGTCACACTCATTTTCAGCAATGGAAAAAGAGATGGTGCTTCCAATAGAAATCGTAGTTAATGGCCCTAGGGTTGTGAAGTTTGAATACTTATAAGCCACTGAACCAGCTCCCGGTGCGACCGTGCCGCAAGTGGAGCTATTAGTGATTCCGTTAATCGTGACGCTATAGATCTCTTCGTCTGCGGTATAATTAGCAGATGAAGAACAATAGCAATTCAGGAAACTATTGATAACCACTTGGGTAGGGGTAGAATAAGAACTTAAGCTGCTATTAGTGCAAGTTACTAGACAGCGATAATAGGTGGCCGATGTCTGTGTGGCAGAATAGCTGGAAGCATTTGCTCCGCTGATGTTGCCATAAGAGACTCCGTCAGCCGAAGATTGCCATTGGTAAGTTGTACCAGGGCTTAAGGCGTTCTGTAATGACAAGCTAAAAGTATTTCCTGGACAGACTGAACTTGACGATGCGATTGTGTTTCCTGGATTCGGCGTGCCAGAACAAGAAGTTATACAGGCGATTGTAAAATCAAATCCGCTGTTTTGGATGGATCCATCTGAAACGAATCGGACAGTCAGAGCTCCGGTGGCATCAGTAGAGGTGATGGCTCCAATCGAGGTTGAAGATGATGTTGATCCAGTTAATAATATTGCTCCGCTAGTTCCGACTCCATTGTAAACATAAACATAGTCATAACCGCTTTCGGTGTAGTATGACCCGGTCAGCTGGACGAAGCTTCCGGCGGTGCTAGGGTAGATTACCGTATAGCCATCGCTTGTAGCTGCATAACTGCTGTTGGGTCCGCCATTGTCATAGATGTGCTCAGAGCAGGTGGTAACCGAGTTACTTCCTGTCTTGGGCACCGTTACGACGTGCTTGATAGCCGTTGTCCGGCTAGTAGCTGACGTGCCGCAACTGGAATTAGTATTGCAGTGGACATAATATGTCCCGCTGACGGTTGCTTTCCAAGTTAATGGCGTGACTCCGGAGGCGATAACTGTCCCATTATACGTACCTTGTCTGACAGTTAAGAAGTCAGTAGCGATGCTACTGGTTGAGGTGTAGAAGGCTTCGGCCGCTACTGAATTGATAGTGGCGTATTCGGTGGCATATTGGACAGTGCTAATCGTTACGCTAGCTCCTCCCGTCGGGGCGGTTACTGTTCCGTAGGCGCTAGTGTTAGTGCACTGTGCCCAGGTTTCAATCGGCGAAAAAGCTATTATCAACAATAATAAGCTTACTTTCTTTAACTTTTTCATTGTATTCTTGGTTTTTGTTGTTTGTTAAAGGACGATAATTACTCGGTATAATATTGTCATTAATTTATATTTTTGTCAATTATCTTAATGAAGTGGGAATACAAAAAACCCGCTATATAAGCGGGTTTTTCTTGTAGTCCTCCGAGAGGAGATATCTAAACATTTAAGCGAAATTATTGAGGAAATTAAGATCTGGGCGGTGTTTTTTACACTGATAAATTAATATTACTTTTTATAACTAGAAAAGTCAATTAACTTAAAGTCTAAATTTTTTGTTTTAAAACCCAGTTCAAATCTGCCCCACTATTGCCGGGGGGGGGGATATGGTATAATACGAGTATTAATAAAAGTTAAGTATTAATCTTGTTTTATATGAAATCTAAAAAAGCCTTCACCCTCATCGAGCTCTTAGTAATAATAGCCATCATTGGTATCTTAGTAACTATTTCCGTTTTAGCTCTCAATAATGCTAGGGCTAAATCCCGTGACGCCAAAAGAGTGGGGAATATGAAACAAGTCCAAACAGCCCTAGAGCTATTCTTTAACGACAAACAAAGATATCCCACCGCTGAAGAATGGAACACTGGAAAAATATATTCCACTACCACCAATTCCACCTCGACCTATATGCAAATAATACCAGTTGCTCCCACCCCTAATGATGGTAATTGTACCACCGATCAAAACGCTATTAACTATATCCCTACCTCAGACGGAGCATCCTATTCTATCTCTTTCTGTCTGGGAGGTACTACCGGAACCCTAGCTCCCGGACCAAAATGTTTGACTCCTAGTGGAATTGTGGATATGGATTGTAGCGCTGGTAGTCCACCAGCTTTTGCTTGTGGTATTAGCCAAGTTACAATTTCTTCTATTGCCGGCCACACTTGTAATACTGGCGCCCCAGACTATGACACTTGTACCTATGACACTGTTGATATTAACGGTCAATGCTGGATGAAGCAAAATATGAATATCGGTACTTATGTCACTGGTGCCACTACCCAAACCAATGACTCTAATTTACAAAAATATTGTTACGGCGATAATACCGGTAATTGTCTAACTGACGGTGGTCTCTATCAATGGGATGAAGCTATGCAATATTCCGTCACTGAATTAGCTCAAGGCGTTTGCCCCGATGGTTGGCATATCCCCACTGACGCTGAACAAAATACGCTTGACCAATCATTAAATGATACTACTTGTGATGCTAATAGAATCGGGCTTGGTTGTGCTAACGCTGGAACGAAATTACAAGTTGGCGGCACTTCTCATTTCGAGGGACTATTAGCCGGCCTCCGCAGTACCATTGGGTTGTTCTACTATCAGGGGACGCGCGCGGGCTTCTGGTCGTCATCTATGAGCGGGTCTGATGCTTGGGATCGGTACTTGCGCACCGGCTATGCGACCGTTTTCCGCCTTCATACTGACCGAGCCTTCGGCTATTCTGTGCGTTGTCTTCAGGACTAATTCGACTATTTCGACTATTTTGACTATTTTTCCGCCTCGTGTCAGCGAGGCGGAATTAATTAAATTTTCCTATGGCTACTTATGATAACTTGCCGGTGTATAAAGCCAGTTATGATTTATTGTTAGAGATATTCCTTTTCAGCAAAAATATGGATAAGGAATATAAATATACCATTGGGGAAGATTTGAAAAAAGAAACCACGGCTATGATTACCAATATCTATCGTGCCAATTGCAATCAGAACAAAAGGGATTTAATCCAAGGTGGTCGGGAAAATTTAGAAGTCATCAGATTATATTTACGCTTAATCAAAGATTTGAAACAGATATCTCTATTAAAATTCGTAAAGATTAATGAAATTATTGAATCAATTTCTAAACAATTGAATTTTTGGCAAAATGCCATGAAATCATAATGGGCCAGAGTCGTCATCGGTTACGGCCATGACGAGTGCGCCTCACTAGTCCAATAATCCACTAAATTTTCTAAATTTAGTAATTGACGGAGCAACCTGTCATTCTGCTGATTTTTTAGATAATATCAAATCAGCCGAAGAGTTTAGCGATTATTATAAAAGAGCCGGCAACCGCAATACCAATGGGTCGTTCAACAATCAGAGGACGAACGCGAACTTCTGGTCGTCATCTATGAGCGGGTCTAATGCTTGGAATCGGAACTTGAACACCGGCTATGCGACCGTTAACCGCAATCATAATGACCAAGCCAACGGCTTTTCTGTGCGTTGTCTTCAGGACTTGTCAAAAGAAGCCATATAACAATAGCTTCTTTTATTTTACTAAAATATTTTTTATGTCCGATAAACTTCTTGTTGACCTCTTTCAAGCCTATTACGACGCTCGGCGTTACAAGAGAAATACGATGAGCGCTTTAAATTTTGAAATTAATTTAGAGCATAATCTATTTGAGTTATATCAAGAGATAAAAAATGGTACTTATCAAATTAGTCCCAGTCTGGCCTTTATAATTTTCGATCCGGTTCAGCGGGAAATTATCGCCTCTCCCTTTCGGGATCGAGTCGTTCATCATCTCGTTTTTAATTATATTAATCCTGTTTTAGAAAAACTTTTTATTTCCGACAGTTATAGCTGTCGCCAAAGATAGGCTGGAAAATCAGTTCAGCAATTATATCAAAGAAATATCGCCTGATCCTGATTTTGCTAAAGCCTATCAAAAAATTGTGGTTGAGGAATGGGAAAAGGGACTGCAAAATTATAAGGGTAGTATTGTTAATCTCAAGAATGAATTAGATAAACTAGAAATAGAGAAGTCTAAATTAATTGAAATGAAGAAAAAGGATTTGCTTGACGATGAGGACTTTAAAGAAGAAATGTATAAAGTAAAGATTAAAATAGCCGAAAAGCAGTCTATCCCAGCCGAGAGTATAGCTGATAATTTTGATGTTAAAAAAGAATCCAAAAAAGTTTTTGATATTATCCCCGACCTCAATAAATTCTATAATGGTCTCGGCTATTACGACAAGCTGAAATTACAGGGTTTGATTTTTCCTGAAAAGGTCTATTTTGATTTTTCCGAAAGTCGAACCCCTAAATTGTCGCTAATATTACAAATCAAAAGAGAGCTGGCAACTGCCAGCTCCCCGAAAGTAGCCTCTAGGGGAATCGAACCCCTGTTACATGGTTGAGAACCATGTGTCCTAACCGTTAGACGAAGAGGCCAGTATCTATTTCAATATATTTCCGATGATATTTTGGTTGCCGCGCAAGAAAGAATCGACTTCCATCACTTTGCGTCCTTCAAGCTGTAATTCTACAACAACTAAAGCATTATGTCCACATTGGACGGCCAAGGCGCTCTCATAGAGGAATAATTGGCCTACCTTGTACTTGTTGATCTTGAGCGGTTTCGGTCTCACTGCCCATAGTTTAAACAAAACCTGATTAATTTTCAAGCCCTCATCGCTTAAGTAGCCATAGGCTCCAGGCCAAGGGTTGAAAGCCCGAGTTAGCCTTTCGATTTCTTCGGCGCTATGATGCCAATTGATATGGCCGTCTTCTTTCTTGAGCATCTTGACGTAGCTGGCATAGCGGGATCTTTGTTTCTTCGGTTTGACCCGGCCCTTGATATAGCGGACTAAGGTTTTGAGCAATAATGGAGCGCCTAGTTCAGCTAATTTGTCATGCAGGGAAGAAGCGGTTTCGTCCTTGGCCAAGCGGATCTTCTTTTGGGCTAGGATCGGACCGGTATCCAAGCCCTCATCCATCTTCATGATGGTTATGCCGCTGAATCTTTCTCCGTTCAATATCGGAGCTTGGATGCAGGCCGCACCGCGGTATTTAGGTAGAAGGGAGCCATGGACATTAATGCAGCCATATTTTGGAATCCCTAAGATGGAGGCTGGGATGATCTGGCCGTAGGCGGCGACGACTATCAGGTCTGGTTGCAGTTCTTTGATCAACGCAGCTTCCTGTCTGATTTTTTCAGGTTGGTGGATCTTTAATTGATATCTCTGGGCCACTTTCTTGATAGCTGAAGTCGAGAGTTCTAAACCACGACCGACTTTTTTGTCCGGTTGGGTAACGACAGCGATAATCTCAAAAAAATCGCTGTTGATCAGCGCTTCTAGGCTGCGGGCTCCGAATTCTGGAGTGCCCATGAAGATTGTTCTAATCGGTTTATTTTCCATGATAAAGCTTATCAATGAATAAGATGCCGTCTAAGTGGTCGGTTTCATGCTGGATGATCCGAGCCAGGATATGCTGGGCGGCTATTTTTTGTTTTTTGCCTTTGGCGTCTAAATAGACACACTGGATTTTGCTGTGGCGTTCGACATTCCCAAAAATGATATTGCCGTTCTTGTCTAAGACTGATAAGCAGCCCTCTTCATCCACTTCTTTTGACCAAGACTTCTTAGTGATCTGCGGATTGATCATGACCATTATCTTCTCATCATCCCGTAGTACTATCAATCTGATGTTCTGTCCTATTTGAGGAGCGGCTAATCCAGCACCATCCTTGATGAGCATAGTTTTTTCCATATCAGAAATCAGGCTCTGGATCTTAGAGTCGTTGATTTCCTCCATGGTCAGGGGACGGGATTTCTTCCGGAGGGTCGGATTGGGGTGATTAAGGATGGGCAAAAGCTTGGCCATATATTATTTGTTTTCTTTTTTTTCTTTTTCTTCTTTCTCTTTTTCCTTGGTTATCTTCTGCAGAGTATCTAGGCTGGCAATAACTTTGAAAAAATATTGCCATTTGGATCCGGTCTGGCATAATTCCTTGGTTTCATTCATCGCTTTCTCGACGGTATTCTTGTGATAGTCCCGGCAGATCTTAAAAACGGCTGAGCGCTTGAAGTCTGGGATAGACAGCTCTTTGATAATACGCAAAGCCAGGTCCTGCCATTCATAGGCGGGCGGTTTGACTGTTTTTCTAGATTTTAAGATGTCAGCCAGATTTTCCATAATGTGATTATTGTTCGATGTTCATGGCCATGGTTAGATAGCCGATGCCGATTTCAGTCTGGTAGGAAAGAACTTTTGGTTCGTATTCCAGGCCGTCTAATATTCCGAGCAGGACGCAGACTGATTTTAATCCGCACTCCATGGCATCTTTGACCAGCTTGTCATCCATTTGCAGGACGTTCTCGCTGGCGCTCTCCGGCTGGTTCAGATATTCTATCAGCTTGTTATCGAATTTGGCTCCTTTGGCGCTATAACCTCCGGGCGAGCTGCGTTTCAGGCGATGGGAAAGATCAGCTGAAGCGATGACAGCTATCCGCTTATCTTGGCTGATAATGATATCTTTCAAAGCTTGGCCCAGGGCGAAATGGCTTTTCCGGTCTGAGACGGCATGCGAAAGAGAAATTATTTTGACATTTTTCAAAGCCGAAGACAAGAGCTGCAAAGGGATAGCCGATCCATAATCCAACTCTGCTTCGCTGCTGAGCTGGATTTCAAAATTATTCTTCAATGATTCTTTCAGTTCATGGGCTAAGATCATATCACCGCTGATCTGGCCGCGGGTAGCGAAGTCGCCGAAATTAGCAAAGCCGATCTTGAACTCCGGGGCGCTATTTATTAGCCAGCCGTTTTCTGGAGAACTTAAGTGAGGTGAAATGATAATGATCGATTCTACTTTTTCAGCTTCTAATTGTTCGGCGATCTTCTGGTATGATTCGGTCGTCTTATCCAATATCAAATTATTGGCTTTGCCGATAGCCGGAATCAAAATCGGGGAATGCGGAGTAATGTATGAAGAAATCAGCATATTATTCGGTAATTGGAGGCAGGCTGACAGCTGAGCCGAGCGGATAGAGGGATAATAGCTGAGGGGAAACGGTGATAACGTTGTTCCAGTTATATCCTAAGGTTTCGAAAGTCTTGCCAGAATCGAAAGGTCGCTTCTGTCCGTTGTCGATCAGATAGACAGCCGGTGAAGCGTTGGACTTTAATAATTCGCCATTACCGAAGAGTACCGGAGCGATCTTGGTGTATTTAGCTAAAGTTGTTTCGCTGGCCTTGGTTATCCTTTTACCTTTGAATTTAGTACTTAACAAAACCTTATCGACAAGGGGAGCCTTGGTATTGTCTTGGACGAAATAGACTCCGCCATTCTTGGTGCTCTGCATCAAGGTGCCGGTGATATTGGTGGAAGTGGCAGTCAGGTTGGCACCATTGCTATAGCCGGCTAGATCGCTGGCCGGAGCTTCAACGATCTCGTCTGGGTTGAAGCCGATTTTCTTGAAAGCTTCATTATTGACTATCAATCTCTTGGTGTTGTCGACTAGCAGATAGCGTTTTCCGTCAGGAATTTGGATGATGGAGTAGTTCGGGAATTTGATCGGATCGCCTTTTTCATAGTTGTCCATAACGCTCTTTTCGACTAAGATGATCTTTTTTTCATCAAAACGGGTGTTCAAAGCGCCGCGGCTAGTGAATGGTCTTTTCTTGCCGCCGTCGATCAGCCAGACGCCGACTTCGCCGTTGACTCGCAAAAGGGAACCGTCAGGATAGACTACCGGGTTCTTCGGGAAGTATTTTTTCCAAAGCTTGAAGAAATTATAGTTGCCATTGAAGACATGCGGAGTGTAATTGTATAGTCCGGCGGTAGCGGCGTTTTCAATAGTGACGCTCATCGGTTCGTTAGTCACGGCTCCGTATGGATTAGTGAAGGTATAGGTGTTGCCAGCTTTATATTTGTAACCATTAGGATGATCGATATAGTAGCGGAATTGCAGGGCAGCGCTGTTAACCTGTTTGCCAAAGCCTTTGTAGTATGGGTTACAGGCCCAATTATCCGGGCAGCCATAGCCGGTAGCCCAGTCTAATTGGCTCTGTTTCGGATTAGTATCATTTATCAAGCTCTGTTCTTTCTGCAGCAGGACTAACAGGAATTTAGGGTTGACGGTGGTGACATGGCGGCATTTTAATTTTTTTTCAGCCTCGGTCGGTGAATCGCTTAATTCGACGCCATCGCAGTCATAGTTGGCTGTGGCCGCCTCATAGATGATCTCAGCGGCTGTCTTGTTTGGAGTGCCGTGGGAATTATAGGTGGAATATCCGGCCAGGAAGCTGTTCTGTTTGTTAAGGAAGCTCTGGATCTCATTTAAGCTCATGCTGTTAGTGTTCAAGACTTCGGCATCGCTGACAATCCGGCCCGGATTGAATTCTGGGTCGATTTCGGTTTGGGCCATTAGGCTCAAAGGGGAAAATAACAGGATAAAGGCGGAAACTAGGCTGATTTTAGCGATTTTGTTCATGTATTTAAAGATTATTTTTATTATCTTTATATTATAATATATTTTTTCGATTTTGGAAAAGAAAAACACGCCGGTTTCCAATTAGGCGTGCTTTCCTTTATCTTATTATTTTACGGTCATGACGACTTCATTTTTGACGCCTAGGTCGATAGTGACTTTGTCGCCGTCATTTATTTTGCCTTCAACGATGTTTAAGGCCAGTTCATCCAAGATCATATTCTGGATAATCCGTTTGAGTGGACGGGCGCCGAAGGTAATGTCATAGCCTTTTTCAGCCAGCATCTTCTTGACTTTCTGGCCGATCTTGAGAGTGATATTCCGGCTCAGCAATCTGGTTTCTACTTTTTGCAATTCTAGATCGACGATATTGATCAAGGCTTCGCGGCTCAGGCTCTTGAAGAGAACCGTTTCGTCGATTCGATTCAGGAATTCCAGCTTGAAGTACTCCCTTAGTATCTTGTCGATCTTTTCCTTCATTTCGATATTATGGGTCTTGGTAGCGGAAGCTTCGTCAGTCGAGCCGCTGAAACCGATGGAATATTGCTTGATGACTTCGTTGCCTAAATTGGAGGTCATGATGATGATGGTATTCTTGAAATTGACTACCCGTCCCTTGGAATCGGTCAGGCGGCCGTCATCTAATATCTGCAAGAGCATGTTGAAAGTTTCAGGATGGGCCTTCTCAATCTCATCGAAGAGGACGACGCTATATGGACGGCGACGGATCTTCTCGGTCAATTGTCCGCCCTCATCGTGGCCGATATAGCCTGGAGGTGAACCGATCAGCTTGGCCACGCTATGCTTTTCCATGAATTCGCTCATGTCTAAGCGGACTAAGGCATTTTCGTCATTGAACATGAATTTAGCCAAGGCTTTAGCTAATTCCGTTTTGCCGACTCCGGTCGGACCGACGAACAGGAAAGAGCCGATCGGCTTCTTTTCTTCGTTGATGCCGGCACGGGAACGGCGCAGAGCATTGGATACGGCATGGATAGCCTCGTCTTGCCCGACGACTACTTGCTTCAATTCATCTTCGGCGTGAGCTAGCTTTTTGATCTCGCTTTCCAACATCTTTTGGACGGGGATTCCAGTCCAGCGGGAAACGACGCGAGCGATATCTTCTTCGTCTACCTCTTCCTTTAATATCCGTTGGCCTTTCTTCTGGATTTTGATTAGCTCAGCCTCCTGGCTGCTGATTTCTTTTTCCAATTTCGGGATCAAGTCATATTTGATCTGGGCGACCTTAGTCAGGTCGTCGCCGCGGCGTTGGATGATCTCGGCATTGGCTTTCAGTTCATCAATTTTCTTTTTACTGTCGCGGATACGGGAAATGACATTCTTTTCATTCTGCCAATGGAGCTCGAGCTGATTAGCTTTTTCTTTGAGCTCGCCGAGCTGTTTGTTGATGTTGCGGATTTTTCCAGCATCACTTTTTGAATCTTCCTTGTTGGATGCCAATCCGGCTTTGACTATTTCCAATCTCTTGATCTCTCTTTTCAGGTTGTCTAATTCTTCCGGCATGGAATCGATTTCCATACGTAGGGAAGAGGTGGCTTCGTCGATCAGGTCGACGGCTTTGTCCGGCAGGAAGCGGTCGCTGATGTATCTAGTGGAAAGCTCGGCAGCGGCAACTAAAGCGTTGTCGGTGATGCGGACGCCATGGTGGACTTCATATTTTTCCTTGATGCCGCGCAAGATAGCGACCGTGTCTTCAATGGTCGGTTCGGCGACATAAATTGGTTGGAAACGTCTTTCCAGGGCTTGGTCTTTCTCGATATATTTTTGGTATTCTTTGGTGGTCGTGGCTCCGATAGTCCGGAGTTCGCCGCGAGCGAGTACCGGCTTCAGCATATTGGAAGCGTCCATTGAGCCTTCGGAAGCTCCGGCTCCGACTAAAGTATGCAACTCATCAATGAAAAGGATGATCTTGTCGCCGTGCGATTTGATTTCCTTGAGGACGGCTTTTAAACGCTCTTCGAATTCGCCGCGGAATTTGGCTCCGGCTACTAAGGCGCCTAAGTCCAGGGATACGATTTCTTTATTCTTTAGCATTTCCGGAATATCGCCAGCTACGATTCTTTGTGCCAAGCCTTCAACGATAGCGGTCTTGCCAGTTCCGGCTTCACCGATCAATACTGGATTATTCTTGGTGCGGCGCAAGAGCACTTGCATGATGCGGCGGATCTCGGTATCGCGGCCGATGACCGGGTCGAGCTTTTCTTCCCGGGCTTTGTCGGTGAGGTTAGTGGTATATTTTTCTAGCACCTTGAACTTGGTGTCAGGATCCGGATCGGTGATCGGGGCATTGCCGCGCAGTTCTTTCAAGACGTCCATCACTTTCTGATAGTCCAGGTGGAAGTTCAAGAGGATTTTCTGGGCAGCCGTGGCTGAACCGATGAGAGCTAACAGGATGTGTTCGGTGGAAATATATTCATCACCCATGCCGTCAGCCTCTTTCTTGGAACGTTCCAAGACCATGGCCACATCATTAGTACCTTGGACAGCTTGGACCGGACCCTCGGTCGGGGTGGTTTTCACTTTCGGCAGCTTGTCGATTTCGCGGATAGTAAAATCTTCCAGGATATCCGGATCGGCTTTCAGTTTTTCCAAGATTGGCTTGATCAAGCTCTCGTTCTGTTGCAGTAGGGCTAGCAAGAGGTGCAGGGCCTCGATATATTGCTGGCCGGATTCTTGGGCGATGACTTGGGCATTGATGATCGCTTCCTGGGATTTGTTGGTAAATTTATTGAACATATATTGATTTTATTATTATTTATTGTTAGCACTCGAGGCAATGGAGTGCTAATAGCAATATAGTATATATAATGAGGGGTGTCAATATAGGCTTGGCTTGGAGGACAAAAAAACGGAGCTTTATTTCAAGCTCCGTTATTCGGTGGGTAAATATTATGTGTCTATTCGGATCTCTCTTCGCTAGCGTCGATCTCTTCTTTGGATTTTTCGATATCCACTAAGAGTTCGCCATCAGCGCCGGAGATAGTGACGCGGTAAGCATTCTTGATTTCACCGAAGGCATCGGCTACCCGGGATAATGCTTCCGGATTGTCCAATTTTTCTTCATCGATGAAGACCTTCATGCCTTGTTCCTCGAGTTCTTTCTTTAGTCCCATGATCTTATCTTTTAGATTCTCATTACTGTTGTTTGGTTGCTCGAAATTCATAATATTTGTTAGAAGCTAGATAGCCTTGGTGGATATTTAGCTTTTTTATTTATTTTAAAGATGATATCAATATATCATTTTTTTATTATTTTGTCAATAGTTTTGGTTTTTATTTGGATTTATGCTATCATTATTATATATTTTAGCGCACTTTGGCGCCTCTGTCTAACTTTTATGAATAAGAGTCATTTCTTGATCTATTTGCCTAAGATCATCTTGCAGATCCTGCGGGATTTTGTTTATTTCCCGTTCTGGTGGTATAGCATCGGCCTGTGGCGGACCTTATTGCGAGTCGGTAATTTTTTGCGAGAACAACAGATTAGCCTGGGCTTGGGGGTCTGGGTCAAGAATCTATTTACTCCGATGTATGGCCAGCGGGATATAACTGGCAAGCTCATCAGTTTCTTTATCCGTTTGATTCAGATTTTCGTTCGCAGCTTGCTGATGCTTTTCTGGCTGGTCCTATCTTTAATTTTTATTGCTTTCTGGCTTTTGTTGCCACCGCTGGTTATCGGCGGCATATTATATCAATTCTTATAATCTTATATGGATAATCCAACGCCAATTTTATTCTGGGGCCTTGACTTGAGCCGTTCTTCGATCGCTTTGAAGCGGTTGAAGGCTAAGTTCGATGTGGTCGTTAACTTGTTGGCAGCCCTGTTCGGATTGGGAGGTTTGGCTAGTTTGGCATATTGGGTTTATCTGCATCAGGATTGGGCTTTAGCTCCGATCCAATTCCTATCTTTCTATAAGGATCACAGCGTCTGGCTGTTACTGTTTTTCATATCGATAATTTTCGATATGTTTTTGTATTATCGGGCGAGTGAGAACAAGGCTAATAAGATCAAGATTAATCATCGCAGTCGTCGCCAGAAGATCGAAGTTTCATCCGGCCTATCTGGCCATTCTTTGCATTTAGTTGAAGACGCTTATCTCTTGGCGGCTAAATTGAAACAGACAGAAGTTACCGCTCGCCATATCTTCCGCGCGGTATTGACCGATAGGGAAGTCAAAGTTCTCTTGGTCCGTCTGGATATCGATCTGCGGACCTTGGTTGATAAATTGAAAAATTATTTGTCGGGTAATGATGGCGACAAGCTGAAAGGATTTTCGGAAGAGTCCCAGTCTTTATTGGTGCGAGCTTATGAATCAGCTTGGAATGAAAAGCGATTGAGCGTTGATGCTTTGGATCTTTTTTTCTGGTCTTATAGCCAGGATGAATTATTGCAGGAGATACTTTATGACCAGGAAATCACCGCCAACAAGATTGCTAATGCCATTAAGTGGTTCCGGGTGAACGAACAGATGCGTATTAATTATTTGGCCTATCGGAAGATGGCTCGGCTCAAGCCGGGAAGCGGCATGAATCGGGCCTATACCGCAGTGGCTACTCCGACCTTGGATCATTTTTCCCATGACCTGACCTTGATGGCCAAGTATGGTTACTTGGAAATCTGCGTGTCTCGAGAAAAGGAAATCAAGGCTATCTTTGAAGCGATGGAAAGCGGCCACACCGGAGTCCTGCTAGTCGGTCCGACCGGCGTGGGTAAACGGACTATTATCGAAGGCTTGGCACAATTGATGGTCAAGGAAGAAGTCCCGGTGTTTTTGAAGGACAAGCGCTTGGTGGAATTAGATATTTCTCGTTTGGTTGGCGGTACTTCTCCGGCTGAGGCTCAGGATAGATTATTGAATGTCATGGGTGAGGCCATGCATTCTCGGAACGTTATCTTGTTTATCGACAACATCGAAACTATCATAGGAATCTCTTCCGGCGCTGAGGGCAGCTTAGAATTATCCGAGGTCTTGTCCGATGCCTTGAGCCGCCAGAGCATCTTCTGTTTGGCTTGCGCTTCTAGTGAGAATTATTCTAAATACATCGAAGAAAAATCTTTGGGTGAAATCATGACGACTGTCGGTGTCAGTGAACCGGACCATGATCAGGCTATCCAGATCTTGGAAAGCAAGGCCGGATTTTTGGAAGGGAAATACAATGTCTATATCAACTATCATGCTATCGAGCAGGCCGTTGATCTGTCATCCAGATATATCAATGACAAGTTCTTGCCGGACAAGGCGATTAATATCTTGCAATTGACTGCGGTCAAAGTGGGTAAGACGGGTAAGGATATGGCTTTCTGTGGCCAGGATGATATTGCAGCTGTCATTTCCGAGCAGACTGGAATTCCGGTTTCCAAGGTGAGTGAAAATGAGACCCAGAAACTATTATCTTTGGAAGATAACATCCATTCCCGGATGATCGGCCAAGAAGAAGCGGTTACCGCTATCTCCGGTAGCTTGCGCCGAGCTCGGGCTGAATTGAGAGAAAGCAAGCGGCCGATAGCCAGTTTCTTGTTCTTGGGACCGACTGGTGTGGGTAAGACGGAGTTGGCCAAGACTGTGGCCGAAGTTTATTTTGGCGATGAGAACTATATGATCCGTTTGGATATGAGTGAGTATCAGTTGGCTGATAGCGTCAAGAAGATGATCGGCGATCCGACCTCCGGTTCCTTGGGTTATTTAACCGAAGCGGTGCGGAAGAAACCGTTTTCTTTGGTGCTCCTAGATGAAATCGAAAAAGCCCATCCGGATGTCTTGAATCTGTTCCTGCAGATGATGGATGACGGACGGTTGACTGACGGCCAGGGAAGGACGATAAATTTCACTAACTCGATTATCGTGGCTACTTCCAATGCCGGTGCTTTGTATATCGAAGATGCGGTATCTAAAGAGGTCAGCATGAATGTTATCAAGCAGGAGTTGATTGATAACCAACTTAATAAGGTGATGCGACCGGAATTGATTAATCGTTTCGATGGTATCGTCGTCTTCAAGCCTTTGAGCTTTGATAATGTGGTGGCGGTTACTAAGCTGATGCTTAACAAGATCAAGAAAAATCTGGAACCGAAAGGCGTCGACTTGGTCGCTAGCGAAGAGGGTGTCAGAGAACTGGCTCGCCAAGGCTATGATCCGAAATTCGGAGCCCGGCCATTGCGTCGTTTGCTACAAGACAAGACTGAGAATCAGATTGCTAATCTGTTCTTGTCCCATTCCATCAAGCGTCGGGACATTGTCGTCATCGATGAGAAGGGTGATGTGCAGGTAGAGAAGGGGCGGGAGTTATAATCAGGTCAATATATTTTTTGGATAAGAAAAAAGGAAGCATTTTTTGCTTCCTTCTTTTTTTGTTTTTTGTTTAGGCGACTTCTTTAGCCTTTTTTTTATCACGGTAGATAATGGCTAGGATTTTTTGTTGTCGTAAGACCTCTTTGAAGTATTCTAAATTTTTGGAATCCTCTGCCTTCTTTAAATCCTCAATTAAGTTGAGGATGCTATCGATGGCTGAATGGTATTTTTTTAGTTCTTCAATTGGAGTTTCTTCGGCCATCTTTTGTAGCCATTCGAACTCAGCTAGTTCTTTGCAAGTTTTGTTCTCGACCCATTGCCATATGGGCAGTCCTCCGGTGTGATCTTCCATTAGGTGCTTTTTTATCAGGTTAATAATTAATTGTGAATTTACATCTTGTATATTCTAACAAAAATCGGCTATAATGTCAATGAATAAATAAAAGATATGAATTACTTTTTGCCAGCCTTAATCGCCTTTGCTTTGTCTATGGTCCTGACTTTGATAGTCAGGAAATTAGCTTTGAAATGGAATATCGTGGATAATCCGGATAATTTTCGAAAAATCCATACCACTCCGATTCCGCTTCTGGGCGGATTGGCAATATTTTCCAGTTTCTTTATTGTCGCTTTTAGTCTTTTGGGCCGTTTGACGGAAGGTAATCTGCAATACCATCATTGGCTAGGGGTTTTATTGGGCGGATTGATCTTGATGATTGGCGGTTTCGGTGACGACAAGTTCAATTTCAAGCCTAGCTATCAGATTGTCTTTCCGGTGCTAGCCGTTTTTTCGGTCATATTGGGGGGCGTTGAAGTTGAGAAGATCACTAATCCGGGGGGCGGTTTCATTTATATTCCGGCTTTGATTTCAGCTTTGATGATTGGAATTTGGCTGATGGGTATGATGTATACCACCAAATTATTGGATGGAGTTGATGGCCTGGTTTCCGGGGTTTCAGCTATCGGCAGTCTGGTCATTTTCCTTTTTACCGTTACCACCCAGTATTATCAGCCGGATATCGCTTTGGCTTCTATTATTTTAGCCGGCAGCATCTTGGGATTCTGGGTCTTTAATTTCAATCCGGCCAAGATCTTCTTGGGAGAAGGCGGCTCATTATTCTTAGGTTATATCCTGGGAGTTTTGGCCATCATTTCCGGCGGAAAGATCGCTATCGCTCTTTTGATAATGGGCGTTCCGATCTTAGACGTGCTTTGGACGATTATCCGGCGGACAGTTACCGGCAAGAATCCTTTCCGGTTCGCTGATCGCAAACATCTGCATCATCGTTTATTGGATTCCGGCTTGAATCAGAAACAGACTGTTTTAGTTTTTTATTTCCTGTCAGCAGCCTTCGGCTTGAGCGGTCTATTCTTGCAGAGCCGAGGCAAAATATTCACTTTGTTGATGTTATTTATCTGCATGGTCATTTTGGTGATTGGTTTCAGTTTCTTTGATCGGAAAAAGAAGAAGCCGCGGTTGCTGTTGCACACCTGTTGCGCCCCTTGCGTCGCTTATGTCGCTTCCCATGTTTTGGCCAAGGATTATGATATCACTCTGTTCTATTACAACCCCAACATCGACACTGAAGAAGAGTGGAATAGGCGCTTGGATGCGGTGAAATTCGTGGCGGACAAATTCCATTTTCCGTTGATAGTTGGATCGTATGGACATGAGGCTTGGAAAGAGCGGGTGGCTGGGTATGAGGTAGAGCCGGAGGGCGGCAAGCGTTGTGTTATCTGTTTCCGAGAACGCTTGGAAAAGACGGCAGAACTGGCCAAGTCGAAGCATTTCGATTATTTTACTACTTCTTTGACTACTAGCAGCTACAAGAATAGCCGAGAGATATTAGATTTGGGAGAGAGTATCGGCAAGGAGTTAGGGGTGGATTTTTTGGCTAAAGATTTCAAGGATGATGACGGTACAAAACAGTCGGCATTCTTGTCTAAGGAATTGGGAATCTATCGGCAGAAGTATTGCGGTTGCGAATTTGCTCGGAAATTTTAATAGATTGTCAGCTTAACAAAAAAGGACCATAGTTATTGATGGTCCTTTTAGTTTTTAGGATTTAATTTCTTCTTCTTCAAAAAGTTTTTCGATTTTTTTAGGCGCATCTCCTTTGTAGATGGCTTGGTCACAGCCTAATGATTTCAAAAAAGCATTATACTCGTCTGAACAGGAAATAGCGATAATCGGCCCGGTAAATTCCCGGCGCATCCTTATTACCAGTTCGGTTGTGCTTGGTTTGCCGTCTTCGCGGTGACTTCCCAAGCTTCCATCAACTAAGATGTGAGTGAGGTCTTTTTCAGTAGAGAATTTGGTTTCAGCTTCCTGGAGGGTAAAGGCCTGGATGATTTCTCCATATTCTGACAGGCAGTCTTTAAATAATGCCTGAATTATCATCCCGTCTTCAATTACCAGTATCCTTCTTTTTTTCATCGTTCGTCAGTTTTTGTTAATGGACTAGATTTTTGTTATAGCAGTATTATCATCTTTAGTGAAAACTGTCAATAATGGACTAGGGTTAGCTTTTGGCGCTCTATTATTTTTATGTTATAATAGAGGAGAAATAATTATTAATTTCTAAAATTATGAATAGTTTTAAAAAGATCAAAAATGTTCTTTTGCTGATTCTGATTCTTGCTATCGCTATCAGCGCCATCTTCTTGAAAATCCAACAGGACAAGAAGAAAAATGCCGAGAAGGATCAGTCTGGCGTTCCTACTGATCAGTCTCAAGATAATATTATCAAGACCGGCAATACCGGAGAGATCAAGAAATTTGCCAGCTATGACGAGGCTAAGGAATTCGTCGAGAGCCAATCGGCTAATTCTGGCAACTACTCGACCATGGTTAAGGGCTTAGGAATGCGGTCAGCGATGAATGAATCGACTGGTGCTGCCGTGCCAAGCATGGCCGTTTCTGATGCTGTAGCTCCAGCTGTTTCAGCTACTCCAGATTTTTCCAAGACTAATGTCCAGGTGGCCGGAGTCGATGAGGCGGATATCGTGAAGACTGATGGCAACTATATTTATGCCGTTTCTTATAATACCTTGTTCATTATCAAGGCTTATCCGGGGGAAGCTTCAGAGATCGTCTCTAAGGTAGAATTCAAGTCTCGGCCGACAGATCTATATATCAGCGGTGATAATCTGGCAGTCTTTGGTTATGATAATCAGATTTATACCATGGATCTTTATCGGAGTTTCAGACGCCAGAACCAATATACTTTTTTCAAGGTTTTCGATATTTCTGACAAGCAGAATCCGAAACAGGTCCGCGATTTGAATTTCGAGGGTAGTTATTTCAACTCCCGCTTGATCGGTGATTATGTCTATTTCGTTACTAATAATTATAATTACTCTGTCGGTTCCGATCCGGTCGTACCGCGGGTTTTAGATTCTGGCGTAGCTTTATCCGAGAAATGTGGCGGCGATGATCTTAAGTGTTTTGCTCCGAATATCTATTATTTCGATATTCCATATGATGCTTTTAATTTTACTACCATCTCAGCTATCAATATCAAGGATAATTCGACTCGGATTACCGGCGATGTCTACTTATTATCCGGAGCCCAGAATATGTTCGTTTCTCCGGAGAATCTCTATATTACCTATACTAAATACCTCAATGAATATGATTTGGAAATGCAGGTCAGCCGAGAGCTCTTATATCCTCGCTTGAGTGACAAGGAACGTGCCAAGATTACCAAGATTGAAGAAGTTTCCGATGATATCTTGAGTCCGAGTGAAAAGAAATCTAAGGTGCAGCAAGTTTTGGATAAGTATTTGTCTTCTTTGACGGCTGATGAGCAAGCTGCATATGATAAGGAGTTGGCTGAGAAGATGAAGCAGAAGTATAATGAACTGGCTAAGGAGATGGAAAAGACTATCATCCACAAGATCACTATCTCCGGCAGCAGCTTGCAGTACAAATCTAGCGGAGAAGTGGTCGGGTCAGTCTTGAATCAGTTTGCTATGGATGAATCCGATGGTTATTTCCGGATCGCTACTACCAAGAATACCACTTGGAGCCGCTTCGAAGAGCAGAACCGGCCGTCATATAATAATCTTTATGTCTTGGATGCTGATATGAAGACGGTTGGCAGCTTGGAGAATCTAGCCGAGGGTGAGCGGATTTATTCCGTCCGCTTCATGGGCAATCGGGCTTATCTGGTGACTTATAAGCAGGTTGATCCATTGTTCGCTATCGACCTGGCTGATCCTCGGAATCCGAGAGTCTTAGGCCAATTGAAAGTCCCGGGATTCTCTACCTATCTCCATCCTTATGATGAAAATACTTTAATCGGTTTCGGCAAGGATACAGGAGAGAATGAGTCCGGCAATACCATCACCAAGGGCTTGAAGATTTCCTTGTTCGATGTTTCTGACGTCTCAGCTCCGAAGGAATTGGATAAATATCTGATGGGCGATATGGGCAGCGATTCAGTCGCTCTTTATGACCACAAAGCTTTCTTGTTCTCACGAGAAAAGGACTTGCTGGCCCTGCCGGTTTCCTTGAGGAAATCGACCGGAGCTAACCAATGGGGAGAAATCAATTTTTCTGGAGCGATGATTTTCAGTCTGAAAGACAAGAAAATTAATTATTCCGGCAAGATCGATCACTCTGACGGCAGCAAAGCAGCTAACACCGATTACTTCGATGGAGTCAACTATTATGACAACTCAGTCAAGCGCAGCTTGTATATTGGCGATAATTTGTATACACTCTCTAATAATTACTTGAAGGTTAATGCTTTAAGCGATTTGAAAGAGTTGAAGAAGATCGAACTTAAGCCAGAATCAGGATCTAATACTGATATTAAGGTTATTAAATAAAAAATATGAAACCAGGACAGATTATTGTCATAGCCAATCTATCAATCTGGCTTTTGTTGGAAACTTTCATTTTCTGGCCGAAGTTCTTTTATGTTACTTTGTTCTTATTGAATGTTGCTTTGGTCTTGGCGGTCTATTTCTTGGTACGCCGGGAAGCAGGGTATCGCTGGTGGAATTTATGGATCTTACCGTTTTTGGTCTTAAATAGCATCGTGGCTTATATTATTTTGATTCCACAGGATGTCTGGTTCAACAAATTCTTCATCCAGGCTCTTTTTGTCCTGGCTATCGGCTTTAATTTTTCGTATTTCAAGAATGCTTATGATTCCGTCTTTCATCCGGAGCAGCCTAACAATATGCTGGCTCTGTCTTCCAATTTCAGTTTCTTGTCTTGGTTTTTCTTACTCTCCGCTGTCTATGGCTTGCAGTTGTTCTTGAACCTTTCATACTGGATATTGGTAGTCGTCTTGATCGTCTTGTCCTTGGTCACTACCCACCAGTATTTGTGGGTTAATAATCTGAGAGGGAAAGATAATTACATCTTCGTCTTCCTGTCAGCTTTCATTGTGGCCCAGTTGGCCTGGAGCATCTATTTCTTGCCTTTTGATTATAATTCATTGGGCATGATGATGGCTCTTATCTACTATGTTTTTTTAAACCTTATCCGCCTCTATCTTAATCATAATTGGAATAGGAAAAACCTCAAATCATTATTGGTTTTTTCCGGGGTCATCATGCTCCTAATCCTCCTAACGCTTAAGTGGCGCTAATTTAAAAATAAAATCATATGAAAAATAAATCTGACAACCTTAATTTGAAAGTTTTGGCCATCGCTTTGCTGTTTGGCATCGTCGGCGGTATCGGAGCTGACCTCTTGCTCCGTTTCTATTTTTTCAAGGATACCGCTTCAGTCATTTCAAATAGCGGAGAATTGAATCTGTCCAGCGGCCTTTATGCCGGCTCCAATTTCGTTATCCAGGATCCTAAGAAGGTGGTCGTCAATCAAGACCTGAAGATCCAAGAAACCGTCAACGCTGCCAATGACAGCCTGGTCGGTTTTTTCAAGCGTCTGCCAGAATCGAAGACTAGTGAGGAATTCAACAAGGCGGATTATTATGATTTGAGCAAGCCGGAATTTGCCGGCATGTCTTTGACGGCCGATGGCTGGATTATGGTTGAGAGCCAGAAACTCAATGCCAAATTTCCCTTGAAGGATTATGTCGCTATCAGCAAGGACAAGAAGATTTATTCTTTGGACCAGATATTGGAATACAAGAAGCAGAATGTCTGGATGGTCCATTTAGCTGGGGCTAATAATCTTTTGGTCAAGACCTTGTCAGCTTCGGAGAACCTGTCTGTCGGTCAGATGTTGTTGGCTGTCAATTGGAATAATGATGCCGCTTTGAATTCGATCGTTTCTTTGCCGGCCAAGCAACAGGCGGTCAAATCCAGCGATCGCTTAATTGAGACCATCCTCTTGGGAGAGGCGCTTGATGCCCGGTTCAAGGGGGCTTGGCTTTTCGGCCTGGGCGGTGATTTAGTAGCTTTGGTCAATGATGAATTGCAGGTTATGCCGGTAGCTAATATGAATTCGGCTATCTATAGTTTCTTGAAGACCAAGCAATTCAGCACTCCGTTATTGGGAGTCAATTACATCAGCTTGTCTAACCTGGCACCGTCAGCTTCTAACAAGTTGGCGCAGAATGGAGCTGTAGTCTTTCCGGATGAGTCTAAGGTAGCCGTGGCCAAAGGAAGCCCGGCCGAGAAAGCCGGAATCAAGACTGGCGACATTATCATTTCGATTGATAATATCGAGATCAATGGTGACCATGACTTGGGTGTCACCATCCAATCCTATCATCCTGGCGATACCGTTACCGTCAAATACTTGCGCAAGGGGGCTGTTTCCAGCGCTGATGTCAAGTTAGGAGAATTAAAATAATTTTTATATGACGATCAAGACAATCCGACAGATCAAAGAGTTAAAAGGCCAAGCAGTCTTCCTGCGGGTCGATTTCAATGTCCCTATCAAGAAAGGCAAAGTATTGGAGGATTTCAAGATCCGCCAATCATTAGCCGATATTAAGTATCTGACAGAGAAGGGTGCCAGGGTTATCGTCGCTACCCATCTGGGTAGCCCGAAGGGCAAGGTCGTTAAGGATTTGTCGACTAAACCGATTGCCGATTTATTGGGGAAGATCAGTAAGAAAAAAGTTAAGTTTTTGGATGTTTCTAAGATGGGTAATTTTCCTGAGGCTCGAAAAAATATTTCTAAGATGAAGCCGGGCGAAATCGCTTTCTTGGAGAATCTGAGATTCAATAAAGGAGAGCAAGCTGATGATCTGAAATGGGCGGAAAATCTGGCTAGCTTGGCTGATATCTATGTTAATAATGCTTTCGCTGTCTGTCATCGCGCTGATGCTTCCGTTTCCGCTATCAACAAATTTTTGCCGGGATATGCCGGCTTGTTATTGGAAAAAGAGATCGTCAATCTGAACAAAGTTTTGCATCCCCAGAAGCCCTTGGTGGTATTGGTTGGCGGCGCCAAGATTGAGACTAAGACAACTTTGATTAAGAATCTGTTCAAGTCAGCTTCTCAAATCTTGATTGGCGGCGCTTTGGCTAATAGCTTCTTGGTGGCAGCCGGACATGATGTCGGCAAATCGATGACTGATGAAGAGAGTATCAAGACCGCTCGAGCCTTATTACGGAAGAACCGCTTGTTGTTTGCTCGCCGTTCCAAGATTATCCTGCCAATCGATATCGTGACCAGCACTGACTTGAAAAAGGATCATCAGATCGGATCCCATAATATCATCAAGATCAAGAAGCCGGAAGATATCACTCCGAGCGAATATATCTGCGATATCGGACCAGAGACCATCGGTTTATTTTCAAAATATATCAAGAAGGCCCAGACTATTATTTGGAACGGTCCGATGGGATTGTTCGAGATTCCTAATTTCCGCCAGGGAACTGTCATTATGGCCCGTTTGATCGCTTCCCGTGCCAGCGGCCATGCCTATGGCGTTATTGGCGGCGGTGAAACTATTGAAGCCCTGAATTTGAGCAAGATGGCCGAGTATATGGATTGGGTTTCGACCGGCGGCGGCGCGATGTTATCCTATTTAGGCGGAGAGAAGTTGCCGGGGCTGAAGGGAATCGTTAAATAGAATTGAATTGTGAAAATAAAAAAGCTGTCTCGAGGGACAGCTTTTGTTTTTTACTGATAGAAAGTCATTAATGGTTTCAAAGTTGCTTTTAAAAAATCTTTAAAAGACATTGGCATTGGCAAGAGGCAATCAAAACCATCTTTTTTAGCATCTTCAAGCTTGTGTTGATCGTTGGTGGTGACTAGGATTATTTTAGCTTCTGAGCTGCTAGCACCTCTGACTAGACGGCAGAGATCGGAACTTAAAGCTCCCGGCACCCAGTCAGAAATGAAAGCGACATCAATCGCTATCCGGTTGTTTTTTAAGAAGCGGATGATGTTCTCAGCTTCTTTTTGGCTTTGAGCCTGATAGATATTACTAGTATATTCTCCCAGGATTTCCTTATAGAGAAAGAGTGATACTCCATCTCCGTCGATAATCAAGATTTTCTTGTCGACTATAAATGAATGATCTTCCATGATACTTACTTTTTATGTTTAAGAACTACTGTTAGTATGAAACATTTGTTTTATTTTGTCAATGTTTGTGTAATTAATCGATTTCTAATATAATAGGAAAGTAATAAAATTAAATAGTTATAACCTATGACCAAAATCAAACAAGTCCTGGCCCGAGAAATCCTTGATTCCCGTGGCAATCCGACAGTCGAAGCGAAAGTCGTTCTAGATAACAAGATGATAGCTAAAGCTGCTGTTCCAAGTGGAGCCTCAACCGGTATGCATGAAGCCTTAGAATTGCGTGATGGCAATAAGAAGAGATATTCCGGCAAGGGAGTCTTGAAGGCAGTTGATAATATCAATAAGATCATCGCTCCGAAACTGAAAGGCTTGGATCCGACTAAGCAGCAAATGATCGATGACTTGATGATCAAGCTTGATGGCACGAAGAACAAGAGCCGTTTGGGCGCTAATGCCATTTTGGCCGTTTCCATGGCTGTCGCTCGAGCCGGAGCCTTATCCAAGAAGCAGGAATTATTCGTCCATTTGGCTAAGACCTATAAGTTTTCCGGTAAATATAGCTTGCCGACTCCGTCTTTCAATATCTTCAATGGCGGCGCTCATGCTTCTACCAATCTTGATTTTCAGGAATTCATGATCATGCCCCTCAAGAAGACTTCTTTCGCTGAGAAGGTTCGGACGGGCGCAGAAGTTTTCCATGAACTGGGCCGGATTTTGAAAGTCAACAATATGGATACTGATTTGGGTAATGAAGGCGGCTATGCTCCGGATATTAAATCACGCGAGCAGGTAATCGAGATGATTATCCAAGCCATGGTCCAGTCCGGATACAAACCGGGTAAGGATATCTCCTTCGGTATGGATATCGGTTCTTCTGAATTCTATGATGAAGACAAGAAATCATACTATCTGCCTTTGGATAAGAAGAATTTTTCTGCGGCTGAACTCATGGCAATCTATAGTGATTGGGTCAAGAAATATCCGATCGTTTCCATTGAGGATGGTTTAGCTGAGAATGATTGGGATAATTGGCAGGCTATGACCAAGTCTTTAGGCAAGAAAGTCTTGCTGATCGGCGATGACTTGTTCGTGACCAATGCTGAGCGCTTGAAGACCGGTATCGAGCATCACGCCGCTAATGCTGTCTTAATCAAATTGAACCAGATCGGCACTGTATCCGAAACCATGGCTACTATCAAATTAGCCCGGAAGAATGACTACAAGCTGATGATTTCCCACCGGAGCGGTGAGACAGCCGATGATTTCATTGCTGATTTGTCCGTAGCTGTTTCCGCTGAATTCATTAAGTCTGGATCGTTGGCCCGCAGCGAACGTTTGGCTAAATATAACCGCTTGATGGAGATCGAGTTAGAATTAAATAAGAAATGGTAATATGAATAATATCAAACCATCTTCAGAACCTTCACCCATCAAACCCCTCCGCCGTCCGATAGTCCTTTTGCTTTTAGATGGCTGGGGAGTTTCTGAGACTAGGGATAATAATGCTATCCGTCAGGCGGAGATCCCGAACTTCAAGCATTTAGTAGCCCATTATCCGGCTGCTGTCATTTCCGGTAGTGCCAAGAAAGACAGCGCCAATTACACGATGATCGGGACCAGCTCGACCGACTTGGGAGCGGATTCCTTGTCCAAGGTGATTTCTTCTTGCCAACTCAAGCAGATCAAGATTGCTGAAACAGAAAAATTCGCTTTAGTCAGCAGTTTTTTCAATAATAGTGAGGAGCAGTTTAGAGGGGAAGATTATGGTTTGGTACCTTCGGTAGTGAAAGAAGCGGGAGATATCAATATCAAGATGGCCACCCCGGAAGTTATCAAGCGCTTGAACAAAGCTTTGAAGAGCGACCGTTATGATTTTATCTTGTTGAGCTTGGCTAATATCGATAATGTCAGCCATACCGGTGATTTCAAGAAGACTATCAAGGCGATAGAGTTCGTTGACCAGTCTTTAAAGAAGATAGCCCAGTCCGTTTTGAACCATCATGGCATCCTGATCATCACCAGCAGCCATGGTTATGCCGAACAGGTTTTTGATTTGCAAACCGATCTGGCCACTACCGAGAATACCGACAATCCGGTGCCTTTTATAATTGTCGGTGATGAATATGCCGGTAAGACTATCGGTTTGGAAGAGGCTCCGGCTAATGATCTGAGCTTGTTGGAACCGATCGGTTCGATCTTGGATATTTCTCCAACTATTCTGCATCTGATGGGGTTGGATATTCCAGAGGGAATGACCGGAGAGAGCTTGATCTAGTATTTGACAACCTTTCTGGTTGATGGTATTTTGGGATTAATAGTTCATAAAAACCATTAATCATGGGATCAAATAGCAATAACAGCCTTTCCCACTTTGAGTTGGAGGGCTATGTCTTGGGATCTTTGGGATATGACAAGGATCACAGTTCTGGATATTACCAGAAGATGGAATCATATCTGAAACAAAGGGAAGTCTTCCGACAGAATCATCCGGCTCCTCCAGGGTATGATATCTCTCAGGATCTTGACCTGTTGGTACCTTGTTCACCTCACTGAATTATTTTACATCATCCACAAAAAGGCTCGGATTAACTGGGCCTTTTTTCTTTTTATCCTAAGTTGACATTTCGTCGCTTGTCTGGTTTAATAATATTAAATAACTCTGGAAGTCAAAACAAAAAAACACCGTCTATGGATAATAATTGTACTTTATTAAACGAAAAAGAACTGGATCTCCATTCTCGTCTTCGGGCTGATATGGGTTTGCCCTCGTTGCCCAAAGAGAAGCTTTCCAAAGTCGAAGTAATTTATGAAACCATCAAGAATTATTTTGCGCGGATTACTGAAGACTTTACTTTGAAGTATGGGGATGATGTTAACGGACTTTATCGTAAAATAACCGGACAAGATCATCCGAGTTATACTGAGTTCGTTAATTTAACTGGAACTTTTTATGGCACTTGAAATCAAATCAACAAAAAACCCTGGTTAAGAAACCAGGGTTTTATTTTTCTCAAAAGATTTTAGTAAAACAAGACGTAGGCCAAGAGACTGACAATAATACCTAGGGCGCTGCCGGCCAAGACTTCTTTCTTAGTGTGGCCGATCTTTTCCAAGAGGTGAGGATATTTCTGATCGAGAACATTATCATTCTTCAAGTCTTTGACTAGGATGTTCAGGACTTCGCCGTGTTGGCTGAGATAATTACGGAGGCGCAAGGCATCATTGATGATGACGATGGCGATGACGAAACTGACGGCGAATTCAGCGGAGTATAATCCTTCAACCAGGGCAGTGATAGTCATCAATGAAACCATCAAAGCACTGTGGCCGGATGGCATGCCGGCGTAGGTAAAGACGAAGAAATCACGGATTTTGAGTTTTTGTTTCTTCTGCTTGATGGAGATCTTGATGATCTGGGCTGTCGCCGCGGCGACGAACGGAGTCAGGAGGACTAGGTGGTGGGAGATGAAGGTCTTGATGATGATGGCCGTCATAGTTTAGATATCTAAGTTAGTAACATTCTTGGCATGGGTCTGGATGAAGTGTTTGCGCGGAGCAACGTCATCGCCCATCAGCATGTCGAATATTTTGTCAGCCAGAGCGGCGTCATCGACAGTAACTTGCTTGATGATTCTTTTTTCCGGGTCCATAGTGGTATCCCAAAGCTGTTCCGGGTTCATTTCACCTAAACCTTTGTATCTCTGGATGTTTATCTTTGCAGCTTTTTTTCCTTTAGTCTCTGTTTCTTCTCCTTCTTCATTGTTTTCTTCCTCTTCTTCATTTTCGTCTTCGCTCTTTTCGACTATCTCCTCAGCGGCTCCGCCTAATGATTTGACGATCTCGATCTTCTCTTCGTCGGAGTAGGCATAATGGACTGAAGTGCCTTTCTTGATCTGATAGAGAGGAGGCAGGGCGATATAGACATGTCCGCCGGTAATCAATTGCGGGAAGTGGCGGAAGAATAAGGTCAGCAATAAAGTGCTGATATGGGAACCGTCGACATCGGCATCAGTCATGATGATGATGCGGTGGTATCTTAATTTGCTTAAATCCAATTGGTCATCGATATTGGTACCAAGGGCAATAACCAGGTTCTTGATTTCGTTGTTAGCTAGCATCTTATCCAGACGAGCCTTTTCCACGTTTAGGATCTTACCTCGCAAAGGCAGGATGGCTTGGAACTTGCGATTCCGTCCTTGCTTGGCGCTGCCTCCAGCGGAGTCTCCCTCAACGATATACAGTTCGCATTCTTCCGGATGGCGGGAAGAGCAATCGGCTAATTTTCCCGGCAAAGTCATGCCTTCCAGGGCGCCTTTGCGCAAGATAGTAGCCCGGGCAGTCCGAGCGGCTAATCGAGCCTGGGCCGAGAGGACGCATTTTCCAATGATAGCTTCCGCTTCTTTCGGGTGTTCTTCTAGGAAGGTGCTGAAAGTCTCGCTGAAGATCTGTTCGACATAGGCTTTTACTTCAGCATTACCCAGCTTAGCCTTGGTCTGGCCTTCGAATTGAGGGTCGACGATCTTGACGCTGATAATAGCGGTTAAGCCTTCGCGGACATCTTCACCGGTCAGATTATCATCCTTTTCTTTAACTAGATTATGTTTGCGGGCATAAGAATTCAGGGTTCTGGTCAGGGCGGTCTTGAAGCCCATCAGATGGGTGCCACCTTCCGGGTTATGGATATTGTTAGCGAAGCAGATTGAAGTCTCGTTATATTGGTCATTATACTGCAAGGCGATCTCTACCCTGGTGTCATGCATGGTCTTGTCGCAATAGAAGATAGTTTCATTCTTGACTGTCTGGTTGCGGTGCAGGGCTTTGACATATGATTTGATGCCGCCTTCAAAATAGAATTGGTAGTGCTTCGGAGTGTGGCCGTCACGTTCGTCAATTACATTCATAGTAATACCTTTGTTCAGGTATGATTGCTGTCTCAGGCGGTCAAGGATCTTGCCCCAATCGAATTCGGTTTCAGTGAATATGGTGTCATCCGGTTGGAAAGTGATGACAGTTCCGGTCTTCTTGCTGACTCCAGTCGGAGTTACCTTTTTTTGAGGGATACCGATTTTGTATTCTTGGGTCCAGATATGGCCATCGCGATGGATTTCAGCTTTCAAGTATTTACTCAAAGCATTGACGACAGAAACGCCGACGCCATGAAGACCGCCGGAAACCTTATATCCGCCGCCGCCGAATTTTCCGCCGGCATGAAGTTTGGTTAGAACCGTTTCCAAAGCGGAAACTCCAGTTATCTTATGCTTATCAACCGGGATACCGCGGCCGTTATCTTCTACCTTAACCATGCCATTTTTCAGCAGGGTAGTATTTACTTCGGTAGCATAACCGGCCATAGCTTCATCGATACAGTTATCAACCACTTCCCAGATCAAGTGATGTAAGCCGGCTGACGAGGTGGATCCGATATACATGCCCGGACGGCGTCTGACTGGGTCTAAGCCTTCAAGGACGGTAATGGCATCCGCGCCGTAGTTCGATTTCGTTTTATTGTTTTCAGACATATAAAAATAAAAAAATACACCAGAATTGTGATATTTTCCCTTTAGTTTTATTAATTTTCTATAGTTATATGATAGCAAAAAAAACTAGCTTTGACAAGCGAAAGTTTCATTTTTATCAGCTTAATTATTGTTGACTAATCTAATATTTTATGTTTAGATATTGTCATATTATCAATCGATAATATCCCGAACTATCCGGGCAAGATAGGCGGTCATTTAACAAAAAACAAATTGTCATGGCAAACAAATTCATTGTCACCGGCGAACAGTATTACAGCATTACCGGCCAGCTGTGGGAAATCCAGCGCCAGCTCCGTCTAAAAGATGGTAGCCCGTTTGATCCCGAATTGGTCAAAACAGCCTTGCAGAATATCATCGATCAACGCTTTGATAATCAGGCTCCAATTAAACCAGAATATCTAGAACTTATTTCTGGAGGAGAAAAGATGATAATTGAAGCTTCGAATGGCAAGGAAATTATAGGACGGTCTAAGGATACTTCTAAATCCTATGTCGATTCTAACTTTAAAGATTATGGCTTGGAAAAACCGGGAGCGGCTACTGCCAAGACCCAATTGGACGTTTATGAGATAGTAAAAGATGCTACTTTCGTCCAAATGCTCGATTCATTGACTTCGGATTGGAATAAGCTGGTTATGAGCCAGGCGCAAATCATTATTTTCTGCAAAAAGTACAAGGATTGGATTAGGCATGAGGGACATGGAACTTTTTTCTTAGTAAAGAAAGATGCTAAAAGATCAGCTACGATCAATAATTTGTTTGTGGTTGATGTGGATATGCATTCCGCCGGTCTGAGTTTTGATTATTTTGCAGAATTGCATTTTCGCGTTTACCATCTTGATTATAGTACCATTTGGCACATTACGCATCTCTATCAATTCGTGGTTCCGCAGCTTTAATTTTTGCCTTTGTTTTTGTAAGCTCTTTTTTTACCCCACCTCCAGATTTTTTGGACTACTAAAGTTCTTGAAATCTGGGGGATTTTTTATTTGGAAATATTGTCTGATTAGTGGTACAATGAGAGGGCTATTACAATTAATTTTATTAATATGAAAATATTAGTGACCGGCGGCGCCGGCTTTATCGGTTCTAATCTGGTGGACAAGCTGATAGAGGCTGGACATCAGGTGGTGATCATCGATAACTTGTCTACGGGTTTGAAGGAATATATCAATCCTCAGGCTCATTTCTATCAGATCGATATCTCCGCTCCGAAGGTGGAAGAGATCTTCGCTCTTCAGAAATTCGATGCTGTTTTCCATCTGGCTGCTCAGATCAGCGTGGTGAAATCAGTGGAGAGTCCGGAGTTTGATAACCAGGTTAATGTCTTGGGCGGATTGAATATCTTGTCTTGTTGTCTGAAGCATAATGTAAAGAAAATTATTTTCGTCTCGACCGGAGGCGCTTTATATGGCGAGGCGGAAGTGATCCCGACCCCGGAAGATTATCCGACTTATCCTTTGTCACCTTATGGCATCCACAAGCTGACCTTTGAGAAATACCTGAATTATTATCATCAAGTTTTCGGCCAGCCCTATACTATCTTGCGCTTAGCTAATGTCTATGGTCCGCGCCAATACAAGGGCGGGGAATGCGGCGTCGTCTCGGTCTTTATCGATAATGCCGTCAATGGTCGCGAGAGCATCATCAACGGCGATGGTTCGAAGACGCGCGATTTTGTCTATGTCGGCGATGTCGTCTCGGCCCTCCTGAAAGCGATGGACACCGATTATATCGGCGCTGTCAATATTGGAACTGGAGTCGAGAAGAGCGTCAGTGATGTCGTCCTGGCAATCGAACTGGCATTGGGCAAGAGCATCTCGAAGAAAAATGGTCCGGCCAAGGCGGGCGAACAGGAAAGGAGCTGTTTGGACAACCGGAAAGCGAAAGAGATTCTAGGTTGGGAGCCGCAGGTCATGCTGGACGAGGGAATCAAGAAAACAATCGCTTGGTCGAAAGAGAAATTGGAAAAATAAGTCTGAAAAATAAAAAAGGGGACCTTTATTGGTCTCCTTTTTCTTTTTATTTAAAGAAATTTTTCCATCTCAAATCTAATCGCAGCCTTCTGCTTTTCTTCCTTTGGTCCCAGATCATCGATTAATTTCTGCAGGCTCTTGATGGCTGATTCGGTGAACAATGGGGTACTGCCGTAGTTTTCTAAGATAAAATCCTTGGCTTTTTGGTAGTTTGATTTGTACATCACTTCTTCGTGAATGTATGAGGCATAGAAAGATCCAGCTTTTTCGGGACTGATGATTAGCTTAATATTTCGGCCGATCTTTTGCCAGTGCGGCTTGGGTTCCGGTTTTAATTGATAGACAATTTTTTCAAAATTGAAAGCGACCTTGGCCTCATATGTTAAGTAGGCGCGGATCGCTTTATCATCGATGAATCCAATCTTATCCGGCGATGCTTCCAGGAAGCGAGGGTAAATAACTTTGAACGGTCTCCTTTGCCAGAACATCCTTTCAATCTGGAAGACGTCCACGCTCTCTTTTAATCCTTTAGCCTCGATTGATTTTTTGATCAGACAGATGGCCAGGAAGATAATCAAGGCGGAAAACAGAAGATAGAAGATGAGATTTTCCATGTTTTTTGTTTTTTGGGGTGTTAATGTTCAATGATTGGTTTTAGATTATAATAATAGTTCGTTTTAGTCAAGGAGTGTTTTTGTGTTTATGCGGTTTTATGATATTATTAAATGGACTAAGATATTTTTCATATGGGCCAACAACTTTCCATCTTTTCTTATCAACCGGAAGAAGCTCCTAAGGGCTTCTATCTGTTTTTTGATACGGAAACGACCGGCTTGCCGCAGAATTATAATGCGCCCTATAGCGACCTGGATAATTGGCCGCGAGTCGTGCAATTAGCCTGGGTTTTAGCTGATGTTGAGAAGAAAATATTGGAAGAGAAGTCTTTTATCATCAAGCCGGATGGTTTCAGCATTCCGGCGGCTTCAGCGGCGGTCCATGGCATTGATGATGTCAAGGCTAATGAGATGGGAATTCCTTTAGTCGAAGCGCTGGATGCCTTTAATAAATCTTTGAAGGAGGCTAATCCGACTTTGGTGGCCCATAATATTCTGTTCGATATCAATGTCTTGGGAGCGGAGTTCTTGCGGACCGAGATCCAAACTAATTTTATGGATCTGTCTCAAGTCTGTACGATGAAGAGCAGTATTGAGTTTTGCGGCTTGCCGAACCGAAAATTCCCTAAATTAGCCGAACTGCATCGTCGCTTATTCGGTAGTGATTTTGAGAATGCTCATGACGCCCTGGCTGATGTCCTGGCTTGCTATCGCTGCTTCTTCGAGTTGAAAGCGCGGAAGATTATCGAGGGATAATTTTTTTTCTTTAAACTATTGGCTCTTTCCTGGTTTTTTGTTATAATTAAGATATAAGAATATTATTTATTTTCCTGTATGGCGACAACCGATTCACCTAAGAAAATTTTAATTGCTGATGATGAAAAGGCGATTGCGAAGGCTTTGACTTTGAAGCTGACTAACGCCGGCTTTGCGGCTGATGTGGCGGTTAATGGCATTGAAGCGATCGACAAAATCAAGGCGGCTAAATTCGACTTGATCGTCTTGGATTTGATCATGCCGGAAAAAGATGGCTTTGCGGTTTTGGAATATATGCGTGACAACAAGATCAACACTCCGGTCTTGGTGGCTTCCAACTTAAGCCAAGAGGATGATTTGAAACGGGCCAAAGAATTGGGGGCGGTAGATTATTTTATCAAGTCAAATGTTTCTCTCCAAGAAATAATCAATAACATTAAGAAAACATTAAAAGTATGATCCTAAAAATAAGCGATGAGCTTTTGCCAGATATCTTGGTGTCCGAGAGCTATGTCTCGGATGAGGACATGAAAAAGGCCGTTGATTTTGCCAAGAAGAACAATACTACCGCTTTGGATTATCTCTTCACTCAGAATATACTGACTAATGATTTATTAGGCCAGGCTCTCGCGGAATACTATAAGATTCCGTATTTTGATTTGAATACCCATGAGCTGAATCCGGCCCAAGTTTTGAAGTTGCCGGAAGAATTAGCCGTTAAATATAATATCCTTTTCTTGATGGAGAATAAGGATCAGATCTTGTTGGCCACCGATGATCCGACTCAGCCGGAGATGATTGCCGCTTTGCAGCAAGCTTTCCCGGGCAAGAAGATATTGTTCGCTTTTTCTTTGCCGGACGATATCAAGAGCAAGTTCGTTTTTTATCGCAAGACTTTGGAAACCCGTTTCGCTTCCATCTTGCAAGAGAAGAAGCGGGTAGCCCCGGAATTAGTGGACGAGATATTCAAGGACGCTATCTTCTATCGCGCTTCCGATATTCACTTTGAGCCGATGGCTACTGAGGTCTTGGTTCGTTTCCGTATTGATGGCGTGCTTCAGGATGCCGGCCGGGTTACTAAGGAATATTATGATAATATCTTGAACTTGATTAAAGTTTTGGCTCATATCCGGACTGATGAACATCTGTCTGCCCAGGATGGAGCTATTCGTTATGGCGTGGAAGGTGGCGGCAGCGTTGATCTTCGTGTTTCTATCATCCCGACCGTCAATGGTGAGAAAGTGGTTATCCGTCTCTTATCCCAATATATCAGCAACTTATCCTTTTCTGATTTAGGCTTGTCTTACAATGACCATAAGATGTTGGATCATAATATGCATCGGCAGTTCGGTATGATCTTGGTTACCGGTCCGACCGGTTCGGGAAAGACCACTACTTTATATGCCGTCTTGAAGGCCGTCAAGAATCCGGGCGTCAATATCACAACCATTGAAGATCCGGTGGAGTATAAGATCGCTGGCGTCAACCAGATCCAGGTCAATGAACAGACCAACTTAACCTTTGCTAAGGGTTTGCGCTCTATCATGCGTCAAGATCCTAATATCATCCTCGTGGGTGAAATCCGAGATAAGGAGACTTCGGAAATCGCGGTTAACGCCGCCTTAACCGGTCATTTATTATTATCTACTTTTCATGCCAATGATGCCTCGACTGCCGTTCCGCGCTTATTGGATATGGGAGTTGAACCGTTCTTGCTGTCATCAACTTTGAAATTGATTATCGCTCAGCGTTTGGTCCGTCGCGTTTGTGAAAACTGCCGCCATGGCGTCGAGGTTTCCAAAGCGGCCTTGGACAAGAAATATCCTTATTTAAAAACTTATTTCCCGGAGAAGAGCTATACTTTTTATGAAGGTAAGGGCTGCCAGTCTTGCAATTATACCGGCTTCAAGGGTCGGATAGCCATCTATGAATTAATTAGCATCTCGACCGCTATCCAGGAATTGATCGTAGCCAAGGCTCCGGCTCAGGAAATCTGGAAGGTGGCCGAAAAGGAAGGTTCTCGCTCTTTGTTTCTGGATGGTCTGGACAAGGTCCGGACCGGTGTCACCACTCTAGACGAGCTTTTGAGAATTGCTCGGCCATTCTAATCTATCTAAAAATATGACGGAAAATAATAAAGTCGTTTTGCCGCCTAAGCCGGTTCGTAAGAAGAGCCTGTTTAATTTTGGCTATAGGAAAGAAGAAGATTATTTTTTTGAAAATCTTTCAATCTTGATGAGCTCTGGCATGCCGGTCAGTGAAGCAGTTATTGCTTTGAGCCGGGAAATGCGGACTCCGAGGATGATCGGACGGATTGAAGTCCTGGAAAGGGAAATCAATAATGGCGCTTCATTATATATCGCTTTAGAGCAGAGCAAGCTATTGCCTAAACATTTTGGTGACCTGATTCGGGTCGGTGAAAGCTCCGGTTTGTTAGTAGACAATTTCAATATCATTGTCGGCCAGAGACAGAAAGAGAGAGTCTTCAGCTCCCAGATTAAGGTGGCTATGGCTTATCCGGTGACTGTTCTGGTTGTGGCTGTTTTGATCGGCGTGGCTATCACTTGGTTCTTGTTGCCGGGATTATCCGGAATTTTTTCTTCCATGCAGATCAAGCTGCCCTTGATTACCAGGGTTATGATCGATTTCGGAAAATTCGTCTCTCGTTCCGGTTATTGGGTCTTACCGCTCTTTACTGTAGCTGTCTTTGCGATCCTTTATTTTGTTTTTGCCTACAAGAAGACTAAGTTTATCGGGGAATATATTATCTTGCATTTGCCGGGAGTCAAGAAGATCATCCAGGACTCTGAGGTGTCACGGTTCTCTTATCTGTTAGGCAGTTTGCTGGGTGCCGGTCTGCCGATTGATGTGACGATCGGATTCTTGGCCGATTCTTCCAATGTTTTAGCTTACAAGAAATTTTATAATTATGCCCGGGAAAAAGTAGTCGATGGTGAATCTTTTGCCCGGATTTTTGCTTCTTATCGCGGCATGGATAAATTGATTCCGGTTCCGATCCAGCAGACTATAGTCAGCGCGGAAAATTCCGGCCGTTTATCCGAAGCCAGTCTCCATATCTCCAAGATCTTCGAAGCGCGCATGGAGATCAATTACAAGCTTTTAACTACCATGCTCGAACCGATCCTTTTGGTCGTCGTCTGGTTGGGTGTCTTGGCTATCGCCCTGGCTATCGTGTTGCCGATCTATAGTTTGATCGGCGGTATGGGCCAACAGATTTAATCAAATTTATGAAGCTAAGAGCCTTCACACTGATCGAAATGTTATTATCGATGGCGGTCATTGCTATTTTAGCGGCAATCATGACGCCAGTCTTTTTGTCTTTCCAGACCAGGAATGATGTCGATATTGCGGCTATGAGCTTAGTGCGGAGCATCCGTCGAGCCGAACAATTATCCCGTAACGGGGAAGGCGATTCGGCTTGGGGCGTCAACCTGTCGAGCGGGGCGGTGACGGTTTTCAAAGGCAGTACTTATGCCAGCCGTGATGCCGGCTTCGATGAGATTTTTTCTATTCCTAATAACATAACCTTTACCGGAACTTCTTCGATAGTTTTCAGTAAGTTGTATGGATTGCCGGCGGCTAGCAGCACGATAGTTCTGACGTCGGTTAACAATGAGTCGCGGACTATTACTATCAATGCTCGCGGAGCAGTATCTATGTCCATACCGGCAGCAGCGACTTCGACTTCTCCGGTTACTCCCGTCACCCCATCCGTTACCTTATCAGTTTCTACGGCATCAATAGCCGAAGCGGCCGGGACAGCGACTTTGACAGCAACGCTTTCAGCTACTACCACCAATATCGTGACGGTTAATCTGGTTTATTCCGGCTCCGCTACGGTTACCAGCGATTATACTCGTCCATCTTTGATTACGGTTGCGGCTGGTTCTTTGTCTGGGACCGGAACTTTGACGGCGGTCCAGGATGCTCTTTATGAGGGTAATGAAACTATCATTATCGATATCGATTCGGTTGTTAATGGTACGGAATCAGGAAGCCAGCAGCAGACTGTCACCATCGTTGATGACGATCCGGCTGGATTCATTTGCGGCACCGATCAAGTAACTATTACAACGGTGGCTGACCATACCTGCAATACCGCTTATCCGGATTATGATACTTGTACTTATGATACGGTTTTGATCGGTTCCCAGTGCTGGATGAAACAGAATCTCAATATCGGTACTAGGATTGACGGTTATTCTTACTATCAGACCGATAATGGTACTTTGGAAAAATTCTGTTACAACGAGACTACTAGCTATTGTCAGACTTATGGCGGTTTATATGAATTTGATGAAGCACTGCAATATTCATCATCTGAAGGCGTTCAAGGCATCTGTCCTTCCGGTTGGCATGTTCCGACTGATGCCGAGTGGACAACCTTGTCTTCTTATCTGACAGCTAATGGCCAATCGGGAACAGAAGGTACTGCCTTGAAAGCAGTTTCTCCGACCTGGGATGGAACTAATAATTTTGGATTTACGGCTATTTCTGCCGGTAATTTGAATAGTAGTTATTCTTATGCCAGGTTGACTACTGATGTTTATTTCCGGACTTCTTCGGTTAACAGTACTTATGGCTGGTATCGCCGTTTGTCATCCGGTTCGGCAGTCGTCACCCGTTATTCCGATCTCAAGACTCTGGGCCTTTCGGTCCGCTGTTTGAAGAATTAATTAGGTTAAATTTAGTTTATGAATATTGGTAATAAAAAATTGGCTGGATTTTCCATGATCGAAGCCTTGCTGGCCGGGTCTTTATTGGCTTTGCTGGTCTTTACCTTAGCTAGCGTTTTGATTTTTGGCCAAGAGAGTTCGCGGATTTCGGGTGATCGGCAGAGAGCGGCAGCTTTAGCGGAAGAAGGATTGGAAGTTGCGCGCAATATGAGTGAGTCATCCTTTTCTAGCTTGAGTGCTGGATCCCATGGTTTGGCCATATCGGGCAACAAGTGGATATTCTCCGGAACTCAGGATGCGTCTGAAATCTTTACTCGCACTCTGATTGTTTCTGATGTCGATTCTTATACCAAGGCCGTGACTTCAACTGTCAGCTGGGTGGCTAGTCCGCAGCGGACCGGATCGATTTCTTTGACCGGCCGCTTCACCAATTGGCGCCGGGCAGCTACGAGCAATTGGGCTAGCACTACTGTCGAAGCGGCTTATTCTCCAAGTAATACTACTAACGGTGTTCGGGTTAGGGTGGATGGAAACTATGCCTATGTCGCTTTGTCATCGGGAACTAATAATTTTCTCGTAATCAATATCGCTAATCCGGCTAGTCCATCTTTAGTGGGCCAGACTACAGTTTCCGGCACCATTACTGATATGGAGGTATCGGGAAATTATGTTTATCTTAGCACTACGAATAATACCGGCGAGTTAACTATAGTCAATGTAACGACCAAGACCGCCCCGGCGGTTGTCGGATACTATGATGCTTATTATACCAATGACGGTTTGTCGGTTGATGTAATCGGTACCACCGTTTATCTGGGTCGAGCTTATAGCAGTAGGAATAGCGCTGGTGAATTTTATGTCATCAATGCTTCTACTCCCGGCTCTCCGGCTTTTTTAGGCGGAGTCGATTTGTCTTATTCGGTTTATGATATCCAAGTATCTTCTGATAGTTATGCCCATCTGGTTACCGATAGTGATTCTTCTGAGTTCTGGATCATTGATGTTATCAGTCCTAGTTCTATGAGCTTGGCGGATACGGTTGACATTGTTGGTTCCAATACCGCCTTGAATGCCTCGGCTATTGCCATCTTTGATTCTAATGCTAATGGTATAGAAGATATGGCAGTGGTGGCTCGAGCCGGCGAGGGTCGGATTTGGATGATAAACGCTTCAAGCCCCACTAACTCTACTCTAGTTTTGGCTAATGGTTATACGGTTACTCCGGTTGGGACGGCAAATATTAATCATCTAGATGTTTTTAATGCTAATAAATATCTGGCTTTGGCTACCAGTGCAGCCACGGCTGAAGAAGTCATTGTTGATATTACGACCCCAGCTTCGCCGACGCTTCTGAGCTCAACCAATATTGCTGGATCCAGCAACTTTGCTGCCATGGGCTTGGCTTATGCGGCCGGTGTCGATCGTTTATTGCTTGTCGGCACGCGCTTGTCGGCCAATGCCAATTATGTTTTGGAAATCATTAAGCCTAATTAATTTATGAGAAGAGCCGGTTTTACCTTAATCGAATTATCCCTGTACATCGCTTTGGCGGCTGTGGTCCTTTTGGGTTCTTCTTCTATGCTGTCGTTGGTATCGGAAGCGCGGATCAAGGATACGGTTATCAGTGAGGTGGAACAGCAAAGCGATTCAGCCTTGCAGGTGATAACCCAAGGACTGAGGAATGCTACAGCAGTCAATTCTCCGACAGCCGGAGCTAGCTCCACTTCTTTGTCTATCAATACGACGGTATCGGCTAATAATCCGACAGTTTTTAGCTTGTCTGACGGAGCTATTATGATCAAGGAAGGTTCGTCTGATGCTGTAGCTTTGACTAATTCTAATGTTACTATATCCTCTTTAGTCTTTCAGAATCTGGCTCAGACCTCGGCTAAGAGTAGCGTCCGGGTTTCGTTCTCAGCTTCTTACAAGAGCAATTCTACCAGGCAGGTTTATCAATATAGCCGGAACTTCTATGGTTCCGGATCCTTACGCCAATAATTATGAAACGGATCAATGATCGACAACCAGCTTTTGTTTCGATGGTCAGTGTCCTGATTCTAGGTGCGGTCGGCTTGAGCGTATCTTTGTATATCATCCTGTTCTCCTTAGCTGCTTCCAAGAATAGCTTGTCATTATCCCAGTCGGTCCAAGCTCGGACTCTGGCTACGGCTTGTGCGGAAAGCGCACTAGAGAAGATTCGAGAGTCTTCATCCTATACCGGAACTACAAATATGTCTTTGGGGAATGGTTCTTGTTCTTATACAGTCAGCAATACCGGCGGAGAAACGCGGACAATCGCTGTGACGGCAACGGTAGCTAGCACGGTCAGGCGGATTAGCCTGGCAGTAACCGCTATTACGCCGGTGATTACTACCGGTTCTTGGCAGGAGACGCCCTAAAACTTAGGATTTGGTTTTTTTCGTTATTTTATGTATACTATATAGGTATTATAAATTCATTTAGCTGCAAAAGGTCGAGCTAAATAACCTTTAATTTATTAATAAACATATGAAAAATAAAAAAGCTTTTACTTTGTTAGAAATCTTGTTAGTAGTCGCTGCGATTGCTATTTTAGCCGGTATCGTCATTTTGGCTATCAACCCGACTAAGCAGTTAGGTGACACTAGAAATTCCCAGCGCCGTATCGATGTTAACACCATCTTGAATGCTGTTTATCAATACGCTATCGATAATAATGGCACCTTGCCAGCATCCGTAACTACTACTGTCCAGAATATTTGTAAAACTGGCGGCAGCACATCTTCTTGTGCTGATCTATCAGTTTTGACTACCGACGCTAAGTATTTGGTTTCTATTCCAACCGATCCATCTGGAGCTGAGACTTATGCTAACTACAATATCCAGAGAACTGCTACTGGCCGCATTACTGTTTCCGCTCCAAATGCTGAACAGGGTGCTACCATCTCCGTTACTAGATAATAAATATGTGATAGAATCTGCCTGCTTTCTTTTCTGAAATCGGGCAGACTGGATTATGTATTTATCATTTTCCTTTAGCTGCAAAAGGTCGAGCTAAATAACCTTTAATTTATCAATAAACATATGAAAAATAAAAAAGCTTTTACTTTGTTAGAAATCTTGTTAGTAGTCGCTGCGATTGCTATTTTAGCCGGTATCGTCATCTTGGCTATCAACCCGACTAAGCAGTTAGGTGACACTAGGAATTCCCAGCGCCGTATTGATGTCAACACTATCTTGAATGCTGTTTATCAATACGCCGTTGATAATAACGGCAATCTGCCGACTATTATCCCGACTTCCACTGCTACCGTTACTTACGGTATCTGTAAGACTAATGCTACCCCAACCACCAGTTGTTATGACTTATCAGTTTTGACTGATAATGCTAAATACTTGGTTTCCATTCCAACTGATCCATCTGGAGTTATCAATACCGTTGATAGCAATTATCGTATCCAGAGAACCTCTACTGGCCGCGTTACTGTCTGGGCTAATGCTCCGGAACAGGGTGCTACCATTTCCGTTACTCGCTAATAAATATGCGATAGAATCTGCCTGCTTTCTTTTCTGAAATCGGGCAGACTGGATTATGTATTTATCATTTTCCTTTAGCTGCAAAAGGTCGAGCTAAATAACCTTTAATTTATCAATAAACATATGAAAAATAAAAAAGCTTTTACTTTGTTAGAAATCTTGTTAGTAGTCGCTGCGATTGCTATTTTAGCCGGTATCGTCATCTTGGCTATCAACCCGACTAAGCAGTTAGGTGACACTAGGAATTCTCAGCGCCGTATTGATGTTAACACCATCTTGAATGCTGTTTACCAATACGCTATCGACAACAATGGCACTTTGCCAACAGCCGTAACTACTACTGTCAAGAGCGTTTGCAAGACTGATGCCGAAAGCACTTCCACTTGTGCCGATTTGTCAGTTCTAACTACTGATGCTAAATACTTGGTTTCCATTCCAACTGATCCATCCGGAGCCGGTACTAATGATTCCAATTACAGCATCTTGAGAACCGCTACCGGTCGTATCACTGTTTCTGCTCCAAATGCTGAACAGGGTGCTACTATTTCCGTTACTAGATAATAAATATGTGATAGAATCTGCTTGATTTTTATGATTATAAAATCAAGCAGACTTGATCACGTATTTACTCTTATTACTTTTTTATGTCTTTCCGTAAAAAAATCATCATTTTTGTCATCCTGGTTTCATCCGGACTTTTGATTTTTTTATATTCTTCTCTCTTATTCGTCTTGAATAAGAATTTTTCTTATTTGGAAGATGATGCTGTCGACCGCCGCTTGAAAAGAGTGGAGAGCGTTGCTAATACTTATTTTAATTCATTGAAATCCAAAGCTTATGACTGGGGCGAATGGGATGAAGCTTATGATTTCACGGTTGACCAGAACCAGGTTTTTGTCGAGAGTAATTTGAATGATATCTCTTTGATAAACTTAGATGTTAATGCCATAGCTTTTGTGGACAATGATGGTAACGTCCAGGGTGTGGCAGCTTATGATTTCGTTACCGAGAAGACTGATCCGGATTTTCTCAATTTGCTTAAAGGAGAGCTGACCGATCCTTATTTCAAGAAGTATTTTATGTCTAACGATTATCAGCAGGGTATAGTGCTTTTCTCGGGTGATCGTCCGCCGTTCCTCATGGTTTCCAAGCAGGTTTTGCGTAGCGATAAGAGCGGACCAGCTTTGGGCCATGTCTTCATGGGTCGCTTCTTAGATGAGGCTTTCGTCAATTATCGTTTTGGCGATATCGCCCTGTATTCCACCATGCTGGAGCGGGTTGATAGCGCTAAACTGCCCAATGATTTTTTGGAGGCTAGGAACAGACTGATTCTGAATGATAGCTATGTCATTTCTCCTAAAAATTCCCAGAATATTTATGGTTACTCTCTCTTCAAGGATTACAGCAATAATCCGGCTTTTGTTTTTCGGATCGAGACCGATCGTCTGCTTTACCAATATGAGATTAATATCCTGATATACATCTCAGTCTTATTATTCGCGATGATCCTGATATTCGTCTTGTTCTTCTTGTGGATGATTAATCGGGTGTTTGTCAGCCGTTTGATTAAGATGTTTAATAAGGTGGAGGAATACAAGAAGAATCCGGATGCGGAGGATATCGATATCAGCATTCCTGGCAAAGATGAATTGTCGGCTTTGTCAGATGAATTTAATAATCTGGTCAAGGAATTGGCTGATTCCCGTAACTTCTATCGTAATCTTTTAGTCCGTTTGCCGGATATCGTTATCTTAGCCAAAGCTGGACGGGCTATCTATGTCAATGATGCTTTTGAGGCCGCTACTGGCTTCAAGAAGGAGGATTTTATGGGCAAGGATGTCTTCAGTTTTGTCAGTCCGGAATATCAGGACGTAGTCAATCAGAACATGAAGATGCGCTTCTCTGGAGTGGATGTCGAACCTTATATCATCAAGATAGCGACCAGCAAGAAAGATCTCTATGCCCGGGTTAATGCGAAAGTTATCAATTATCAGGGAGACAAAGTGGATCTGATCGTGTTGACCGATGTCAGCGCGACGATTGAGAGCCAGAAGAATGTGGAGGAGAAGGTCGATGAATTGGAGCGTTTGAACCGGATTATGATCAATCGAGAATTGAAGATGATGGATCTCAAGAAGAAGATTGAAGAATCTGACAATGCTAACCAGAAGAAATAGGCTTTTGGCCGTGCTCAAATTATGAAGTATATAAATAGCAAGCCGACAATTTTTTTCGTTAATATCTTAGCCAGTTTTTTTCTGGTTTTTAGTTTTTTGTTCGTCTATTTGAGCTTCAATTATTTTGACGCCGCTTCCAAGGTAGTTTCCAGTCAGTCTAATGATTTCTTGCTGGTGGAAAGTGCCAACAATCTTTTGACCGATTGGAACAGGTCATTATTCATGATGGATCGTAGCCTGGAAGATGAAAGTTATCAGCCGACCGTTGAACAGGAGAATTTTTATACGGACCAGTCTAAGCATAATCTGGATATCATGAAGGATTATTATGCTTCTTCCAATGAGAAATATAGCCAAAGTCCAGACTTAGCGGAAGTTTTCTTGAATATCGGCAATGATATCAATATGCTGGATTCTTATTCGGCCCAGTTCTATAATTACATCCGCCAAGGCAATCGGGAAGCGGCTCATTCTCTGCGTCATAAGGAGGTTTATCAACTGCAGAATAGCTTGAATAGCAATATCAATTTGTTCGTAGATAAGGTTAGGCAGCAGAATTTCGCTTCCGGCCAGCAGATCGTAGCCAAGCAAAGATCCGACACCCGCTGGTTCATATTTATTTTCTTCTTTTATTTTATTCTGGTCGTCGTAGCCCCGATCCTGATCTATCGGATGATCGGCCGTTATTTCAAGAATTTGCATCAGACTATCTACAAGATAATATCCGGCGACTTGTCCCAGCGTCTCAAGGAGGATGCCGGTCCGTTGGAGTTCTGCGAACTAAGCAAGATTTTCAATAAGATGACTAGAAAATTGCAAGATTCAAACTCTTCGTTGGAAGCTAAGATTAAGGAAAAGGTTATGGCTTTAGATGAGCAATTGGCTCGGAGCAAGGAACAGGAATTATCTCTGGAAGAACAGAAGGAGGATATGGAAAAGACTAAGGCTTCAATTCTGAACGTGTTGGAGGATGTCAACGAAGAAAGGACTCGAGCCGACTCGCTCGCTCAAGATTTGCAGAAATTCAAATTGGCCGTAGATAATGCTTCGGATTATATTGCTATTACCAATCGCGAGGGAATCATCCTTTATGCTAACCACGGAGTTGAGAAGATTACCGGATTTAGCATTGAAGAAGCTTTGGGAAAAAAGGTTGGAAATAAGCAATTATGGGGTGGAAATATGCCGCTCGAATTTTATAAAGGATTATGGGACACTATCAAGGTCAAGAAACAGAATTTTGTCGGAGAGTTTAATAATCGACGAAAGAACGGGGAGGATTTTGTGGCTGCTATCAGTATCTCTCCGATCCTGAATGCTGCCGGCGATGTCGAATTCTTCGTCTCTATCGGACGCGATATTACCGTAGCCAAGAGAATCGATATGGCCAAGACGGAATTCGTTTCTTTGGCCTCGCATCAGCTCCGGACTCCGCTGACATCGGTTAAGTGGCATGCTGAGATGTTGCTTGATGGCGATGCCGGTCCTTTGGGAGAAGAGCAGAAGGATTTCACCCAGGAAATTTACAACAGCAATGAAAGGATGATCGATCTGGTTGATTCTCTTTTGGATGTTTCCCGTTTGGATTTAGGAACCTTAAAGGTTGAAGGTTTGCCGACCGATATTTTGGAATTGGTCAAAGGTTTGGTAGGCGAGGTCGGACCATTGATTGCCAAGAAAAAAGTTAAATTATTTGAGAAATATGACCAGAAATTGCCGATTATTGAGTTGGACAAGAAACTTTCATATATGATCATCCAAAACTTGCTGACTAATGCGGTCAAGTATAGCCGTTCCGGCGGAGAAGTGACGATTGAGATCAAGAATGATGGAGCTAAGCAGATTCTAGTCAAAGTAACCGACCAGGGCTATGGTATCCCGCTTCAAGATCAAGATCGGATTGCTTCTAAATTGTTCCGAGCTGACAATGCCCGGAAGATGGAGCCGGATGGCAATGGCTTAGGATTATACATTGTCAAATCGATTGTCAATCAAGCCGGCGGAAAATTCTGGTTCGAATCTAAGGAGAATGAAGGTTCTACCTTCTTCGTTTCCTTGCCGATTAAACTACCTAAGAAAAAATAAATATGCCAGACAAGAAAATTATCATTGCTAACTGGAAGATGAAGATGCCATATCGGAAGGCTTCTGCTTCACTGAAAAAGTTTAGCTCTTTACCGATTCCATCAAGCATCCAAGCGGCTATCTGTCCGGACTTCATCAGTTTGCCGGCAGCCGCTGCAATCTTATCTAAAACCAAATTGGGGTTAGGAGCCCAGGACGCTGCTTGGGTGGACAGGGGCGCTTATACTGGAGAAGTGTCTCCGGTTGATTTGAAAAGTTTGGGAGTGAAATATGTCATTTTGGGCCATAGCGAGAGAAGGCAATACCTGTTTGAGTCCGATGAGCTGATCAATCAGAAATTAAAAGCAGTTCTAGCTGTTAAAGGCTTGGTCCCGGTTTTGTGTGTGGGAGAAAAGATTAGAGGAAAGAATCCGAAGGCCATCTTGTTTAAGCAATTGGAAGGCGCCTTGAAAGATATTAAATTGTCATCCAATCAATCTATTATTGTCGCCTATGAACCGATTTGGGCTATCGGCACCGGACGAGTGGTCAGCCCAGCTGAAGTTACCTTGGCCCATCTTCTGATTAAGGGATTTTTGACCAAGAGATTTTCTCCGAGCCAGTGCTGGGTAATCTATGGTGGTAGTGTAGATGCCAAGAATTCAGCTAATTTTCGTGATATTATGGTGGTAGACGGACTTCTAGTTGGCGGCGCTAGCCTTGATCCGAAAGATTTTTTGACGATTTGCCGGAATATGCTAAAATAGGTTTCATATGTACGATATCATTCCTTTGATTCTCATCTTAATCAGCCTGATCATCATTATCGTGATCATTGTTCGCAAATTTCCGCAATTGGCGATTTTAGATGTGGAGAATATGCCCTCGGAGAAAGAAGGGAAGATCAAGGAGCAGATTATCAAGAGTCGCTTGGAACGGGATTTCACTAAATGGAATGTCCGGGTAGCCGATTTCTTGAAGGCGGCAGGCAAGCGTTTGAATTTTTTCAGTGCTTGGTTGGAGAGATTAAAAGAATTGAAAGAGAAGCGCCAGGAAGAGAAGAAGCTGTCTCAGATCAGCCAAGAAGAGAAGATCAGATTATTCATGGATCAGGCTCAAGAGTTGGTAAAGAAAGAAGATCAGGAATCATTGTCTGAGGCAGAAGCTAAGCTGATTGAAATCGTCAGCCTGGATCAGAAATATTTGCCGGCTTTTATCGAGCTGGGTGAAGTCTATGCTAAGCTCAAGAAGTATGCTGAAGCTAAACAGACTTTCATTTATGCTTTGCGTTTGTTGGAATTGAAGAATGACCCTAAGACTGAAGCGGAAATCAACTATCAATTGTCTTTGGCTAATGAGAATCTGGATAACCTTGACGAAGCTAGGGATAATATTATAGAATCATTAAGGATCGAGCCTAACCATCCGCGCTACTTGAATACTTTGCTGGATTTAGCTATTATGCAGAAGGACAAGGCTCTGGCCCAAGAAACCTTAGACCGTCTAGTGGAAGTTAATTCGGAGAATCAGAAGATAGGCGAGTGGCAGGCCACGATTGATAATTTATAATTTGTTTGCCGTTGTAGCTCAGCTGGTAGAGCATCTCCATGGTAAGGAGAAGGTCACCGGTTCAATCCCGGTCAACGGCTCAGTATAGAAAGAATCAAGTTTTAGCTTGGTTCTTTTTGTTTTTGTTTGACTTTTATTTAAATTCGTGTTAATATATCCCCAGGTATTCAAAAGAAAACAGACAGATGATATACTGGAAATAACTAATTAATCTATCTAATAAATCATATGGATTCAGTAAATAATAACCAATTAGAACAGGTCTTATCCGGCTTGTCTGAAGAAGAAAAGATCGATGTCTTGAAAAAGATGGGGGCTGTCTCATACCAGAAGATCTTGCTCCGGGCTATGGATATCTTGAGTGAAGACAAGAAGACGGTCTTAGAATATCTGATGTCCCAGGATTCTTTTTCCCAGGAGGCCTTGATGGAATTTTTGCAGAAAGAAATACCTGACCTGGAAGCTATCGTCGAAGAAGAAACCAAGAAAACCGCCGATGACTTTGTCGCTATCCTAACTAAGTAACAGTATGGAGGATAATAATATTAGGAAGGAAAAAAATATCGAGACCGCCAAGGAGTACTTGTCCGAGCTCAATTCTTCTTTACAAGAAATCGTAGCCGATAGCCGGCAGAAGATGGGCAATATCCTAAAGAAGCAAGAAGAGAAGAAGGTTAGCGATATTCTAAATGAATTAAAAGGAATGTAATATGCCTAATTTTGAAAATAAGAACAAACAGGAAGAGATCAATGTCTTTCCTACGTCTGAACTTAGCCCGGAGAAGGATCCGCTTAGTCCGGAAAATTCTTGGGAAGACATCAAGAATGAAGTTGAGAGCCGAGGCGAAGCTGCTGTCAGCGAATCCCTGGGCAATATTAACCGTGACTTTGAGAATTTTTTGATGGCTACCAAATCAGAGGCCGGTCCGGCTGCCGAGTTGGAAACTATCAAGGCTGAAGCTGAGGCTAAAGTAGCGGAAAAGAAAGGCGACTTTAAGGGAAAGCTTGAGTCTTTGGAGGAAGCTCCTGATAATAAGGCAGAGAGCCAGGAAGACCATTTGAATTCAGTTAAGGCTAATTATGCTGAGGCTAAGGCTTTAGAGAAGGAATTGAAAGACTGCAAGGATCCAGTTAAGAAATTCGAATTGGAATATCGTTTGAAAGACAAGAAGGATGCTTTGGAAAAATCGGAAGCGGCCTATAAGAGCTCTTTGGGCGAGAAGGTCAAGGAAGGTTTCAAGAATGATCCAGAGATGAACCAGGCCAAGGCCTTGAAAGAAATCATCTTGCCAGGACTTAATACTTTAGAACAAGAGAAGATCAATGCGCTTCCAGTCAAAGAAAAGAATTTGATTCAGAAAGCTTTGCAGATAGCCGGTAAGCATTTGCCAAAAGGAAAATTAGCTCGGACTCTGACTGTGGCCAGTGCTATTGCCGTGGCTAGCGTAGCTTTAGGTCCGGCTGCCGCCGGCAGTCTGCCGGTTTATCTTGGCGCCAAGATCGGGCGTTCATTGGCCGGTTCTTTCGTGGGTGAGAAAGTCAGTGAAATGGTAGAGCATGGAATGAATAAGAAATCAGAAAAGCGCCAGGCGGAGAATCTGGAGAAGATGAATTTTAGCAAAGAAGATATTGATAACTCAGTGGATGAGTTAGTAAAAATGGGAGAAGCTGAGTTGAAGAGCCAGAAAGTCCAAGATAAGATCAAAAAGTTCGTTAAGATCGGTACTCACATCGCTGTGGCTGGTGCCACTATGGCCGGATTGGAATTAGCCGAAATGGGAATCCATCATGCTGTGGCTGGAGCGGCTGAAGCCAGCGTTGAGGCCGGTTCGCATGCCGCTGGAGCTTCTACTTTAGCAGCTGAAGCCTTCGTGGTCAGCAGTAAACACGCTGGTTTAGATTTAGCAGTTGATAAGACTGTGGAAAAGGCGGTTGACCTCCATTTAGAAGATGCTATTTAATTGATTTTAGAGTTTTATTTATAAAAAGGGCCAATTTGGCTCTTTTTTGTTTGTTTTATTGACAAAAATAATAAAATATGATATAATTGGCCTACAATGAATGTTGTTTAAAAACTGAATATAAACAAAAAAAACCATATAACATGAACCAAAATTCTAAGGTTGATTTCAGCACTAAGAAGCTGGACGCCATCAGTATCTATTTGACCATCGGAGTTTCCGTGGTCGTCGGCCTCTTGGCCGCCATTCCGTTTTATTTCTTCCTTGGAGCCGCTTATAGCCTTCTAGGCTTTATCCTGGCGATGATCGTTTCCGCTTTTATCATTTTTGCTTATTCTTTCGTTAACGTCCAGAAAGTTCCTGAAAACCATGTTTGGTTGATTGAATTCTGGGGCGGTTTCCATGTCATCTGGGCAGCCGGCGGACATTTCTACTTTCCGCTGTTCAGTTGGATTGAGATGCGAGAAGAAATCTTTTTGGGAGAAGAGGAGATAGAATTATTTCCTAGCCAAGGAGATCTGATCGACTTGGAAGATACTTCTTGTCACTTTGATGCCTATTTAGTTATCAAGGTAAAAGATCCTTATCTGGCCGTTTATAATATTGCCAATTTCAAGGAAGCAGTTAGAATCCAAGTGGCCGGATTGCTTCGGTCTCATTTGAGTAAATCCACCCTAGACCAGGCCAATGAAATGAAGTTGGAATTAGATCTTCCTCGCATTATTTCCGAGGCCAAAGATGGCAAAGATTGGAAGGCGACAAGATTCTACATCAACATTCTGGAAGATTGGGGTGTGGAGCTTTGCAAGATGTTCGTTGACGATCTTGATATGTCAGCTGATGATATTGCTAAGCGTAAGCAGAAACAAGACGCCAAGATTGCCGAAGAAACTGCTCAGAACCGAAAACGGGTTAAGATTATCGAAGCCGAAGGCGAAGCCGAAGCTATTAAGCTGGTGGCTCAAGCTATGCAGGAAAAACTGCAGAAAGAAGGTTTGGGCGTCGCTCAGCAGATTGAGGCCTTGGTAAAACAAGGACTCACAGTTGAAGCCGCTACCGCCCTGGTTACTGACAGATTCAAATGGAGCCAGATCGGTGACAAGTCATTGATTATCGAAGGTAGTTCAGGCGCAGCTGGAGAAGGTGCCAAGTTTGGCGCCGGTATGAAAAAAAGTAATGAAATTTAAAGTTAGGAGGATTAAACAATGGCAACAATGAAAAAGCGCCCTAACTTTAAAGGTCAGGGCCAAGTTACGACAAGAAAACCAGTGGAAGAGGAAAAGACAGATAATGTTTCCCAATCCAAATGGTATCAGAAATTTTTTGAAGAGGGTACTTTAGCGCATAAGTTTTTCAAGGTATTCCTTTCATTCCTTATCGCCTGGTTCGTATTATGGTTATCGAATAAGCTGTGGTTTGACCATCATTCTTTTTCGGTCAATGACCATTATGATTTCTGGGCCAAGACCGCTTGTGTCTTTATTGCTGGCGGGTTGATCTTGTTGGTGGTTGATGCGGTCTTTCAGACTGATGGCAATTCGACTAAGCTGGCTGTCTTATTATTATTTTTTGTAACTGTTGCTGGGCATTATTTTCCAGCACCTTATTACAAGGATGGCAAACCGACAGTCTATGTGAACAGCCGTACCGGCGATGTCTATCAGAACGCTTATGCCGATATCAAGCATGATGCTCGGACTAACCGTGATTATTTTCTTCACCCGCGTTCTAATGACACTTGCTGGAATGATGCTCCTGCCAATGTTGAGCTTCTGTCTTTTGATGATAGTGATAATGAGGTGATCGGATCTAATTCTGGTTATAATCCGCCGTCAGAGGAGCTGGTCTATTACGTTGGAATATTCAATTTCAACTTGAGGGCTGGAGAAACCTTGAACCATTGGATAGCTTTCAGAGAACCGGTTCATATTGAATTACTCTCGGATAATTATGATTACAAGATCATCTATTCCGAAAGCGAGCAATATCATGATGGTCCCGGTGTAGTTATACCTGATCGTTCTGGCACCAGATTTTTCCTAAAGGCCGGAAGTACGAATCAAAGTATTGTTATGAAAGTAACTCCGTTGTAAAAAGAAACCTATAAAGGGGGTGATAACACCCCCTTTTTTTATTTTCTAAAATATGGTTTAATATAAATAGCTTTTAATCAATATTATTAATAATATGCGCAAAAAATTAATCTTATTAATTTTGCCGATGCTTTTTACTTTTTTGGTAGCTTTTCCGGTAATTGCTGCTAGCACTAATAATACTAGCGTTGTCAGCCTGAACAATCCTCTTGCCGCTGCTGGAGTAACCACTCCGCAACAATTGATTGGTAAAGTGATTAGCGCCATCTTGGGAGTTATCGGTTCCGTTGCTTTATTGATGTTTGTCTATGGCGGTTTTGTTTGGATGACAGCAGCTGGAAATGAGAAGAAGGTTAGTCAGGGCAGGGACGTATTGATGTGGGCTGCCATCGGTTTAGTTATCATCTTTATCTCCTACGCCGCTGTCAAATTCTTGATTGGGGAAGTGATCGGAGTTTAAGCTGAAAAGGAAAATAGGTTGTTCTATTTGACAATCTATTTTTATTGTGTAAAATATATATGTCATTTTGATATATTGGGTCGATACCAAAGCGGTCAACTGGGGCAGACTGTAAATCTGCTGGCATCAGCCTTCGTAGGTTCGAATCCTACTCGGCCCACTGAAGAGCTTGGAATATTCCAAGCTCTTTTTATTTGACCGAAACGGTTTTTTTTGGTTTAATTAAGGTATTAATCATAATCATATGCCTCATTTAATCGATTCGAATAAGATCGGCCGCAGCCTGATGAAGATTATCGGCGTTTTGCTTTTAGTCTTGCTAGCGGTCGGTATTGCTTTATATCTAATCAAGTAGCTATATGCCTGAATTGCCGGAAGTGGAAACTATCAGACGGGATCTGGAGACTTATCTCTTGAAAAAGAAGATCAAGACAGTTGAAGTCTTGGCGCCTAAGTCGATTTTTCCTGCGTCCCAGAAATTTGTTTCAACTTTGTCGGGGCAGTCTTTTTTGGGAATTGATCGGATTGGGAAGCTATTGATATTCCGTTTGTCTGATAAGAAGCATTTCTTGCTGGTCCATTTGAAGATGACTGGGCAGTTGGTCTATTCTTTCCACAACAAGCTGTTAGCCGGAGGCCATAGCTTGAAGGCTGAGAGCCTGTCGGGTTATGTCGGTGGAGAATTGCCTAATCGGTCAACCAGAGTCTGGTTTTCTTTGGCTGATGGCAGCCGGCTCTTTTTCAATGATCAGCGCCGTTTCGGATATATGAAGCTGGTGGATTTGGAAGAAGTGGAGAGGGTCAAACAGGGATATGGGATCGAGCCGTTGACCCCAAACTTTACTGAAAAGAATTTTGTTCTGGCTATTAAAGGCCGGACCAAAAACATCAAAGCCTTATTATTAGATCAGACGCTGATTTCCGGGTTAGGTAATATTTATGCCGATGAGGCCTTATTTGCTGCCGGTATCCGGCCGAGCCGTCGAGCTTCCAGCCTGACCAAGGCTGAGATAGCGCGTTTGTATGGGGTGATAGAGGGATTAATTAGGCAAGCTATCAAGTATCGAGGGACGACTTTCAATAATTATGTTGATGCCCAGGGAAAAAAGGGTAATTTTGTGAAGAAATTGCAGGTTTATGGCCGTTCTAAACAGGAATGCTTGAAATGCGGCGGTTTGATCAAAAAGACGAAAGTAGCCGGAAGAGGGACTCATTTTTGTCCCAATTGTCAAAAATAGGCCGGAAATTGACTTTCCTCGAACTATATTATATATTAGAAGTATAATAAATTTATATAACAACAAAACCATAGATGCTAGATGGCTTTTATGTTTTTAGTGTTAACAGAGATTATGTCGCAAGACAACATGATTAAGTTGGAATGCACCGAGTGCAAGACTATCAATTATCATTCTCATAAGAATAAGAAGATCTTAAAGGAGAGATTGGAAATGAATAAGTTTTGTAACGTCTGCCGCAAGCACACTTTGCACAAGGAAACCAAATAATAATTTAAGATGTCTATCACTCTAAAAATATGGACAACAAACTAAGCAAGCCGTTTTTGCTCTTGTTGGTCGTTTTTGTTTTAGCTGCCTGCTATCTGGTCTTCAAGCCGTTCTTGATCGAGATCGTTATTGCAGCCGTTCTGGTTTCTATCCTTTACAAGCCGTATGACAAGATCAGGCGTCTTTTGGGCAATAGCCGGAATGCCGCTGCCTTGATTATGTGCTTGTCGGTCATTATCTTGATCGTTCTGCCTTTGTCGGAAGGGATGATCCTGGCTGGGAGAAAATCAGTTACAGCCTATAACGACGTTGTCCAGTTCTTTGGCCAGAATAATGAAGTTATCCAGAGTAAATATCTGAGACAATTGGATTTTGTCGGTTTAGATAATAGCAATGTAGAGAATTTCGTGATAGACATCGTCAAGCGCTCCAGCGATTGGATGGTGGGAGCGGCAACCTTTATCTTGAAGGGAACTACCAGCTTCTTCGTTTCCTTGTTCTTTATCATCTTCGCTATGTTCTTTTTCTTTAGGGACGGCGAACGGATGCTGCGGAAACTGATGCTCTGGTCTCCGCTTCAGGACAAGTACAATTTGCGTCTTTTCAAGAAGTTCAAAGATGTCAGCTATTCGACTATCATTTCAACTTTCGTAACAGCTTTTGCCCAAGGCATCGTCGGTGCCATCGGTTATGCGATAATTGGTGTTCCGGCTTTTTTCCCAGGTATCTTGATAGCTTTCACTTCGCTTTTGCCATATATCGGTTCGATGCTGATCTATATCCCGACTGGTATCTATCTGCTTATCACCGGTCAGATCTGGCAAGGTATATTCATCCTGTTGTGGGGGGCGATAGTTATCGGTAATACTGATAATATTATCCGGACCTATATGATCCAGGGTAAGGCTCATGTCAATCCGGTTTTCGTTTTCTTTTCTATCTTGGGGGGCGTTTCCTTGTTCGGTTTCTGGGGCGTAGTTATCGGTCCGTTAATCATCTCTATCGCTATCACCGTTTTCCATATCTATGAATTGGAGTATGGCTTGGTGCCGGAAGAGGAGGTTAAGGAGATTGTTGCTTCAGACAAGATTGATCAGAAACGGATAATGGAGAAAAATAAACAGGAGGAGGCAGAAGCTGCAAAAGAAAGGAAGGAAGAATTGAAAGAGAAGAAAGAAAAGGAAAAGGAGAAAAAATAATCAGATTATTTATACGGGATTCGTATAGTGGTAGTACAGCGGACTCCAAACCCGCTGGCGGGGGTTCGATTCCTCCATCCCGTGCAATATCAAAGAGACACAGCGACGCTGTGTCTCTTTTTTTATGTTTGACAATTTCAGAGATATTGGATATTATTGAGCTAACAGTGGTGGAGATTAACCGGATCCACCATCTCCTCATAAGAGGCGACATGCTTAAGGTTATTATCAGTTTTTAAAATTGTTCTAAGTAGCGGCAAGCGAACAGGCAAGCAAAGGGGGGTCTGAACGGATAAGGCTCATATCCTAATACTCTTCGCCCTTTTATCAATATTTTTTAAACTGATGATTTTTAAATCGGACCACCGAAATTTATAAAGCAAAGCTTTGTAGAAATCGGTGGTTTTTTCTTTGTCATTGACATTATTAATATATCGTGGTATTATTAAAGGTCCTTTAAAATGTTGTAGAAATGAAAAAAGAAGTTAAAAAATCGGAACCAAGGAAGTTATCTCTGGATGAGGTAACCACCCTTGAACGCTGGAGGTATGCCAGAAGCATGGCTACTGATCCGGTGGAAGTCAAAAAGCTCGATACGATCGCCAGGATAATTGCTCAGAATGATGTTAAGTCTGCCGTTATCTTTATCCGGGGGCACTGGTCCATCAGTCCGGACCTCATATTGATCGTTTTCGGAGTCTTGGTCAGAAGCCAATATATTCTGGCTAAAAAGCTAAGGAAGGAAATTAAGTTTTCCTTTGTCGTTTAAAAACAGGATATTTCTTCAAAAGGTCTGGATTCGTCCAGACTTTTCTTTTTTAGCCTGGTATTAACATTTTATTATTATTGGGCTATAATCATACAGTATTTCGTTTCATATCATTTTTGAATCTCTATGAGTATTAGTAGCGAAAAGGCCGCCAAAAGGCCGCCAAAAGGCCTTTTAATTTGTTATTGATAGTCGGCGCCTTAGGCGTCGTTTTTGGCGATATCGGAACCTCTCCTTTGTATGCCCTGACTGAGACTTTCTTCGGCCACCATCCTTTGGCTCGCAGTTTGGATAATGTTATGGGTGTCTTATCGCTGATCTTCTGGACCCTGATGATTGTCGTTACTATCAAATATATCTATCTGATCATGCGGGCTGACAACAAAGGGGAAGGGGGAATCTTTGCCTTGTTAGCTTTGTTGCGCCAAGGAAGGGTTAAGAAGGTCCTGGGATTGAGCGTAACGGTAGTCGTACTTATGGGCGCTACTTTGCTCTATGGCGATGGCATGATTACTCCAGTCATTTCGGTCTTGTCGGCAGTGGAGGGTTTCAAAGTCTTGTCGCCTAACTTTTCTCCTTTTGTCGTTCCGGTGACTATCGCCATTCTCGTGTTGTTATTTTCCATCCAAAAGAAGGGAACAGGCAAGGTTGGCGGTTGGTTTGGTCCGATTATGGTTGTCTGGTTTGTAACCTTAATATTGTTAGGTCTACCTAAAATCATACAGCAGCCACAAGTTTTATGGGCTATTAACCCGATTTATGCTTTGAAATTTATCGGTCAGCATGGCTGGTTGACGCTCTTCGTTTTGAGCTCTATAGCTTTGTGTATTACTGGTTGCGAAGCTCTTTATGCTGATATGGGGCATTTCAATCGCCAGACCATTACTTGGGCTTGGACAGTATTAGTTTATCCGGCGTTGATTATCAATTATTTCGGTCAGGGCGCTTTATTGTTGTCAGGTGATGCTATTCCAAGCAATAATATTTTTTATGCCTTAGCTCCGCAATGGGCTTTCTTGGGCGTGGTTGTAATAGCTACTGTGGCGACTATTGTTGCTAGCCAAGCTTTGATTTCCGGTGTTTATTCTCTCACTAGTCAAGCGGTTGCTTTGGGCTTATTCCCGAAGATCAAAATTATCCACACTAATCCGGATGTCGAAGGACAGATCTATGTTCCGGCTATGAATAAGGTCTTGGCTGTCGGTTGTATTATTTTGGCCTTGGTGTTCAGGACTTCGAGTGGCCTGGCAGCAGCCTATGGCATTGCAGTTACCGGTACCATGGTCATTACGACTTTAGTCTTTTATCTTATCGTCCGGTATCTGTGGCACTGGTCTTGGTGGATGATCGCTCCGGTATTTTCTTTTTTGATAATTTTTGATTTGTCATTCTTTGCCAGTACTGTCTTGAAATTCTGGCAGGGCGGTTTCATTTCGATTCTGATTGCGGCCGCCTTATTCTTGATCATGTCGACTTGGGATTGGGGCCGGAAGATATCTCGAGCAGCCCATCTGTCCTTGCCGGGATTCTCGATTGCAGAATTGACTGAATTCCAGAATGATCCGAGCCAGAAATTTTTGAACCGTTCTATCGTCGTCATGTCCTCACGTCCGATAACCAGAAGGCAGGATCGGATTCCGGCAGCTTTGAATTCATTTTTTTCTAAGTGGGGCTTGTTGTTGCCTAAGCATATCATCTTCTTGAATGTTTCATTCTTGAACAGCCCGCATGCCCGGAAAGCTGATCGTTACAGTATTATCAATTTCCAGCCGGATTCCAGCCGCGGCCGGATCATTTCCATCCAAGCCTTTTATGGTTACATGCAGCAGCCCAATATCCGCCATCTGTTAGTGGAGTTGAAACGGGACGGGAAGATCAAGATTCCGGCTGAAGCCCAGAAATGGCTGGTAATGGTCGCTCGAGACCGCTTCATTCTCCGTCCGCGCAATATCTTCAAGCGGATCAGGATTAATATTTTAAATGCCATGATCAGTTACACCAAGCCGACTGTCAATTATTATGGCCTGAGCTATGACCACAAGGTGGATATCGAGACGATTAATATATAGGAATAGCAAAAACCCTCGGAAAGTCTGAGGGTTTTTATATTAGAGGCGAAAGATGGTATAATATGGGTATAATATAATCATATGAACTTAGCTCCGAAGAGAAGTTTCTTGGCCTGGGGGTTGCTGTTATTGGCCGTCTTGGCTTTGATTTATTTCATCAGTCCGCATCGGGCTGATTATCTGCGGTATCTTAGGGAGCCGCAAGCGGGTATCGCTCTCCACCAACCCCTAACCCTAGAAGACGTTCCCATGATCCAATCCTGGATGACCTTTGATTATCTTAATCGGGTTTTCGGTTTGCCGGCTTATTACCTAGCGGCTGTCTTGGAGATTAATGATGAGAATTATCCGAATCTGGTTATCCAGCATTATGTCAGTGACCAGGGGTTGGATCTACAGTCGTTTTCAGCTCGAGTCCAGGCGGTGATAACTGATTATCTAAGTTCAAAGCCATGAGTTCTATCTTAGCTCTAGCTTTATCTTATGTTTTGCTCTATAAATACCTGGCGCTATTTATCATGATTTTCGGGGCGGCTTTGGTTTTGCCGATCCCGTCCAATGTCGTCATGATCGCGGTTGGCGTGTTCTGCAATCAGGGCTATATGGATCCGCTGGCTTCTTTTGCGGTGATTTTTCTGGCTAATGTCCTGGGTGACTTAGCTGGTTATTTTTTGACTAGGCATTACGGCCAATCCCTTTGGCAGAGATTCATCCGTCGCCAGCCCGCCTATCTCGTTAATCTGGAAAGATACATCAAGAGTTCGGTCGGTTGGACGATTGTCATTACGCGCTTCATCAATACTATCGGATTCGTGGTTAATCTTTTTTGCGATTTGGTTAAGTTGCCTTTCAAAAAATTTTTGGGCTGGGACATCATCGGCAATATATTGGGAATTTCATTGATGATGGTCATCGGTTTCGTCTTCAGCAAATATTGGGGGCAGGCTGCTGATTTTGCCAATCTATTCAGTCTCGGATTGCTGTTTATCTTGATAGTTTCAGTGATTATCAAGATTACCTCCTGGAATCGTCATCGGCCGCCGGAAATGGCAGTGAAATAAAAAGCTCCCGCTATCAGCGAGAGCTTTTTTGGTTCCAGTTAATTATTGTTTGTTCATCTCTTCCAAGAGGGCGGTGAATTCCGGCAGCTTGGATCTGTTTTCGTTTGGGATAATATCTTCGAGCTTCATCTCGATACTGGCTGTCGCATCTTGGAGCAGGTTCTTGCCGGCTGAGGTAATTGTGGCATATCGGGCTCGGGCATCGGATTCATCCAGGTCCCGTTCGATGATACCTAGTTTCTCTAAAGGCAAGAGCATGCGGGTGATGCCGGAAGCGGTTAGTCCCATTTTCTCGGCCAGGTCGATACGGCGCAGTTTCTGGTTTGGAGCTTCATTAAGATATGACAGAATCATGAAGTCGGTAAAGTCCAGGCCGTGGACGCTGAGACGGCGAGCTAGGATGGCGTTAGTTTTGATGAGTGAAAAAAGGAAGGGAATGGTGTTTTTCATAGGTTTTGGTTGATTTATTAATTGATATATCAAGTATATAGCTATGTTATTGATATGTCAAGTATTTGATGAAATGGGAAAAATTCCTTTATTGTGTTAATATGTGGAATGCAGTGATTAGTTAAGAATATAAAAATAATCAATTTAATTATTCAATATGAAAAATAAGATTCAAATATTGCATATCCATGGCGGGGGAACTTTCAAGAGTCGGGCTGATTATTTGTCATTCTTGCGCGAAGCGCCGGTATCGATAGAGAAGAAGGTTCGTTGGAGCGGCGAGTGGTTGGAAAAGAAATTAGGTCCTGATTTTGAAATTATCAAACCCTCAATGCCTTTGAAAGAAAATGCTCGCTATTCTGATTGGAAAATCTATTTCGAAAGATTTTTTCCTTACTTGCATAGCAATATTATCCTAATTGGCAATTCTTTGGGCGGGATATTTTTGGCTAAGTATCTGTCGGAGAATAAATTTCCTAAGAAGATATTATCTGTTTACTTAGTCTGTCCGCCTTTTGATGGCAGCCTGTCCGATGAAGCCTTGGTCGGAGGTTTCAAGTTGGGGTCGGATCTGTCATTGATCGAAAAGAATTGTCGGAATGTTAATCTGTTGTTTTCCCAGAATGATGATGTCGTGCCAGTCGCTCATGCCGAGAAATATGCTCGGAAACTGAAGAATTCTAATATCCTGGTTTTTCCGCATATCAAGGGCCATTTCAAGGTAGCTGAGTTCCCGGAGATAGTAAAAATGATCAAGGATGATGTCAAAAAGCTAAGAAAATAGGGTAATTTTAAGCACTTGACTTAGTTTTAGGTTTGTTGTACCATTTGGTTTATGAATTTGGTTCTTTCTGAAGAATATAAAGATTGTAGGATTGATAGCTAGTACTGATGGTCTGGGTGCGGCCATACAGTCGTAAGAGGATGAAGCGAAAGTCCGCTAGTGATACAATCCGCCTCCCTGGAAACAGGGAGGTTTTTTATTTTTTAAAGGAATTGAATAATAATATTTAGCATAATTTTTGAAATAATATCTTCGGTTGTTGGTTATTTTTCATTAAAATGCTATAATATAATCTGAACCCAAGATAATAATTAAATCCAGTTTATATGAAAAAAAATGAGAGCTTGATAGACCGTTTTGCCCGGATCGTCATCGCTTTGCTGGTGATGTTCGTGGCTTATGTGATGTTGACCGGTTTCTGGCAGTGGGTAGCTTATGCCTTTTCCGCTTTCCTGGCTATCAGCGCCGGTACCGGAGTCTGTCTGATTTATAAATTGCTCGGTATCAACACCAACAAATTAGATTATTAATCTGAAACTTCTATTAAAAAACCCTATTCTGAGAATAGGGTTTTTTATTTATTCGATTAAGCATTCAATATCAGCCACTCATCTTCTTTTTCTTTGATAGCCATTTTGGTTTCTTCCAGTTCTTTAACCTTGATAGGGTCATAGCTGCTGGGATTCTTAAGGAAGAAATCAATCAGTTTCTTTTCTTTGTTTTTTAATTTTTCCAGATCTCTTTCCAGGCTTTTAGTCATCTTCTGGTTTTCTTTTTTTTCTAAGTATCTGTTCCTGGCCTCTTCGTTCTTATTATTATTGGAATTACTCTCGGCTATTTCTCGCTCCAATTGTTTTTCTAATCTGTCGACATATTCTTCATAGCTTTCCATCAGCTGCTTGGCCTGTCCGTTCTTGATTTCCACCAATCCGGTAGCCAGCAGATTGGTAAAGGTTCGGTCATGGCTGGTGAAGATGATGGTGCCGTTCCATCTTTGTAAAGCTGAGCCGAGAGCTTCAGTGGTTTCAAAGTCGAGGTGGCAGGTCGGTTCATCCAAAATGAAGATATCCGGTTTGGATAATAGCAGTCCGGCGAGAAGCAGGCGGGATTTTTCGCCGCCGGATAGGACGCCGATCGGTTTCTTCAGCTCTTCATCTTTGAAAAGGAAATCTCCAGCCATCTTCAAGACTGATTCGGTCTTGATTTCGGCGGCAGCTGAGCGCCTAAGGTAGGTTCCGACCTGTTCCTTGTCGTTTAAGGTAATGATAGCTTCTTGGCCGTGATAGGCGATGCGGCTATCAGTTGAGAGCCGGAAAGAGCCGGAAACGACCGGTAAAGATCCGATTATCGTCCGGATAAAGGTAGTTTTGCCTTGGCCGTTTAAACCGAGGATAGATATCTTTTCGCTGGATCGGCAATCGATATTGATGTCTGAAACTATGGCTTGGCCGTCATAGCCGATAGCCAGGTCGTTCGTCCGCAGGGCGATATTGTGGCGCTTGATGGTTGGCGGGATATTGATCCGGGTGATACCGGCGCGATGTTCGATAGTGATCCGTTTGTTTTCCATTTTGCTGATCTTCTTGATGACTGCCTGCGCTTGCTTGGCTTTAGTAGCCTTGAATCGGAAGCGATCAACGAACTCCTGCATATGTTTCTGTTGGCGGTCCAGGCTTTCATTGGCTTTGATCAGGGCAGCCAGCTTTTGTTCCTTGAAAGCGAGATAGGCTTCAATGTTGCCGGAATAGTGGTAGCAGCCGGTGGCGGATATGTCTAGAGTTTCATGACAGGTCCGTTTGAGGAATTCTCGGTCATGGGAGATGATGAGGAAGCTGCCTTTATATGACTTCAGATAGTTTTCTAGTAATAATAAAGTGTTCAAGTCCAGATAGTTAGTTGGTTCATCGAGCAGGAAGAGGTTCGGTTCGTTTAAGAGCATGGCCGTCAGTTTCAAGCGCATGCGCCAGCCACCGGAAAGATTATCAGCTGGTCCGTTCAATTTGTCTTCGCCTAATTGGAACTTGGAGGCCAGTTTCTTGATAGTCCATTCTTCGCGCCCGCTGATCCGCTTGAGATAGTCTAGGGCGCTTTCTGAAATTTCGAATCTTTCCTCTTGTTTCAAGTAGCCGATCCGAGCTTCGCTCCCGATCATAATCTGTCCGTTATCGGCTGTTTCTTCGTTAGTGAGGATACGGAAGAGGGTGGATTTTCCGGCGCCGTTCTTGCCGATGACTCCGATCTTCTGGCGGGTGGAGACGGTAAAAGTGAGGCCGGAAAATATTTTCTGGCCGCTATAGCTTTTACTCAGATTGTTGACTTGGAGTAATATAGACATAGTCGATACTATTAATTTAAGCGTAATAACGGATATTTTGCAAATAGTGCCGCTTTTTACTATACTGATAGGACTATGAAACAAAAGGATGCCTTAGCGATACTTGAAGCAGGCCATAATGTCCTCTTGACCGGTCCAGCCGGCAGCGGCAAGACTTTTTTGTTGAACAAATATATCGCTTATCTGAAGAAAAAGGGCATCGGAGTGGCTGTTACCGCCTCAACCGGCATTGCGGCGACGCATATCGGCGGCCGGACTATCCACTCTTGGGCCGGAATCGGGATCAAGGATCATCTGACTCCGCGCGATATCCAGAGTTTGACTAAGAGATCATATCTCAAGAAACAATTTGCGCAGACGGAGGTGTTGGTGATCGATGAAGTTTCCATGCTCCACGCCCATCGCTTGGATATGGTTGATAGGGTTTGCCAGGCTTTTAAGAAGAATTTTCTGCCTTTCGGTGGCATCCAGGTAGTGATGTCCGGAGATTTTTTCCAATTGCCACCGGTGTCTTCTGGGGGAGATGAAGCAGAGTTTGTCTACAAAGCAGATGTCTGGTCTGAGATGGATTTGCGGATTTGCTATCTGGATGAACAGCATCGTCAGAACGATCAGAAGATGACTAAGATCTTGCAGAGTTTTCGGCAGAATGCGGTCGATGAAGAAGTGGTCCGGATGCTTGAAGCCAGGATTAACCAGAAGCCGAAAAGCAGTTTGCGCCCAGTCCGTCTCTTTACCCATAATATCGATGTCGATGCGATCAATGAGGCTGAGCTGGCCAAGATTGCAGCGCCGGAGTTTAGCTATCGGATGTCAGGCGATGGAGAAAAGAAATTAGTGGAATCTCTCAAGAAGAATTGCTTGGCGCCGGAAACCTTGATTTTGAAGAAGGGCGCTTTAGTGATGTTCGTCAAGAACAAGTTCAAAGATGAGCGGGCAGTCTATGTTAACGGCAGTATGGGAATAGTGGTCGGTTTCGATGAGAATGATTTTCCCATCGTCCGTCTCAATTCCGGCCAAGAGGTTCTGGTGACACCGGATAGCTGGACTATTGATGACGAGCATCAGATACTAGCCAAGATTACCCAGCTTCCGCTCCGGCTGGCTTGGGCTATTACGGTTCATAAGAGCCAGGGAATGACCCTGGAGATGGCTGAAATCGACCTGAGCCGCTCTTTCGGCTATGGTATGGGTTATGTGGCCTTGTCTCGTCTAACTAGCCTAGAGGGGCTGTATTTGCTGGGAATCAATCAGATGGCCTATCAGCTTGATCCTCAGGTTTTCGCTTATGACAAGGAGCTTTTGGCCTTGTCGCGGCAAGCCAAGGCCGATATCCCATCAAAAGTGCGGAAGAAACAAGGAGTCCTGGTTTAATTGGGGAGGGGTGAAAGAAAATTGCCAATATCCGGCAATTTTTAGTTTTTGCTGGGATGTGATAAAATAAGAAGGTAATTTAAATACTATGTCTGAAATTCTTTTAGAGGCGCTTTTAGATAGTGTCAAGATGATTCCGTTTCTGCTCATCGTTTATATCGGTATCGAATTAATTGAATATAAGTTCAGTAATCGGATCAGGGAGGGCGTCCAGAGGGCCGGTTCGGCCGGACCCTTGGTTGGAGCTTTGGCTGGCACCTTGCCTCAATGCGGTTTTTCCGTCGTGGCAACTGCTTTGTATACCCAGAGACTGGCAACGATCGGAACTCTGATGGCTGTCTATATCGCGACTTCCGATGAGGCTATCCCTATTATCTTGTCCCAGCCGGACAAGATCGGAGTCATCTGGCCTTTGCTTTTAATTAATTTTATCGTAGCGGTTATTTTCGGTTATCTGTTGGATTTGATATTCAGGAAAAGGAATCGGAAGATCTTGTCTCATGCCGAAGCCTATAGCCATGGCCATGATGAAAAGGGGCATGACCATCATTCAATATTGGATGAAACCGCTTGCTGTGGCCATAGTGCCAGTTGCTCCGCCAAAAAATTCAATGTCGAGGAAATATTCTTGCATCCGATAATCCATACCGCCAAGATTTTCGTTTTTATCTTTATCATTTCTTTTTTGATCAATCTGGTTTTTTTCAAATTGAATGATGAAGCTCTGACTAGTATCTTTCTGCATAATAGTTTTTGGCAACCGTTTATAGCCGCCTTGTTCGGATTGATCCCTAATTGTGCCGCTTCGGTGGGGATCACGGAATTATATCTCCGGGGAGTGATCTCTTTCGGTTCGGTCATTGCCGGCTTATGCGCTAGCGGCGGCTTGGGTATCTTGATCCTGTTCCGAGAAGAAAAGGACAAGAGGCAGGTTTTCCAAATAATCGGTTTGCTTTTTGGGATCAGTGTCATTTCCGGATTATTGATCCAATATTTCTTTAAATTCTAATATTTACTCTTATGATTAACATTTTCCATCGCACTATCAAAGAAGAGAAATTGGTCCGTTTGGACCGTTTCAAGGTAGCTTCTTGGGTTAATTTATGTGAGCCGACAGAGGCCGAGATGGATGAGGTGGTGGAGATGTTGGGAGTTGATCGGAGCTTGATTACTGATTCTCTGGATATCAATGAGATGCCTCGTTTGGAAATGGAAAAGAAGGTCGCTTATATCTATGTCCGCGTTCCGGAGAAGGTTAATGGCAATATTATTACTGTTCCATTATTAATTGCTGTCGGCCAGGATTTCGTCTTGACGGTATCCAGCCGGAAATGCAGCCTGCTTAATGATTTTATCTCCGGCAAAGTTAATTTTTATACCACTCAGAAGACAAAGTTCTTCTTGCAACTCTTCTTTGCTATCAATGAGAAATACAACAACCTGCTGATCGATATGAACAAGCGGCTTCGGAACATCAAGGTCCGCTTGGAGCGCGTGGATGCCAAGGACTTGGTCCAATTCGTGGATTTCGAGCAGGTCTTGAATGATTTCTTGTCGGCCCTGGTTCCGACTGATTCCATCCTGCAGAAGATTTTGACCGGCCGTTATATCGAGCTATATGAGAAAGACAAGGATTTGATTGAAGATATTTCTTTGGGTAATACCCAGCTGATTGAAGTCAGTAAGTCGTCTTTGCGCTATGCGGTTAACATCCGGGACACTTATTCCAATATCGCCACTCATGATTTGAATCGGATCATGAAGATCTTAACCGTGCTGACTATTTTACTCACTATCCCAAATGTTATTTTTGGTTTCTTCGGAATGAACGTGTTGATCCCCGGAATGGACTTGTCTCATTCTTATCTCTGGATTATCGGTTCGACTGTCGTGTTATTAGTTACACTTTTGTTCGTGTTTATAAAAAACAAGTGGCTCTAAATATATGGCTAACGACCCTTTGCATGGTATTACCCTCAAGCAGATGATGACCGACCTGGTAGAATGGTGCGGTTGGGAAGACTTGGCGCGGCGGATAAGGATTAATTGTTTCGCTAATGACCCGAGTCTCAACTCCAGCCTGAAGTTCTTGCGGCGTACTCCTTGGGCCAGGGAAAAAGTGGAACGTCTGTATCTGGAAATGTCTAAGCGCCATCGATTAGAATAATAATATCTAAAGATATGAATTACACTATCAAGATTCAAAAAGCTATCAAGTTTGCGGCTAAAACCCACGATCTGTACCAAAAGCAGACGCGGAAAGGCAAAAATATCGCTTATATCACCCATCCTTTGACGGTTGGGATCATCTTGTCTTTGGCCGGTGCTTCAGAAGATGTCATCGTGGCCGGAATCTTGCATGACACCGTAGAGGACAGTATTGAAGAGAAAAAGGTGACAGCTGAAATGCTGACTGAAAGATTCGGTGCTGAAGTGGCTGAGATAGTGCTTAGTGTAACGGAAAGCGACAAAGCCTTGTCTTGGGATGAAAGAAAATTGGAAGCCTTGGATCGAATCTGCGGCTATTCCCATGATTCTCTATTAGTGAAATCAGCGGATATCATCAGTAATATGTCCGAGACCCTGGATGATTATCTGCGCTATGGCGATGAAGTTTTCTCCAGATTTAGCGTATCCAAAGAAAAAGTCATTGCTCATCAATTGAAAGCGATTAATGCCATCGCTATCTGTTGGAAAAAAAATCCTCTAGCGCCGGATTTATACCGGATTGCTAAAGGATTGGAAAGCTTATCTAAAATCGTCTAAGCGTTATTCAATCTTCACTATCTTATATCTCACTACCCGATCGGCCAGCTCGACTTCAGCTGAGTCGCCGATTCTTTTTCCGATCAGGGCTTGGCCCAAAGGAGAATTATGGGAAATGATCCCGGCTCCGGGGTTAGTTTCTTTTGATCCTAGGATCTGGTATCTTTTTAATTTTCCGTTTATCTCAACGATGACCGAATGGCCTAATTGGACCGAGTCTTTTTTGTCCGATGGTTCGATGATTTCAGCTCTTTTTAACAGGTCTTCGATTTCCAGGATTCGATAATTGATGCCACGCAAACGGCTTTTGGCTAATTGGTATCCGGCATTTTCTGAAAAGTCGCCCATTAGAGCCAATCTTTTGACTTCTTCTCCGGCTCGCGGCCGGCTGACCTTAGTCAATCTTTCCAATTTTTCCTTGAGTTCCAAATACTTGGCCGCAGTGATGTGCGGATCGGATTTAGTGCGGGGTAGTTTGTCGGCTCTTCTGGTTGGTACTTGCATAGTTTTAGTGTTTATCCCTTCTATTATACCATATAAAATTTCTCTCTCAAAAACTGGCTAATCTGGGCCGGTATTGCTATAATATAAGTAAGATAATTAAGCTATACCAATATGAAAAAACTTCTTTTTGGTTCCTTGCTGCTTTCGCTCTTGGTCCTTTCCGGTTGCGGCCAGAAGCCGATTATTAACATTCCAAGCGTTGAGCCGATTCCTAACATCCCGTTGGCTACTTCGACTTCGAATGAACCGGTTCCTCTGGATCTGGTTTCTCCGGACGGATCAATCCTGGCAACCACTACCGATTCCTGCCAGGAAAATAGAGGAACTTGGCTGAAAGAATACCGGGAATGTGAGAACATCGGTTCGGATTGGTGCTTGCGCCATGGTGGCGTTTTCAATGAATGTGGTTCAGCTTGCCGTCATCAGCCCCAGGCTACTGTCTGCACCTTGCAATGCGTGCCATTCTGCAGTTTGGCGGAGGTTAAATCAGAACCGCAAACCTTGCTCAATATCGGTGAAGTTAAACCTGACGGTGAATGCGCCCCTTGTCCGCAATATGCCGCTCCGAAACCGGGATGGTGCCGAGATGGAATAATTATCCAGCCAGAGAAGGATAGTTGCGGTTGCGTTGGCCGACCGGTCTGCCGGACGAAATAATAATATTTGGAAATAAAAAAAGACCCGATCTCCTCGGGCCTTTTTTTATTTGTCATTATCAACGAAGAATTCATAGCCTCCGATCAAGACTGGGGTGGAGAGGAAGTACCAGATGATGATGTCATCTAGAGGGAAGACTTGGCCCTCGACCTTAATCGGGAGAAGATAATTTCCCGGCCAGAACCAGCTGCCGAGCCGGAGCGAGACTAATTCATAGAAAAAGAAAACTAAGGCAAAGAAAATAGTTGGCAGGATGGTTTTCTTGAGTAATTTGGGATTTTGCCAGAATATCAGGATGCCGGGGACTATCAGGATAATGACGGCTATCGTGGCGTAATTAGAGGCGACTAACTGTCGGTTGTAGAAAAAGAGGCTATAGACTAGGGAAGCGAATACTAGGTAGAGCGCTATCAGGTATTTGAATTTCTGGTTGGCTGTTTCTTTCCGGTCCTTGTCAATGAAGTATTCATAGAAGCAGAGGACCCAGAAGAAATTCAAGAAAGCGAAGAGCATGTTCTCGAGCGGGATCAATTCGAAGGGTCGCTCAAAGATCGAAGCTACATCCCAGACATTCATGAGGCGGGCCATCAATTCGACCGGCGGAGCGAAGAGCAGGGCGGAGAGCAGGGAAAAGACAAGTATCTTGCCGCGGGAGTTTCTTAGCCAAAAGAAATTGATGAGGCTGGGCGGTAACAAGACAATGATGATAGACAAAATATATACTGGTTTGATAATCAGAACAAAAATCAAGGCCAAGATGATATAGAGAGCCAAGGAAGCTAGTCTGATTTTCTTTTTATGTTCCATATGTTCATATTATAGCTTAGATTGGGTGATAAAAAAACACTCCTGGCCTAGGAGTGTTTTTAAGTGATTAATTATTTACATGCTAAGGGTGTAAGCCTTCTTCATTCTGGCCATGGCTGTGATCCTGTTTATCACGTCTGGTCCAGCGTTGATTGGCACTCCTCCCTTAGGTAAGATGTAACGAACTTTTTGTTTCCCTGAGAATAATCTTTTGAAGTAGGGAATTTTTAGACTGAATTTTCCATCGTTCTCTTGAGCGATGAGATTGTGGTTGTCATTTTTTAAGCTGATACCCATCTGTCTGGATGAGCTAGTTAGCACCACGCGGCTAACTATTATTTCCGGTTGCTTAATCATAAAATTTTTTTTAGTTTTTAATGTTTTATTATTTATAACCATATTATAGCAAGCGTCAAAAAAGCTGTCAAGAGTGTCAACACCTTCAAAGAAAAGCTTGACTATTCCTTGACAATGCCCTATAATATAATCATATAAATAACTATCCAAAAATATGCATCAAATCCAGGAAAAACTCTTAGAATTATCTAAAAAAATGAGTTTGCGCGGCAAATCCCTCCGGGAAATCGGGGAAATGGTGGGAGTGGATAACCAGCCCCAGAAGATCAAGCATCATTTGGCCCAATTAGAGAAGAAGGGCTTTATCGATCTCTTGGGTGGCGGTTCCGATGTCCGCCGGGTGGAAAAGTCTATCGGCGGCTTGATACCGGTACCGATCCTGGGAACGGCCAATTGCGGCGAGGCTAGCATGTTTGCGGATGACAATGTCGAAGGCTATCTCAAGGTTTCTCCGAGCATGTTGAAGAAGAAAAGCAATATCTTCGCTATCCGAGCTACCGGTTTTTCGATGAATAAAGCCAATGTTAATGGGGAAAGCATCGATCAGGGCGATTTCGTGATAGTTGATAGCGAGAACAAGAATCCCCATAATGGCGATTATGTCCTATCAATAATTGATGGCGTGGCCAATATCAAGAAGATCAATATCGATGAAAAGCGGAAACAGATCGTGCTTTTATCAGAATCATCTAAAGATTATGCTCCGATCTATATCCATGCGGCTGATTCCGATTGCTACCATGTCGGTGGCAAGGTATTGCAGGTTATCAAGAAACCGAGGTAATATTTGCTGTTATTCGGTATTGAGCATTTAAATTTTTTTAAAAAATGGCTATTTTTAACTAAATTAATTATCCACAGATGTTTTCCTGATGTCAGGAAGACATAAGATGTTAACAAAAATATGAAATTGGATAATATAATAAATTATTTTAATAATTTTAATAAATTTGTTTACGAGGTTGATGGTCTTGAGTTTTGGTTTGCTAGGGACTTACAAAATCTATTAGGTTACTCTAAATGGGAGAACTTTTTAAATGCTATTGAAAAGGCAAAAAATGCTTGTATTAATTCAGGTATAAAAACTGATGACCATTTTGCTAATACTGTTAGAGCGGTTAATATGCCAAATGGTGGTATTAAAGAAGTGGAAGATTTATTTCTTACCAGATATGCTTGTTATTTAATAGCTCAGAATAGTGATCCAGCAAAAGAACAAGTAGCTTTTGCGATGAGTTATTTTGCTATTCAAACCAGAAAACAAGAATTATTAGAAAAAAGATTAGGAGAGTTGGAGAGATTGCAAGCTCGGGAAAAATTAAGTAATTCAGAAAAAGAGTTATCTGGCATGATTTATGAAAGGGGTGTAGATGGCCAGGGTTTTGCATTAATTAAGAGCAAAGGTGACCAAGCTTTGTTTGGCGGATATAGCACTGGAGATATGAAGAAGAGATTAGGTATTCCAAGTAATAGGGCTTTGGCCGATTTTTTGCCAACCATTACTATAAAAGCTAAAGATTTTGCTAATGAAATTACTGTCTTTAATCTAAAGAAAGAAGGCTCAATAAGAAGTATGTTAGGAGTTAGTGGAGAACATGAAAAAAACAATCGTGATGTTAGAAATTTATTAATTCAGAAAGGAATTACTCCAGAAACCTTACCCATTGAAGAAGATGTTCAGAAATTGAAAAGAAAAATTAAGAGTGATGATCGATTAATTTTAAAAACTGCTAAAAAAATCAAAGCCAAAGGCAAAAATTAATTAGGTTTTGGCTCTTAGTGTTAGAGTTTTATTTAAATTTGACTTAAATTGAGATATGTGATAACTTTGATTAGTTATAAACAGATTCGAATCTATAGTCATTATCTTTAAGTGGCCTACAGAAGTCGGGTCACTTAATTTTTTTATGAAAGAAAACAAAGAAAAAGAACAAAAAGATCCTGGTTTTTCCGAATTGGGCATCAAGCCGAATATTTTGGCAGTTTTAGAAAAGATGAAATTTTCTACTCCAACTCCTATTCAGAGAGAAGCTATTCCGGTAGCTATTTCCGGTCAAGACGTCATTGGCGTGGCTCAGACCGGAACCGGTAAGACCTTGGCTTTCGGAATCCCGATGGTCCAGTGCTTGTCAGCTTCACGCGGCAAGGGCTTGATTTTGCTTCCTACCAGAGAATTAGCCCTCCAAGTAGAAGAGAATTTACGCCGTTTCACTATTCCTTTCGGCTTGAAGATCGTTTCCTTGATCGGCGGCCAGGCGATTTCCAATCAGATTTTCGCTTTGAAGCGGAGACCGGATATCATCGTGGCCACTCCTGGACGCTTAATCGACCATCTCAAGAGAAAAACGGTTAATCTATCTGACGTCAAAGTCTTGGTGTTGGATGAGGCTGATATGATGTTTGATATGGGTTTTGCGCCTCAGATCGAGGAAGTATTGGCTAGCGTTCCAAAAGCGCGCCAGACCATGCTTTTTTCCGCTACCATGCCTCCGGCTATCGTCAAATTAGCTGCCAAGCATCTGCAGACCCCGATCCATATCGAGATGGCTCCATCCGGAACTACTGCCAAGCTGGTTGACCAGGAGATGTATATCATCAGGAAAGATGACAAGTTTGCGCAATTGGAAAAGATTTTGAATAAATATTCCGGATCAGTCCTGATCTTCACCCGTACCAAGCATGGCGCTTCTAACCTGACCAAGACCCTTTTGAAGGCCGGTCAGAAAGCGGTAGAAATCCATTCTAATCTGTCATTCGGCCGTCGCCGTTTGGCTTTGGCTGATTTCAAATCCAAGAAGAGTCGGATATTGGTAGCGACCGATATCGCTGCTCGAGGAATCGATGTTTCCGGTATTGAATTAGTAGTGAACTACAACTTGCCGGATAATTCCGAGGACTATGTCCACCGCATCGGCCGTACCGGTCGAGCCGGACTGACCGGCAAAGCGATCTCTTTTGCTACTCCAGATCAAATGAAAGATATTCGAAGCATCGAGCGTGTAATCAACAAGACTTTTACTCTTAACAAATTAGCTGAACCAGATAAATCAGCCTCAGTTTTTTCTTCCCATTCCCGTTCTGGCCGTCGCCAGAGTTTTAATCGGAACAACAAGCCGGCTGATTATTTCAGCGGTTCCAGGCCGAGTAAGTCTCGCAGTTTTGGCCAGAAGCCAATGAGAAGTGAACGCCCAGCTAGAGCTGTTGATCGTCCGGTCGTTCCCAAGAAAAAGGAAGACTCAAGCGATCCTTTTAGCCGTTATTTTGAGATACCGGAAGGACGTCCAGAAAGGAAGAGAAGCGATCGTTCTGGCTATAAAGGCGGGCAGGTTAGCAGCTACAAGGGGCAAGGCGGTTTCAAGAAGAATAAGGCTCGTGGTGGGTCATATCAAGGCCGTTCCAAGAGTTTTGGCCGCCGTCCCTAGGAAAATAGGTTTGGTTTGTGGTATAATTACATCATTAATCATCAATATTCAAATATATGGGCTACATTAGTGATATCCAACTTTTTCGCGATATAAATAAGAATCCCGATGTCTATGGCCAGCATATTGACGAAGAGACTAAGCAGGAGATAGAAAGGGAAGAGAAAGAAAAAATTGATTCTGGCGTTGTCGAGCCTAAAGCTGAAAAGCTGGGACCGACAGCAGCTAACTTCGAGCAGGTCTTTACTACTATTTCCGATTTCCATTTGAAGTCGGAGTTCTCTGATGATGATCCGGAGTATGAATTATTGCAATCTCGTAAGAAGGTGACTGTTGAGTTCTTGTCTAAGATTTTGGAAGATGTGAAGCGCTATGTCGGCACCGTCAACAGTTTTAACTTTATTCGTGATAACCAGGAAGAGGCTCGGAGCCGGGAGGAGTATTTGGATAATATCAAGGATATCGATACCGAACGCCGGGCTGTCCATAATCGTCTGATTTCTGATTTGAAAATTATGATCAGGTTGGTAAACACGAACTTCAATCTTAACTTTGATCCGAAGCTCCGTTTCGAAGCAGAGCGCCAGATGCCCGATCGGAAGAATCTGTCTGATGAAGAATTGAAAGCCGCTTTAGATAAGAGGGAATATGTTGCTTTTGAAAAAAAGAATTTCCTGTTTGAAAATTTGCCTTCAGATCCTCAGAATGAAAGAGACTTCATAAAGGAATGGTCCTTCGGTCTCTATCATGATTTGACCAAACTCAATGACGATTTGAAACTAGTATTGAATAAAAAAGAAAAAGACCGGGATTAGTTCCTGGTCTTTTTAGTTTTTGGCAAACCGTTAAGTTAATTGGTTAGCTTGAGGATCACCGGACGGATGATGTTTTCATAGACGTCGTCCGAGGCGATTTCAGTCGAAGGAGCTACGATCTCTTCCAGCTTCAGCGAAGTTATAAATTCTTCAATCAAGGTTTCAATCTTTTTAGGATTCTTCGGCTCTTTCTTTAAGAGCTGATTCCCGTTTTGATCAAAGACCAGATTAGATATTCGCTGCGCTTGTTTAATCAAGCTTTTATTTCGGCCAACCTTTTCGACAATAGGTTTAAAGTCCATTTCTGACAGTTTTGTAGGTTTGTGTCTCTATATTACATGAAATTAGAAAATTGTCAATATAGGTAATAAAAAAAGGCCTTTTGTGGGCCTTTTTGATTTTTTTCACATGATTTTTCCCAGTAATTTTTTTATCCAGCTTTTTTTGGGTGGCGGGACAATCAGTGATGGGACAACATACTTGAGAAAAATCGCTTTATTATCCAGCGTTTTAGCTTTTTGGCTGTCGACAATGGATTTTTCTTCCAATTTTTGGCGATATTCAACCATCTTGCTGTTCATTTCCCGGTATTGTTCAGGATTGAAGAAATTCTGGCCCTGGCAACTGAAGTGCAATTGCTTGATTTCTCTGGCTAATTTCAGGAGTTCGGGATCTTTCCGAATCTTACTGAGATTCTCTTTGGTTTCTGTCATCATTTTTTGGTTTAATGTACTTAGTTGGTATGATACAATAAAAATGAGGAGTTGTAAAGGGCAGTTGACCAAAAGCGCTTTTAGCTCTATTATTTTACTATATTATTAATTAATCCATTATAACCGATATGATTACCAGCCGCGAACTGCGCCAGAAATATTTAGATTTCTTCAAATCCAAAGGACATACTATCATCTCCTCGGCTTCTTTGATTCCCGAGAATGATCCGACCGTCCTTTTCACGACTGCCGGCATGCATCCGTTAGTTCCATATCTCTTGGGAGAGAAGCATCCGGGCGGGGTCCGTCTGACTGATGCCCAGAAATGTATCCGGACTGGCGATATCGATGAAGTGGGTGATACTACGCACCATACTTTTTTTGAGATGATGGGTAATTGGTCTTTGGGTGATTATTTCAAGCAAGATTCTATCAGGTTCAGCTTTGAGTTTTTGACTTCGAAAGAATGGCTAGGAATCGACATCAACCGTTTGGCGGTTTCAGTCTTTGTCGGTGATGACGATGCTCCATTCGATGAAGAAGCCTACAATCTTTGGAAAGAATTAGGTATTACGGAAAAGCGCATTGCCAAGCTGCCAAAGAAGAATAATTGGTGGGGTCCAGCCGGGACTTCCGGTCCTTGCGGTCCGGATAGCGAGATTTTCTATTGGGTTGGTGATCCGAATCAGGTGCCAGACAGCTTCAATGATGACAATGACCTCTGGGTGGAGATTTGGAATAATGTTTTTATGCAATATAATAAGGATGTATCAGGACAATTCGAGCCGCTGACTCAGAAGAATGTGGACACCGGCTTGGGCCTGGAAAGGGTCTTGGCGGTCTTAAACGGCTTAGATGATAATTACAAAACAGAATTATTTAGCCATTTGATCAAGGAAGTAGAAGTGCTGAGCGGCCGCCAATATGGCGAAGATGCTGAGACTACCAGGATGATGCGGATCGTGGCTGACCATTTGAAAGCCGCCGCTTTTATCATTGGTGACGACAAAGGCATTGCGCCTTCCAATAATGACCAGGGTTACGTGGTCCGGAGATTGATCCGTCGGGCAATCCGTTTCGGCCGCCAATTGGGCATCGGAGAGGATTCTTGGATCAGCCGGATGGCGATGATCGTCATTGAAGACTATGCTGATATCTATGATGAATTGAGACGCAACCAGGCCTTTATCCTCGAACAATTCGGCAAGGAAGAGGCCAAGTTCAACCGGACTTTGGAGAATGGCTTGAAAGAATTCGAGAAGATCCAGGCAGAAAATGGCGTCGTGAGCGGCCATGATGCTTTCAACTTGTTCCAATCATTCGGTTTTCCTTTGGAAATGACTGAAGAATTGGCCCGGGAAAAGTCTTGGACTGTCGATCAGGAAGTTTTTGCAACTGAATTGAAGAAACATCAGGATTTGTCTCGGACTGCTTCAGCTGGAAAATTCAAAGGCGGTTTGGCTGATTCCGGCGAAGAGACTACCAAGTTACACACTACCGCTCATTTGCTTTTGGCGGCTCTTCGGAAAGTCTTGGGAGATCATGTCTTCCAGAAAGGCAGCAATATTACTCCGGAGAGATTACGCTTAGATTTTTCTCATCCGGACAAGATGACCCCAGAACAGATCAAGGCCGTAGAGGATATGGTCAATGTGGAAATCCAGAAAGCTTTGCCGGTCAATTGTGAACAGATGCCTTTAGCTGAAGCCAAGGCCAAAGGCGCAATGGGCGTCTTCGAATCTAAGTATGGCGAAGAGGTGAAGGTCTACAAGATTGGTGAAAGCGATCAGGTCTTTTCATATGAAATCTGTGGCGGACCGCACGTCGAGAATATTTCTGTCTTGGGCCATTTCAAGATCTTGAAAGAAGAGAGTAGCAGTTCCGGTGTCAGACGTATCAAGGCGGTATTGGAATAGGATTTTTACTCAAGGTTGTTAATATCCGTCTCTAGTCTTTTTGTGGTATAATTAAGTTATAGAAAATAATCAATAAAATATCATTATGAAACATTCCCAAAAGGCCTTTACTCTCATTGAGCTTTTGGTGGTTATTGCTATCATCGGTATCTTGGCGACCGTTTCGATCGTGGTCCTGGCAAATGCTCGGGCTAAATCGCGGGACGCCAAAAGGGTAGGTGATATCAAACAGATCCAAACAGCCTTAGAGCTGTTTTTTAATGATAATAACCGCTATCCGACTATTGAAGAATGGAATACCGGCAAAATATTTTCTACTTCGACTGGGGCTACTTCAACTTATATGGAGATTATCCCATCAGCTCCGACTCCTTATGACGGTTCTTGTAATGAAGCTCAGAACTCTATTTCTTATCAGCCGACTGAAGACGGTTCTTCTTATTCAATTTCTTTCTGTCTGGGCAATACCACTGGAGCTTTAGCTCCGGGGCCGAAATGCTTGACCCCAGGAGGAGTCGTCGACGTGGATTGTTCTCCAGCTCCGGTAGTTTTGACTTGTAATGAAGATCCGAGCGATTGCTCTATTCAATATGTGGGCAATCCCGGCTTTACCAGCTCTTATGGCCTTTATACTTCAATTTCTGTTTATGGTGGCACTCCTTATCTGGCCTATGCTAACGGCGGCAGTTCTCTCAAGGCGACGGTTGTGAAGTATAACGGTTCAGCTTGGGAAGATGTCGGTAATGCCAATTTTTCGGCTGGTTCAGCTACTTTTGTTTCCTTGGCCTTTTCTGGTAATACTCCATATGTGGCTTATCAGGACTCGGCTTATTCATATAAGGCGACGGTTATGAAGTATAATGGTTCGATTTGGGAAAATGTCGGCGATCCGGGATTTTCAGCTAATAAAGTGGGACAAGATTTTTCTTTCGCAATTAGCAACGGCACCCCATACGTAGCTTACCCTGACAATACAAATCCTGGTAACGTGACCGTCATGAAGTATAACGGTTCGGCCTGGGAACTTGTTGGCGCTCAAGGCTTTTCTCCCTTGGCCGGAATAGTATCTTTAGCAGTTGATAATAATACGCCTTATGTAGCTTTTTCTGATAGTAGTAATGGTTGGAGAGCGACCGTCATGAAGTATAACGGTTCAGCTTGGGAAAATGTCGGTACTCCTGGTTTCTCTGTCGGGCAAGCCAGTTATATCAACTTGTTAATTTCCAATGGAACTCCTTATATAGCTTATGTCGACAGTGGAAATTATTGGAAAATAACAGTCAAAAAATATAATGGTTCGGCCTGGGAAAATGTTGGCAACGCAGGTTTTAGTGGCCAATATTCCAGTGAGGCGGTCATGTCGTTTTATAATAATACGCCTTATGTGGCTTATATGGATGGTTCGACCGGAAAGGCTAATATTATGAAATATAACGGTTCGGCTTGGGTGACTGTCGGTGCTTCTAATTTTTCAGCTGGTATCGCTGAGCATATTTCTCTGGATGTCTATAATGGCGCGGCTTATATTTCTTTCAAGGATGGCGCTTATGGCAACAGAATAACAGTAATGAAATTTGATAAATAATTATCTATATGAAAAATATTAAATACTTTATCGTCTTAGCTTTATTCTTTCCCTTGATAACTTCGGCCAAGGATAATATTTTGTTATCCGTTCCGTTCACCGTCCAGGCGCCGGAACAGGAATGGAAGGATAGCCGTTTCCAGGATGCCTGCGAAGAGGCTAGCGTTTTGATGGCGGTTAAATGGACTAAAGGTGAGAAGATCACATTAGACAAAGCCGGACGCCGAGCTATCCATAATGAGATTATCAAGATGGCTGATTATCAGCAGAAGAAATACAAGAATTATCACGATACTTCGGCCGCGGATACTGCCAGCAGATTATTGAGCGGTTATTTCAAGTATGATAAATGGGAGGTCAAGAAAGATATCACTATCAAAGAAATCATTTCTTATTTAGAGAAGGGAAAAGTAGTTATCGTTCCGACTGATGGCCGTCTGCTCAAGAATCCTTACTTTACTGCACCGGGTCCGGAACGCCATATGGTCCTGATCAAGGGGTATGATTACAAGACTAAGCGTTTTATCACTAATGATCCTGGAACTAAAAGAGGGGAAAACTATCGTTATCCGGAAAAAGTCTTATACTCAGCTATTGTGGATTATCCGACTGGTTATCATGAAAAGATTTTGAAAATCAAGAAAAACGCTATAATTATCAGCAAATAGGGCCAAAAAGCCCTATTTTTGGTATATTCTTGAAAATGGCTTGAATATTGCGGTCTTTTTTTAGAAATGCTATAATTATATTAAGAAATTTAAAAAATGTTCATAATTAACAAAGTCTTGGAAATCTAATCCGAATTATTTCTTATTAGATTTTCAGGTTCAAATTTTATGGCTAAAATGACAAAATCACAGTTGATGGCTGCTTTGTCCGAAAAAAGCGGATTAGCAAAGAAGCAAGTTGTAAGCTTCATGGAAATGTTATCAACTATGGCTTATAAAGAAGTTAAGTCTAGTGGAGAATTCGTATTACCAGGTTTCGGTAAATTGGTTAAGATCCAGAGAAAAGCTAGAACTGGTCGTAACCCATTGACCGGTGCTGAGATCCAGATCCCAGCTAAGACTGTCGTAAAATTCAAGGTCGCTAAGGCTGTTAAGGATGCTATCCTTTAATTCCAAATAGTGACTCTCTAAAAGCGAAGACCAACGGAATCTGGTCTTCGCTTTTTTATTTGTCCAATTGACATCATCCGTTTCCGGTTGTAAGGTAAGGGTAATTAGTCCTTTTAAACCCTTTAAAACTTTGTATCATGGAAAAGACCAAGAAGAACCAATTGTGGCGTTTGCCATTATTGATCTTATCGTTAGCCGTCCTGGCTTATAGTATCGCTTTCTTGTTCTGGGGCTTGGTTCCTTGCGTCGGCAAGATCCAATTCTTCGCGGAAGTCGATTCTAAGTACATTATTCCCGGTTGGTCGCAAACTGTCAGTCTGCCGTTCATCTATTGGTTTATCTGGAATGCCGTCTTCATTTTTATTTCGACAAGCGTCATTGTCCTGACTGTTCATCACCTGGGCAAGCGACAAGTTGAAAAACCATTGTTGGTTTGGAAGTTTGGGTTGTCTATCGGCCTTTCAGTCGGATTGCTGATGGCCTTTACTATTGATCCGCTGGTCGGGTTGATCTTGGCGGCCATTATCTGGTTTGCTTTCCGGGAGGAGACAGATCTTCTGGGTAGTATGATTATCGGCCTGGTGTTATCTTTCATATTCGGATTCTTGTTCGGCTTCATCTATTCCGTTTTGATCATCTTGTTGTTGGTGATAATCCTGGGAGTCATCTTGGCACTTAAGGCCTTCACTGAATCAAGATTGTTTAAAAAGATCAGGGCCTGGGTAGAAGGGGAATAGCAATCCAAAAGAAAATTTTCAAAGCCATCCAAAGGGGTGGCTTTTTTATTTTATCCGTTGAGTTGAACTATCCGGAATTTCCGGATGGTTCAAGAAAGGATGGTATGGATTTTTGTGGAGCGTGGTAAAAATTTAGTAGTCAAGGAATTCTTGACCACTGCTTTACTGATTATAATTTGGTGTTCAGACTGAAGACATTAGTCTCTCCCGGCGTACTATTTGGCAGGGACAGTTCCTGGTTTTTGGATACCAAAAAACTATCCTCGTCGGATAGTTTTTTGTCCATCTTATAACTTGATATTTTTCCACTCCTTGATATACTGTCCTATACCGTGTTCGTTTAGTTTGTTCTGGAGCTTGGTGTTCTTGTGGAGGTAGATGATGAGGGAGCTCAGATTGATGAAATAGCGGTTGCCCTTGACCTTGAATTCGAGATCCTTCTTGATGGCCCGACGGATGGTCTTGGTCTGGACTCCGCCGATCTTGGCGGCCTCGGAGACCGAGAGCCAGAGGGGGTTCTCGACGTTAATTTCGGTTTTGGGGCTGTTGATAGCTTTCTCCATATGGGTGAGAAAAAAGTGAAATTTTTATCTATTTTTTTAGTTCGATTTTAGTCCTGGTTTTTTGGGTCAAAGCTCTCCTGGACTTAAGTCGGAAAGAGGCAGGAATCAAGGTTTGAAAAAGCTTTGATTTTTTCAATTTTTAGGGACTTAAGTCTAGGAATTTTTAGACTTAAACCAGTATTTATTCATATTAGCACAGTTATTGTTTTAGTCAAATGATCGCTTGATTTTCTCCTTTGTTATGATAGAATTCCTACTGTAACATTTTGGCAAATTCATCGTATTATTAATTGGAAAATAAAATGACCAGTCGTAACCCCGTACAAAAATTTAAAGAGAGGAATTTATTTTCCCGCTTGAAAAAGAAGGACAAGGATGCTTTTATTGAAGCCTACGATTTGTATGTTGATGACATCCATCGCTTTGTCTATTTCAAGATCGGAAACAAGGAAGAGGCCAACGATTTGACCTCCATCATCTTTTTGAAAACTTGGGAGTACATCAAGAATAATTCGCTCACCGATAGCCGGACATTGCGCGCCCTCTTATATAAGGTGGCTCGCACTTCCATCATCGATTACTATCGTCAGAACCAGGCAGTCTCATCACTCGATGATGAGAACCATCCGATCGATGTCGTCGATGAAGGCCAGAGCGTGATCGAACAGATTAATCTGAATTCTGATTTGGAAATCATCCGGAAGAAATTGCCGGAGCTCAAGATGGAATATCGCGAGGTGATCATCATGCGCTTCATCAATGACTTGGAGCTGGAAGAGATCGCTGAGATCACCGGCAAGACCAAGGGCAATGTCCGGGTTCTCCTGTTCCGCGCCTTGAAGGCGCTCAGGGAATCGATCGAAGAAAAATAAAAATAATATTATGACCGACAGGGAACTGATCAAAAAATTGAATAACCTGAATAACGTTAAACCCGATGAAAGCTGGAAAGCTAGTCACCGGGAGATTTTGCTTTCCCAGGTCGAGAATACTAGTGGTGATTTCCATGTTTCCAAGATGGAGAATGTCTGGATGCTGACTCGCAACTTCTTGGCTTCCGTACCGCAGTTCGCTTACGCCTCTTTAGCTATCGTTGTCTTCTTGGCTACTGGAATCTTCTTTGGCGATAGATTGCCGGTCGGTCCTAACAATTCCTTATTCATCGCCCGGACCATCAGCGAGAGAGCTAAGTTGAGCACTATGTCCGATGGAGAAGCTAAGAGCCGTTTGACTGTCCAATATGCTTCCGAGCATGCCCAGGACATCGCCAACACTTTGTCAGAGAACAAGAGCGATGCTAACCAGGATGAAGTAGCTAAATTGAATACCACTTTCAAGACTGAGATCGCTAAGGTAAAAGAGAACTTGCCAGCTGCGAAGAATACTGATGATGAAGTCGTGACCATCGCTGAGTCTGATGTCGCTACCACCGGCTTATCCGTCTATGCTAATCCAGAGACTGGTGATAATAAAGGAGTGGTTGCTAGCTCAACACCGGTTGAGACCAAGAAAGATCCGAAGACTATTTTAGATGAAGCTGAGAAATTATTTGACGCCAAGGATTATTCCGGCGCTTTGGATAAATTGAAAGAGGCAGACGAGGTCATCAAGCAATAATCAATAGGACTTTGAAAATAAGCCGACGAGAATTGGTTTTTTATCGTTATCGTTAGTATGGATCTGGAGCGAGATTGGTTCAGTCTCCCTGCAAATCCATATTAGTTCTGGAATTCGTTCCGGGATTGATCGGATTAACGAAACCGCGCAAGGTCGATTTTCGATGTTAATCGAAAAGGTTTTGTTCTTAACACAATTCGCTCGTTGGATCTTAAAGATTTCCAATCTTTCCTAAGAAGGTATCTTCCATTTCACTTTAGCTTAAGGTGAAGTCGGGACCATTGGCTTTTAGGGAAGGAGTAAACCAACTAAGCTTTTTTCCGCGCGCTTATACATATAAGATGTATGTACTAAAGTCAGCGCTGGAGGCAAAAATTATTCCCATGATTTTTTCCCCTGCTTATATCTATAAGCGCGCGGGGAAGCGGGATTCCGGTTGATTTGCTGCCTACCCCTATCAAGGCTTAATCATCCTGATATTAGCTACGGCTGATAGAGAGATAGATTATTCCGGATCGGGAAGGAGGAAAAGATCTTTGAGACTTATCTGACGAGTCAATTTCCTTCACGAAGATAATATCCATCTATATGGATATTACCCAAGTGACTTAAATCAAATTATGAAAAACTTACGCAAATTCTTTGCAGTAAGCGTCATGGCTTTGACTATCTTCGCTATGTCCGGTATTAGCCCAGTAAAGGCTAGTGCACAGGCTGGTGATTTAATCAAGAAAGACGGTTTATCAACCGTTTATTACCTTGGTGCTGATGGCAAGAGATATGTATTCCCTAACGATGCTACCTATTTCTCATGGCATAAGGATTTTTCAGGTGTAGTAACTGTTTCTGCAACTGAATTATCTTCTTATCCTTTAGGTGCAAACATCGTAATTCGTCCTGGTACTAAATTAGTAAAGATCACTACTGATCCTTCTGTTTATGCTGTCGAAGCTAACGGTGTTTTGAGAAAGATCCAGAGTGAATCTGACGCTATTGCTCTTTACGGCTCTAACTGGGCTAAGAGAGTAGTTGACGTTGCTGATTCATTCTTCACCAACTACACTATCGGTACTCCATTACCTACAGGAACTGTTCCTGCTGGTTCATTGGTAAAGACTGCTGGTGCTGCAACTATCTACTACTTCGATGGTTCTACCTATCGCAGTATCGCTACCGAAGCTGCTTTCAACGCTAACAGATTCGATTTCAGCAATGTTATCACTGTTTCCGCTATCGGCACTTTAGGTACTCCAGTTGCTGGTGCTGAAGAAATGATCACCAAGGATTCACAGGGTGGTGCTACTGGCCCAGTTGTTACTGGTTCAAACTTAATGGTTTCATTAAGCTCCGCTACCCCAGCTGCTGCTTCTGTTCCACAGAACGGCGCTCGTGTTCCTTTCACCAAAGTTAACCTGACCGCAGCTAATGACGGTGCTGTTTCAGTAAATTCTATTACTGTAAAGAGAATCGGTCTTTCTAGCTACACTAACGTTGACAAGGTTTGGGCAGAAAAGGATGGTGTTGTTGTTGCTGCCAAGAAATCAATGAACTCCAATGACGAATCAATCTTGACTTTCGTTCCAGCTTTAACTGTTGGTGCTGGTCAGACTGTTTCTTTGGACATCATTGCTTCTTTGACTGGTACTGGTGCTGGTAACATCGGCTTAGGTGTCGCTTCCGCTTCAATGGTTAGCGCTTCCGCAGCTTCTGTAACTGGTTCTTTCCCAGTTAATGGTAACTTAATGTCACCAACTTCTTACAACGTTGTTAATTTATACATTTCATCAACTTCAACTGCAGCTACTACTGTAAAGGTTGGTGATGAAAAAGTAGAATTAGCTAAGGTTGGTTTAGATTTCAATGGTACTGCTAAAGATGCTGTAGTTAAATCTATCACTTTGAAGAACTCAGGTGTTGAAGATTTGGCTTCTGCTGCTATGAATCTTTACTTAGAATACAATGGTAATAAGGTTTCCGAATCTACCGTTGTTAGTGGTCGTTACGTAACCTTCAACATGCCAGCCGCTGGTTTCGACATGTTAAAGGATGATGGTCAGAAATTGTTCTACGTTAAAGGTGATGTAGTTTCAAAAGCAAACACTGCTTCTGATAGCTTTACCTTCACTGTAAACAAGAGCACTGATGTTGTAGTTATTGAAAAAGCTACTGGTTTCGGTGCTAACGTTTACACCACTTCTAATGGTTCTACCGTTGCTGATGCTTATCCAATCTCTAGCGTTACTATTGACGCTGGTGCTTTGTCTGTTTCTAAGAAAACAACTTCCCCTTCTGATACCACTATCATCAAGGGTTCTGATAACGTTGTTTTATTAGCAAACATCAGAGCTGATGAAGCTATCGTAGCTGACGGTTTGAAATTGATCTACGGTTCTAACGGTTCTAACGCTACTACCACTGATCAATTCGAGAATGTAAGAGTTTACGTTAATGGTAATCTTTTAGATTCTTTCGATCCTGCTTCCAGCACCAGCGCTTTGATCACTAAATCAATTGACAGCAATGTTTCATTGAATAAGGGTGATAACGAAGTTAAGGTAATGGTAAAGGCTAAATCTAATGCTACTGCAGCTTCTGCTTTCATGGCTAAATTAGATGGCACTACTATCTTTGCTGGAATGAATGGTGAATATGTAAGCTCTGGTAATGCAATTGCTAACCCAAGTGGTTCTGCAACCGGTGCTATCTTCACTGTTCAGGGTGCAAACTTGACCACTGTTAGAAATGATGGTTACTCCAATGGTAAGATCATCGTTCGTGGTGGAAGTGATGTATCTTTGGGCAAATTTACTTTAAAGGCTGGCAATGACAGCGTTAAAGTAACTTCTATCGCTTTGGCTTCAAGCACTGGTACCACTTCAGCTTCTTATATCTCTGATATGAAGTTGTTTGTTGATGGTGTCCAGGTTGGTAATACCGTTGACTTCGGTTCAACTGGTGCTACCTTCTCTAGCTTGAATTTCACCATTGCTAAAGATGCTACTAAGAGCATTGAATTGAAAGGTTCTTTCGATTCTTCCGCTGCTGGTGCAGCTAATGGTTTCCAGACTGTTATGACCATTAATGCACAGGATTCCAGAGGCACTACTGTCACTGGTCCTTCCATCACTGGTACTACTGTTCAGTTCGCTATTTCAGAACAGGGTTCTTTGAACCTGGCTGTTAATGGTGATACTCCAAGTGCCGGTATGTTAGCTACCAATGCTTCCGAGCATGAAGTTGCTCAATTCAAATTTACCTCTATCGATGATAGCGCTAATTTGACTGAGATCACTTTAGGTAACTATGCTACCTCTGGTGCTGCAATCACTACCTCTACCGATTCTAGAATTTCTGCTATCAAATTATATGATGGCACCACTTTAATCGATAGCTTTGTTCCAGTTAATGGAGAAGGTACCTTCACTATTAGTGATAACAAGGTTAGTCTTGCTGCTAACACCCAGAAAGTATTGTCTGTTAAGGTTGTTTTAAACAACATCGTTAATGACAATACCGCTACTGACAAAGACTTGAGATTTATGATCACTGATTATCAATACAAGACTTCTGCCGGTACTTTGGTTGATACTCCAAACCAGACCGTTATTGCTAATAACTTCCGTATCAGAAAGACTGTTCCAACTGTAGCTATCTTAGCTTTACCTGATACCACCTTAAATGCTGGTAACAAGGTTGTTTCTAAGTTTACAGTTACTGCTGATGCTAATGCTGATGTAACTTTGAGAAAAGTCGTATTAACTTACGCTACTACCTCTCAGGCTACTATCGCTACTTTAGCTTCTAACTCAGTTAAGGTTAACGGTTCTACTAAGGCTGCTTCTTCTACTGTTGATGCTGCTTTAAAGACTGTTACTTTAGCTTTCGGTACTGAAGAAGTTATCGCTGCTGGTACTACCAAGACTTTTGAAATCTTGGCTACTGTCGGCGTTTCTGGTCAGGGCTCTGATTCCATCACTACTTCAATCGTAGAGGATGCTTCTTATGCCACTACCGGTAGCTTCGAATGGTCTGATAATGCTTCTATTTCTACTCCTACCTGGTCAAATGGTCACACTGTTAAAGGTTTGACTACTGATACTCAGGTATTGTCTAAATAGTTAGTTTTCTCGATTTATTCGTAGATCGTGAATAAAAAAGAGCGGGCTTCGGCCCGCTCTTTTTGTTTTTATGAAATTGAGCTAGAATGATTTCATATAATAAATTAAGCTTATATATTATGTCTGGATCATTAAAGATCGGTTTTATCGGTCAGGGTTTCATCGGGAAGAATTATGCTGATGATTTTGAGAATCGCGGCTTTGAGATTGTCCGTTATTCTCGTCGTTTGGATAGTGAAGAAAATCGGAAAAAATTGGCTGAGTGTGATATTGTCTTTATCGCTGTGCCTACCCCGACTACCCCTGATGGTTTTAGTTTTGATACGATTAGCGGAGTGCTGTCTTTAGTTGGATCAGGAAAATCAGCTGTTATCAAGTCGACTATTTTGCCTGGAACTTGTGAAAAGCTGCAAGCTAAATATCCGGATAAATATATATTTCATTCACCTGAATTCTTGACTGAAGTTAAAGCTGCTTTTGATGCTGCTAATCCGACTCGAAATATAGTGGGATATCCGATTGATAATGAGGAATACAGGAGAAGGGCTGAAGAGATATTGAGCGTTTTGCCGGATTCTCCGCTTAATTTCATTTGTAAGGCTAAAGAAGCAGAATTAGTTAAATATGCTAGTAACTGCTTTTTGTTTATGAAAGTTATCTATGCCAATATCCTTTATGATCTAGCGCAAAAAGAGGGAAGTGATTGGCAAAAAATCAGATCTGGGATGTCTTCTGACCCAAGGATAGGTTCGAGCCATTTAGACCCGGTTCATGCTTCGGGAACGGATATTAATACTGGCCGTGGAGCCGGTGGACACTGCTTTATAAAGGATTTTGCAGCTCTAAGGCTCTATGCTGAAGAAATGGGCCTAGACAAGGCTTCTTTAGACTTCTTAAAGGCCGCTGAAGCTAAGAATATTGAATTATTGAAGGGAAGTGAAAAAGATTTAGATCTTCTGAGGGGGGTTTATGGTGAAATTTAGCAATTTTTATTGGGTTTTTTAAGTGTTTTTGTTTAAATACTTTTGATTTTTTGAAATTAAGAGTATTTTTTGTTATTTTGGCTATTTTTTAATAATTTAAGTTGAATTTTATTTGGTAAAATGGTAGAATTGCTATGTCGTATTGTTTTGTTAAGGTCGATAAATTTGGTTAAAATAAGCTGATGTTAACTAGAATTTTTGCAAAAATTGAGAGATTTATCCCTAAAAAATGGCGTTGGGTTTTGAACCATGAAGGATTCAAGCGTTATTTTGCTAATACCGGATGGATGTTTTTTGGCCAAATGTTCAACTTAGGTTTGTCTTTTTGCATAGGCATCTGGATGGCTCGATATTTGGGGCCTGAAAATTATGGTATTTTGAATTATGTATTAGCTTTTGTTGGACTTTTTGCTTTTATAGCGGATCTGGGTGTTAATAGTATTTTAAATAGAGAATTAGTAAAATTTCCCGAGAAGAGAGATGAGCTTTTAGGGACGGCTTTGCGTTTGAAGATCGGGGGCGGAATAGTTGCTTTTTTGGTGACGGTTTGCGTGGTATTTTTTACAAATGCTTCGCCTATGATAAGAGGGTTGGTTATTTTGTATTCTCTGACCTTTGTCCTTCAGGCTGTTAATGTCATTAGTACCTTTTTCCAGGCTAGAGTAGAAGCTAAAAACAATGTTCGTTCTCAAATTATTTCTTCTTCAATTTCATCGGTTCTGAAGATTTTCATGATCTTATCCGGTTTTGGGGTTATTTGGTTGATGCTCATTTATGTTTTGGATTCCATTTGGTTGGGAATTGCCTTAATGGTGGCTTATCGCCGATCAGGGCTAGAAATAAGATCTTGGAATTTTAGTTGGATAGTTGCCAAAAGAATGTTGTCTGATTCTTGGTTGTTAATGTTAACCAGTGTTTCCATTTCTATCTATATGAGGATTGATCAGGTTATGATTAAGCAGATGGTTAATGAGACAGCTGTTGGTTTGTATTCGGCTGCCACAAAGCTCTCAGAGGTTTGGTATGTTATTCCTATGACAATTTGTCCATCATTATTTTCGGCTATAGTAAATTCTAGAAAGATTGACAAGAATTTATATTTTAGCAGATTAAAAAAGCTTTTTTTCTTGATGTTATTTTTAGCGATAGTCGTCGCAACCTCTATTACGTTATTAGCAAAACCGATAATCTCTATATTATTTGGAAGTGCATATATGGGATCAGTTTCTGCTTTGCGTATTTATGTTTGGTCGGTTATCGGTACGTTTTTAGGTGTGGTTATTGGTCAGTATTTAATTACGGAAAATTATAGTAAGATTTATTTTCTGATTACTGTTTTTGGAGCGATCGCTAATGTCATTTTAAATATTCTGTTGATTCCAAAAATGGGAATAAATGGCGCAGCCTTAGCAACAGTCGTTTCTTATCTTGTTGTTGTGTTATCCTTGTTATTTTTTAGAAAAACTAGAACTGATTTTTTGAAAATGTTATTTTAATATTAAATTAATTCCTATTTATGTTTAAAAAATTAAAATCCAAAGTAATATTTTATTTGCCAATAATTAAGATTTTATTCAGTCAGCCTAAATATATTAAATATATTTTTTCTTGGGGTAGATCACCTTTATCTAATGAGGTTCCCTGGGTTAACTTTGATTTAAAAGAATGGCTTGACCGAAATCTTAATAAGGAAATGATAGTTTTTGAATATGGTAGTGGTGGTTCAACTTTATATTATTCAAAAAGAGTTAAGAAGGTCGTGACTGTTGAGCATGATCAATCTTGGTATGAAATAGTTAAAAAGCATTTGGTCGCGAAGAAAATAATGAATGTGGATATTTATTGTTGTCCACCAGAAAAAAATATTAATGGTGAAACCTTTGTTTCTCTAAGTAGTGATAAAAATTATGAAGGTCAAAACTTTAATAAATACGTAGAAAAAATTAAAGAATACCCTGATAATTATTTTGATTTAATAGTGGTTGATGGTCGAGCAAGAAATAGTTGTATGAACAATGTTTTATCCAAAATAAAAGATGGTGGTTATATATTACTTGATAATTCGGAACGGGAAGAATATGGGCCAGCTATTAATTTATTAGATAAATTTGATGTTATGGTATTTTTTGGTCCAGGTTTTTATTGCAATGGTCCATGGGAGGCTAGAGTTTGGAAGATAAAGAAGTAGTTATTAAATAAAATATATGAAAAATATATTGGATAAGATCTATTCAGCCTATAATCAAAAAACTTTTAAAAAAGAGGATAATGTTGTTTTCAAATTTTTTGATAATTTAAAAATTAATGAAAATAATATTGAATATTTAGAGGTTGGTTCTGGTTTGTGTAGATTTCCAATGATGGTTAGAGACAAATATAAAAATTTTAATATTAAGTGCCTGGAAAAGAATGTTGACCTGGTCAATTTAGGCGTGAATAATGGATTGAATGCCACCGTCGGGGATATAGTCGAATTATCTTTTAATGATGAAAAATTTAATGTTATCCATTGTTCTCATGTCATTGAACATCTAGATTATAAAAGTATTGTTAGTTCTTTGGATGAAATGTTTAGGGTTTTAAAGTCTGGTGGATATTTAATATTAAGGAGTCCTTTGATGTATCCCGGCTTTTATTTCGACATAGATCATGTCAGGCCTTATCCCCCGGAATCTATACTTAATTATTTCAACAATAGGCAGCAGCAGAGGGTTGGATCTTATAAGATCTTCGAAGTTTTAAGGTGGTATAGAAGAGAAGCCGCTTCGTTTTATAATTCAAATTGTGGCATTGTTAAAATATTTAATTATCTTTTAAAGCTGTTTTGGTTAGTGATTGGTTTCCCGAGGTCTAAACCGAATGGTTATATTTTGGTAATAAAAAAGAATTAATATGAAATTAGCCCCAATAGCTTTGTTTGTTTATAACCGACTCTGGCATACTCAAAAAACAATTGAAGCTTTACAAAAAAATACTCTAGCTTTAGATAGTGATCTTATCATTTTTTCTGATGGTCCAAAGGATAATTTGGATAGTAAAAAAAGTGTTTTGGAGTTGCGGGAATATTTAAAAATCATATCTGGTTTTAAGAATGTTAAAATTATTACTAGAGAAAAAAATTATGGTTTAGGCAAATCTATTATAGCTGGTGTTTCTGAGATTATTAAAGAATACGGGCGTATTATTGTTTTAGAGGATGATATTATAACTTCACGTTATTTTTTGGAATATTTAAATAAAGGTTTGAATTTATATGAGAATGATGATGACGTAATTAGTATTCATTCTTATATTTATCCAATAAAAGAAAAATTACCAGAAACATATTTTTTGAAAGGCGCTGATTGTTGGGGTTGGGCAACATGGAAACGGGGTTGGGATTTGTTTGAATCTGATGGTAAAAAATTACTAAAAGAATTAGAAGATAAAAAATTAACTAAAGAGTTTGATTTTTCTGGTTCGTATCAATTTACTCAAATGCTAAGAGATCAAATTGCTGGTAAGAACAGCTCTTGGGCTGTTAGGTGGTACGCTTCGGCTTTTTTAAAGAATAAATTAACGCTTTATCCTCGGGAATCGCTGATATATAATATTGGTTTTGATGGTAGTGGTACTTATTGTGATAATGTGGATAATTTTAATAAGACTGATAATGTAGAAAATGTTAAGATTCTAGTAGATAATATTGAAATTAAGGAAAATTTAAAAGCTCGTTCGGCTGTAATTGTTTATTTTAGAAGCCAGATTAGTCTGCCCTTTAAAGCGTTGAGATATTTAAAAAGAATTTTAAAATATGTTGGTAAAAATCAAAAATAATATTAAGAATTTTATACCTCCAATTCTATTAAAGTTTTTAAAGCCAAAAAGCAAATACGGTTGGTTCGGTAGTTATCAAAGTTGGAGTGATGCCCAGAATAGATGTTCTGGGTATGATTCTGATATCATTTTGGAAAAATGTCTAGACGCAGCACTTAAAGTAAAAAATGGTGAGGCACTATTTGAAAGAGATTCGGTTTTATTTTACAAAGCTGATTATTCTTGGTTGATTTTGTCAGGCTTGCTACATTGCGCTGTTGAAAATAATGGAAAATTGGATGTTATTGATTTTGGTGGTTCATTGGGAAGTAGTTATTATCAAAATTTAAAATTTCTATCATCAATTAAAAATTTATCATTATTTTGGAATGTGGTAGAACAAAAAAGGTTTATTGAGCTTGGTAATAAATATTTTCAAAATCAAAATTTAAAATTTTACGAAACTATTGAAAATTGTTTGAAAGTTATAAGGCCTAATGTTTTGTTGTTATCTAGCGTATTGCAATATTTAGAGAGTCCTTTTGAATGGTTGGATAAATTTCTTGCACTTAATATAGAATATATTGTTATTGATAAAACTGCTTTTTCAAATTCATCCTCTGACATTATTTCAATCCAAAAAGTTTCTCCAGATATTTACAACGCTTCTTACCCGGCCTGGATATTTAGTGAAAAAAAATTTTTGTCGAATATTTTAGTTAAATACGATTTAATTTTAGAACATTGTAACTCAGATGAATCAAATTACAGGGGTATGTATTTTAAGGGTTATATTTTTAAATTAAAAAAATGATATCAAAGATAAAAGAAAAAATAATAAGACAAAATTTTTTTCCTAATTTTTGGAGTATTTTTTTGAATCCTTTTTATTTTGCTAGATTGGGACTTTATAAAAATATTAAAGAATTATCACCTTTTATTTCTGGCAGGGTTTTGGATGTTGGTTGCGGGGAAAAACCTTATAAAGATCTTTTTTGGGTCGATGAATATATTGGAATGGATGTTGAACAAAGCGGGCACGATCATAAGAATGAAAATGTTGATGTTTTTTATGATGGCAAAAAGTTTCCTTTTAAAGATGATTCATTTGATTCGGTTATATCGAACGAGGTTTTGGAACATGTTTTTAATCCCGATGATCATTTATCGGAGATAAATAGAGTTCTAAAGATTGGGGGTAAAATGTTATTAACAGTGCCATTTTTGTGGGATGAACATGAACAACCGTATGATTATGCCCGATATAGTTCTTTTGGCCTGAGCCATTTGTTGAAAAATAACGGTTTTAAAATTGTTGAGCAAAGGAAGTCCATTGCAGATATTAGAGTTATTTTCCAGATGATTAATGCTTATATATATAAAAAGACTCTTTGGTGCCGAAAGGGAATTTTTAATTACATCATTTCAATAATAATAAACGCCCCATTTAATATTATTGGTGAAATTTTTAATTTATTTCTACCCAAGAATAATGATTTGTATCTTGATAATGTTGTGATAGCAATTAAGGTAAAATAATATTATGATAAATTTTTGCACCTTATTTGATCGTAATTATTTCTATAAAGGTCTTGCCATGTATAATTCGTTGGCGGCCAATTGTTCAGAAGAATTTACCCTCTGGATCTTGTGTATGGATGATTTGACTTATGAACTATTGGAAAAGATGAATTTGCGAGGTATTAAACTGGTGTCTTTAAAAGAATTTGAAAGTCCAGAATTGTTGAAAGCTAAATCAGAAAGAGGGGTGGCTGAATATTCTTGGACTTGCGCTTCCAACTTTATTTGGTTCTTGTCCCAATCACATCCGGAACTGGAGATGATTACTTATCTGGATGCCGATCTGTATTTTTTCAATGATCCTAAGATTCTGATTGATGAATTAGGTAATAATGATGTCATGATAACCGAACATCGCTATACTAAGAAATATGATCAAGCGTCAGTTAGCGGTAAGTATTGCGTCCAATTCATGGTTTTTAGATGTAACCCTAATGGTTTGAAGATACTTGATTGGTGGCGTAGTGCTTGTTTGGATTGGTGCTTTGGTTATTTGGATAATGGCCGTTTCGGCGATCAGAAGTATTTGGATGACTGGACTGTTAAGTTTGAAAAAGTCCATGAATTGCAGCATTTGGGTGGCGGAGTTGCTCCTTGGAATGTCCAACAATATGATTTTACAGTGAAAGATGGCAAAGTTTTCGGCCATCTCAAGGGAAAAAGGGAAGAATGGCCTTTGGTTTTTTATCATTTTCATGGATTCTGCTTACTTTCGAAAAACAGATATTTTGGCGTGAATGGATATGTTTTATCCAGGGAAGTAGGGGATATTATTTATAGGCAGTATTTTAAGGCTTTACGAGAAAATTTATTTTTAATTAAGGGAATAAATCATGATTTTAATTTTGGTTTTAAAAAGGTTAGTTTTAAGGATAGGATTTACACTTATATAATTAGCAATGCTTTAATTGAAAAAATTTATTTGAATTTTAAAAATAAATTATATGGTCAAAAAAATAAAGGTTAAGAATTCCGGTATAATCAAATTGCAATTCTTCAATGATTTTCCTGATGGCAATTTGGTAATCGGGGAATCGAAAAAGAGTGTGCCTTTTGATATCAAGAGAATTTATTATATTAATAATCTTTTTAATAAGGATGCGGTCCGTGGCCATCATGCTCACAAGAAGCTGGATCAGATTATCTTCTGTATCAATGGCAGTTTCGTATTAAAACTGGATGATGGAAAAAACAAGCAGAGCATTACCATGAGTGATCCATACCTTGGCGTTCGCCTTGGCCCACTGCTTTGGCATACTATGGAAAAGTTCTCTCCAGACTGCGTAATCTTGGTATTGGCTAATGATTATTACAATGAGAGCGATTACCTAAGAGACTACAATGAATTTAAGAAATATTTAAATAACAAGAAATAATATGGAAATCAAGTTTAACGATTTTCAAAAGCAATATAAAACTCATCGTCGGAAATTCAATCGGGCTATTAAATCCGTTTTGGATTCTGGTTGGTATATATTAGGGAAGCAGGTGGCTAATTTTGAAAAGGACTTCGCCGAATATGTCGGCACTAAGCATGCTGCCGGCGTGGCCAATGGCATGGAAGCCCTCCAAATTGCTTTATTAGCCCTGAATATCGGCCCAGGCGACGAAGTTATCACTACTAGCCATACAGCGGCTGCTACGGCCCTATCTATCATTTCTGTCGGTGCTAAGCCAGTCTTTGTGGACATTGATGAATATTTCCATATTGACGCTTCTAAGATCGAAGCGGCTATTACTAGCAAGACTAAAGCGATAATTCCAGTCCATCTCTATGGCCAGAGCGTTGATCTAGGCAAAATCCTAGATATTTGTAAAAAACATAATATTCATCTGATTGAAGATTGTGCTCAGGCTCATGGAGCTACTTTTGGGAAGAAGAAAGTTGGATCATTCGGAATTATCAATTGTTTCAGTTTCTATCCCACTAAAAACCTTGGAGCTTTCGGTGACGGTGGTGCTATTACCACTGATGATGATGTTTTGTATGAAAAGATTTTACAGCTAAGGAATTATGGTCAGAAGAATCGCTATGAACATGAATCATATGGTCTGAACAGTCGCTTAGATGAAATCCAGGCTGCTATCTTGTCGGTACAATTGGAATATCTGGATAAGAACAACAAGAGCCGGAGAAAGATAGCTGATATCTATCAACATCATTTGAAAGGCATCAAGGAAATTAAATTGCCTGAAACTAGAAAAGGCTGCCATCCGGTTTTTCACCTTTATGTGATCGAAACTGATAAGAGAGATTCTTTGATGGAATATCTAAAGTCAAAAGGTATTGCTACTTTAATCCATTATCCTATTCCGGTTCACAAACAGGTCTGCTTCAAAGAATATACAGCCTCATTACCAGTTTTGGAAAACAAGGTTAAAAATATACTGTCGTTACCAATCCATCCTTTCTTGAGCAAGAAAGAGGTGAGGTATATTTGTGATAATATAAAAAGTTTTTATAATGTGAAGTAATAAATATGGAGAATCCTATCAAAATTTCAATCATAACCCCATCATTCAATTCTGTTAAGACAATTGAGAAAACGATATTGTCGGTTTTAGATCAGGATTATAAAAATATAGAATATATTATAATCGATGGTGGGTCTACTGATGGAACTGCTGATATTATTAAGAAATATCAAGACAGAATCAAATATTGGATTAGTGAACCTGATAAGGGTATTAGTGATGCCTTTAATAAAGGTTTGGCTGCTGCAACCGGTGATTATATTAATTTTCAGGGAGCAGATGATTATCTATTAGAAAATAATGTGATCAGTTTAATGGTTAAAGATATTAATCCAGAAGATGATTTGTTGGTTTGTGGCCGAATTAAACGAGTTAGCAATACCGCTGAAAAAGATATTATTTTTGAGACATCTGGTAAATTTAAAAGCAAACGATCTTTATTGTTTAGAATGTCGTTGCCTCATCAGGCTTTATTTACTAATAAGAGATTTTTTGATAAATACGGAGTTTTTGATGTAAATAATAAATTTTGCATGGATTACGAGATTCTTTTAAGGGCTTATAAGGATTTTCCAGAAGTAATTATGAAAGATGTTTTTGTTTCAGCTTGGAGTGAGGGGGGGATTGGCAAAGATAGAACTCTGGAAATCTATAAAGAATATCTAAAGATCAAGAAAAAAAATAATGTAGCTCCAAATTGGATTTTACAAATTATCCATATTTGGTCGATACTAAAATATTATATAAAAAAAATAATTTTATTTTTCACCAAATGAAAACCATTTTTAAGATAGCTAAATATATTTTTAGTAATAATCCGTTAGTGAAAGTTCCGTTTTATTTAATTAAGGCTTTTAATTATCAGATTTTTAAACGAATCACCAAAAAGATAATATCTATAAGATTATTTAATGGTCGAAAAATCTTTTTGTATCCCGATAGCAATGTTTCGTCTATGTTTGTTTATACGGATGTTCCGGATAAGAAAGAAATTGATTTGTTGAGAGGATTAGCTACGCCTGATTCAATTTTTTTGGATATAGGGGCTAATATCGGTTCTTATTCAGTGTTAATGATGGATAGGGTTAAGAATATTTATGCTTTTGAGCCTCATCCTTTGGTTGCCAAACAATGCAGGATGAATTTTCTATTGAATGATTATGATGAAAGGCAGGTGGTGCAATTAGCTTTGAGCGATGTGGCCGGTGAATCATATTTTACTGACAACAAAAAACAAACCAGCATAAATAGGATCTCTAATGATTCGAATGGATGTATTAAAGTAACTACTGATACCCTTGATAATTTTGCGGAACAATATCTGGACAAACGTTATAATTACATCGTTAAGATAGACACTGAAGGTTTTGAGGAAAATGTATTAAGAGGAGGAATAAATTTCTTCCGTAATTATGATGTAAAATGCATCGCCTTTGAATGTTTTTCCGAACCAGAAGGTAATGTCTTCAAGTTACTGAAGGAATTTGGCTATGAGGTAATTAAGATAGATGATGATAATTTTTATGCCAGAAGGATTAAAGAATAAAATAAAAGATCTTTCTGTTGACAGGCTTAAGGGTTTGGCTATTTTAGCTGTTGTCCTGGGGCATATTTCATCTCCATTGACCGGTTTTATATTTTCTTGGCATATGCCATTATTCTTTTTCCTTTCTGGATTTTTTATTAAAATCGAAGATAATGTCAGGGATTTTCTGGTTAAGGGTTTTAAGAGGATAATGATTTATTTCTTTGTATTCGCTGTTTTGGGATTTCTTGCCACTTATTTTAGAAATATTTTGCTGCACAAAGAAAATGAAAGCATATTGAGTGGTTTAGCGGGTATTTTCTTCTGGATGGACATGGAACATTTGAATCATTATGGTTTTGTGCTTTGGTTTTTGCCGGCCTTATTCTGGGGTAAGTTTGTCAATTATTTATTGTTGAAATTTGTAAAAAATAAAGTGGTTGTCGGTGGTTTGATTCTAATAATTTTTTATTTGGCAATCAATTTAAAGGTAAAATTACCTTTTGTTTTAGATATCGGGCTGATTTCTTCTTTGTGGATATTCGCCGGTTATATTGTATTTAATTTTTGGAAGGAAAATATCCTAAAATATTGGCAATATTTGATGGCTGTTATTCCTTTGAGCTTAATATTTTTACCAATTCCAGATTTAAATTTGTCTTTGAGATCTTTTTCTTCCCCAGTTTATAATGTTTTTTATAGCTTATTGGTAATCGTGTTTTTATTCGTTTTATTTAATAAGGTCAACAGCAGAAATAAACTTAATGATCTGTTGGGTTATCTGGGACAGAATTCAATGTTTTTGTTCATATTTCATCCCTATACCAACAATATTGTTTATTTGATAATCAGCAGATTTTTTGTCGATGGTTGGTTTTTGAAATTTATCCTTTCCGGTGCTTTGATTTACTTGGCTTTGGTTATCTTTAGAAAATATTTAAATAAAGGAATCTTAAAATATGTTTGATTATATTTTTGTTACCCATCTGCCTTCGTTCTATAAGATTAATTTGTACAATGAATTGTCAAAGAAATTAAATATTTATGTTATCTTTGTGGGCAAAGGTTCGGCTATCAGAACTAACGATTTTACTTCTGGGAAGATTAATTTTGATTATTGCTTCCTGTCTGATGGAAAATTTGAAGAGAGGAATGTTATTAAATCATCAATCAAATTATTTTTTGTATTGAGGAAGATTAAATTTAAGAAGATTGTAGTTGGTGGTTGGGATTTGTTGGAATATTGGTTGATAGTTTTGTTAAAAAGAAAAAGCAAAAATGCTTTAGCTCTAGAGTCGGGCGTAGGTGACAGTATCCATAAAGGTTTGAAGAGGTTTGTGAAGAAGTTGTTTCTAAATAGGATTAATACGGTTTTTGCTTCTGGCTCGAGCCAAAAAAAATTATTGGAAAAATTAGCTTATCACCGATTCGTTTATATAACCAAAGGGGTGGGTATAATAAATAAGGTTCAATCATCAAGAAATAATAACCAGAATTTTAGTGGTAATTTTCTGTATGTTGGTCGATTATCGGAAGAAAAAAATTTAGCAATGCTTATAAGGGTGTTTAATGATCTGCCTCAATTTAAGTTAGAAATAGTTGGTTCAGGACGTTTGGAACATAAATTAAAGGATTCGGCAGGACCAAACATTAATTTTATTGCCCATGTCGAAAATAAGGATATTAACAAGGTATTTTTAAGGAATGATGTATTTGTCCTGCCGTCATTAAGTGAGCCATGGGGCTTGGTAGTTGAAGAGGCTTTTTATTTTGGGTTACCAGTTATATTATCTGACCGGGTAGGATGTGCCCCTGAGCTGGTTAAAAATGGAGAAAATGGAATTATCTTTGATATTTCTTATTCTGATAATCTTAAAAAAGCGATTATTGAGATGTCCGAGAATTATCAGATCTATCATAATAAGGCTTTAGAATTTGATTTGGATAAAAAGGATAAAGATCAGGTTGATTGCTATATAAGAGCTTTGTCTATAAATTAATATGAAAATTTTATTAGTGCATAATAATTATCAGTCTAAGTCTATCGGCGGTGAAGATGTCGTTTTTCAACATGAGTTTTCGGCTCTGGAAAAATGTTTAGGCACTGGCAATGTTTTTAAATATGTAGTTTATAATGATGACATCAATATTTTTAAGCTTCTTTTTACAATTTGGTTTTCGCGGAAGCATTATAATAATATTTATAAGTTGGTTTCTGAAAATAAGATTGATTTGGTCCATGTCCATAATTTTTACCCCCTTTTAACGCCTAGTGTTTTTAGGGCTGCGAAGAAAGCCGGAGCAAAAACTATCCAGACTTTGCATAATTATAGGTGGTGGTGTATTTCTGGAATATTTTATAGGAATAATTGTGGTATTTGTGAGCTTTGTGCTCATAAAAAATTTCCTTATTTTGGTATTATTCATAAATGCTATCGAAATTCATTTTTGCAAAGTATTTTTACTGCCCTGGCTTTATTCTTTTATAAATTAACCAACCAGATTAAGCATATTGATAAATTTTTTGTTCTAAGTGATTCTGAGAGAAAAAAAATTATTGAGTTAGGAATAAGTTCAGAGAAGATTATTTTTAAACCGAATTTTGTTGAGGTTGAAAGTGTCGTTCATGATGGCAAAAAGGATTATATTTATGTTGGAAAACTGGATGAAAGTAAGGGGGTTTTGGAGTTGTTGAAAACCTGGAAAAAATTAGATAAAAAATACGTTTTGAGATTAATAGGTGAGGGCGAACTAAGCAATAGATCTGATGCTTTAAAGTCTGATAATATAATTTTTTTGGGGAAATTAGATAATAAAGATACTTTGAAAGAGATAGCTAAAGCAAGATATTTAATCTCACCATCTTTAATGTTTGAGACCTTTGGCTTAACCGTCCTTGAGGCTATGTCCCTTGGTGTTCCAGTAATTGGATTTAATATCGGTACCAGATTAGAGTTTATAAAGGATGGGGTTAATGGTTTTATTTCTAGTGTTGAAAATTTAAAGAATATGATAGAGAAATCTTATGATTTTGATGATTATTCAAGATTGAGTGAAAATGCTAGAAAATTTGCTGATAACTATTCGAAAGATAAAATAATTAAAGATCAGATATCAATTTACCAAAAAATAATTAATAATAATTTATGAGATTTTCTATAATAACTCCTAGCTATAACAGTGCTAAAACCATCTCTGATACTATTGATAGCATCATTAACCAAACCCATCAGGATATTGAATATTTAGTAATAGATGGGGCTTCAAAGGATGAGACAGTAGCCATAGTTAGTGAATACCAGAAGAAATTTCCTATTAGATTGATTTCCGAAAGAGATGCTGGTATCTATGATGCTATGAATAAAGGGGTTAAGATGGCCACCGGTGATATTGTGGGAATATTAAATTCGGATGATTTCTATTATGATAATTCTGTTTTGCAAAAGATTAATGATGTCTTTGAAAATAATCCGGATATTGATGCTGTCTATGGTGATTTAGTCTATGTCAATCAGGACGATATCACTAAGCAAACTCGGTATTGGAAGAGTGGGGAATATAACGAAAAAAAGATAAATAGCGGCTGGATTATTCCTCATCCAACATTTTTTGTAAGACGTGAAGTGTATGAAAGATCTAGTAAGATATTTGATACTTCTTTCTCCTTAGCTGCTGATTATGAATTTATTCTGCGTTCGTTAAAGGTAAAAAAGATTAAAGTTAAATATCTGCCAGAGATTATCGTTAAGATGAGAGCTGGTGGGGCGAGCGGTAGTAGCTTGAAACAACGGATTAAGGGTTGGAAAGAATTGCGTCGAGCTTGGACTGTTAATTCGCTTCCAGTTCCAGCCTTTTTTATTATTAGAAGAGTGGTGGGAAAGTTTAGTCAGTTTTTGTTGAGGCCTAAGGATTAATAAAATTTATTATGAAAGAATACCTAACGGAGAATAATAAAAAGGTCAGCCGGCAGCCTTTGAAGGCTTCTTGGATGGATATCAAGGATTATATAACTGCCCACCAAGACTTGGTAATCTGCTGCCATGACGTCTTTATAAAGTATCAGGATGGCATATTATTAGTTAACCGGGATAATTATCCGGCCAAGAACACTTTCTGGCCTATCGGCGGCCGGATTGAGAGGGGATCTGATGCTATGGAATCTCTGAAAAATAAGGTTAAGAATGAATGCGGTTTGAAGATTAAGAACATCAAGTTTCTGGGAACGGCCAGGACATTATTCAAGGCTGATCCCTTCGGCCATGGCAAGGGAACCGATACTATGAATTTAGCTTATTCAGCCGAAGGCTATGGCAAGATCAAATTAGACAAGCTCCATAATAATCCGATGATTGTCACTCTAAAAGACTACAAGAAAGGCTTGGCAATTAAGCTCCATCCCTATGTCGATGATTTCTTGAAGCAGGCTTTCAAGCAGCGTTAAAAAATTCTTTAGGTAATAAAAAAACAGTTCTAATTTAGAACTGTTTTTTTGTTTGATTTATTCTTTAATTTTATCTAATCCTTAAACTCCCATCCGAAATCAGCCTTCAATACTTCTTTGACACCTTCAGCGAACGATCGAGGAGCGAAATCAGGCATAATCTCTTTGAGGCGGGTGATGTCGGTCCGTTTCTCTAGGGTTCCGTCAGGCTTGGTGGTGTCCCAAGTAATATCGGCTTTGTAGTCCATAACTTCTTCCAGGATGGCGATGAATTCTTTGATGGAATAATCGAAGCCGGTACCGATGTTGATGATCTGGGGTTCGTTGTAGTTGTTCATCAGGAAGATGCAGGCATCAGCGGTGTCATCGACATACAGAGCTTCGCGTCTTGGTGTTCCAGTGCCCCAGAAGCTCAGAAGAGTGCCATCCTTCTTGGCATTAACGAATTTCTGGATCAGGGAAGGGATCATATGGCCATTCTGGAGGTCATAAGTGTCATTCGGTCCATACATATTAGTCGGCATGACAGCGATGGCATTAATATTATATTGCTTGCGATATAATTCTCCAGCGACGACGCCTAAGCCTTTAGCTACGGCATAGCCTTTGTTGGTTTCTTCCAGCTTTCCGGACATAAAGCGGTCTTCATTGATAGGTTGGGGATTTTCTTTGGGATAGATACAGGTAGAACCGGTATAGAGGATCTTAGTCTGAGGACTGAAGGTCTTGATGGCTTCCATGACATTGAGGATCATCATGGAATTTATATACAAGAAGTCAGCCGGACGGGTTATATTGCCATATATACCCCCGACCAGACCGGCGATCATGAAGACGAATTCCGGCTGTTGGGTCTTGAAATACTCATCCACTTGGCCTTTATCCACCAAATTAACCTCTTTGCTGCTCGGGGTGGAGATATTGGTGTATCCTTGGGCTTTCAGGCGCCGGACAATTGAGCTGCCGACTAGGCCGCTACCGCCGAAAACCGTGATTTTGCTGTCATTTTTCATCATACTATTGACTTTTATTAGTTTTTATGATATTATTGTCGTCAGTTCTTAAACACAATCAAACCATGGAAAATTCAGTTGAAAGATTCAGAAAGATTGCCGCCCAGGAGCAATTCAAAGGGTGGCCGTTAGTTGGTAATTATGAACTGGGTGCTAAAATCCCTTTTTTCGGACAGGAGCTGAAATACACTCTCCGGACAGGCAATGGCGATGAAGAATACCATTCTTTGATCCGTCATTTTGGATGGGTGGTGGTCTTCGGGGTCACTGTCGACCGGAAAGTTATCACTCTCGTCCAATGGAAGCCTGGAGTCAATTGCGCTTCGTGGGAATTGCCTCCGGGGGGTATTGGAAAAATTGCTCCCGGTGCTACCCAATCTGAAATTACCGAAAAGTCTCAGGAGATTTATCTGCGCGAAACCGGCTATAGTGAAGGTACCTGGGAATATCTGGGAAATTCGATTATCGAAACTGGAAAATTCCGCGGTGCTGGTCCGGATGATCACGGTCTTCCGGCTCACATGTATCTGGCCACCGGTCTCAAGAAGATTACCGATGCCCGCCAGCCCAACCGCAATGAAATTATGGAAACTCTGGAAGTTCCGTTGGATGAATTCCGGGCGGTATTGGAGTCTGGAGAGTTCACTGAAGTCAGCGCTGTCAATTGTGCCATGCTGGCTCTCATCAAGCTCAATCTCCTTACCTGGAAATGATCGATCGTTGAATTAAATTTAAACCTCTCAGCTTAATAGTTGAGAGGTTTTTCTTTGGCCAATTCGGCCTCCATCATTATCTTTACTAATTCCTTGAATCTTACTTTTGGTTCCCAGCCCAATTTTTCTTTAGCCTTGGTGGCATCGCCTAGGAGTAATTCCACTTCAGCCGGGCGGAAGTATTTTGGATCGATCTCGATGATGGTCTTGCCGGTATTCTTGTCGATACCTTTTTCATATAGTCCGGTTCCTTCCCAAACGATATCCATACCTAATATCTTGGAAGCTTCTTCGACAAAATCGCGGACGCTATGGGTTTCTCCGGTGGCTAGGACATAATCATCTGGATGTTCCTGCTGGAGCATCAGCCACATGCCGTAGACATAGTCCTTGGCGTAGCCCCAATCGCGCCTAGCTTCCAGATTTCCTAGATGCAAGGTTTCTTGTTTGCCTTCTTTAATCTTGACTAAGGCTTCAGTGATTTTTTTGGTAACGAAAGTTGAGCCGCGGCGAGGTGATTCATGGTTGAACAGGATTCCGGAAACAGCGAAGAGGTCATAGCTTTCGCGATAGTTCTTGGTGATCCAGTGAGCATACAACTTGGCAACTCCATAGGGGGATCGAGGATAGAAAGGAGTATTTTCATTTTGGGGAGTCTCTTGGACTTTGCCGAACATTTCTGAGGATGAAGCTTGGTAGAACTTGGTTTTGAGATTGTCTTCTTTGATGGCATCTAAGATCCTTAGGGCTCCTAAAGCGGCGGTTTCAGCGGTATATTCTGGGATTTGGAAGCTGACTTTGACGTGGCTCTGAGCGGCTAGATTATATATCTCGTCCGGTTGGATCTTTTCTAAAAGGCGGGAAATATTAGTGGAATCAGTAATATCGCCAAAGTGAAGGAATAGTCTGGCTTCTTTTTCATGCGGATCCTGGTAGATGTGATTTATCCGACCAGTGTTGAATGATGATGAACGTCTAATGATGCCGTGGACCTCATAGCCTTTTTCCAGGAGTAACTCAGCTAAGTATGATCCGTCTTGTCCGGTGATGCCGGTGATTAATGCTTTTTTCATATATATTTTTTTATCTCCCTTCGTGGGCCACGATGGTCTTGATAGTTTTTAATATAATAGTGATGTCTAAGAATAATGATCGGTTCTTGATGTAGAAAAGGTCATGTTGCAATTTTTTGATAGTGTCAGCGACGGAAGCGGAATGATACTCGCCGGAGATTTGGTCCCAGCCGCTGATGCCTGGCTTGACTAAGGTACGGATGTCGAAGAAGGGAACGTTCTCTTTTAGTTCAGCGATAAACTCTGGCCTTTCCGGACGAGGTCCGATGAAGCTCATCTGTCCTTTGATGATGTTCAAGAGCTGAGGAATCTCATCAATCCTAGTCTTGCGCAATACTTGTCCAACACTGGTGATGCGCTTGTCGCCTTCGACAGTCAGGCCATAGTCATTGTTATCAGTCTTCATGGTTCGGAACTTGTACATCTTGAAAGGGATATTGTTCTGGCCCATACGGTACTGGGTGAAGAATATAGGTCCATGGCTATTGAGCTTGATGGCCAGGATAATCAGGGGCCAGAAGGGAGCTGAGAGGATCAAAAGTAATATGGCTAAAAAAAGATCGAAGCTCCTCTTGATGAACTCGAAGACCTTTTTGTCGGCTAGGTCCAGATTCTCCAAGAACCAGGATTGTCCGATGATCTCGAGCGGTACCCGGCCGGTGATTTTTTCATAGAAATTGGGAAGGGTGGTATAGCTGATGCCGAGAGGCAGGCAGTTGAACAGGCGTTTCTTCAATTCCGGTGAATTGTTGACGTCCTTAGCCAGGATGATATTGGTAATCTTATATTTAGAGCTCAGCTCTTCTAAGCCGTCGCTTTCGTCGAAGACTTCAACTAGGTCCTTTATTTCCGGATCGATATCTTCGCCCTCGCTCAAGATGATGAATTTGATGTCATATCCCATATGGGGGCTGGCCTTGAAGTCTTTGATTAGCTCGGCCAAGTGAGGGTTGTAGCCGATGACGCCGAGATTGTTCTTAGGCAGGCGATTCTTGAGGATATATGAGAAGAGGAAACGCCAGGAGATGAAAAGGGCTGAAAAGACGCCGGCAAAGATCAATAGGTTGGTTTTTGGGGAAATATTATTATATGGGAAGAGATAGAAGAAGATGATGGAAATGACCAGGGAAACGGCCAGGGTTTTGAGGTAATTCTCGACAAAACGGCCCCGGTGAGCGAATTTCTTGAGGTCATATAGGCTGCCAATATAGAAGATTATGATCCAGATCAAGAAAATCAAGCTAAAAACGGCACTATTCTGTTCCCAGGAGCGGTTTTCCGGGTTCTTGAAATAGCGCAGATAGAGGGTTAGATAGAGGGCAAGATAGAAGATGGCAATATCCCCTAAAAGCAGGATAATTTGTTTTAATTTGGACTTTATCATATAATACTATTATATCAACTTAAAACTTAAAATCAAGCTATTATGCAGCCAAAAACTTATCTGGCCATTTTGAAATATGGCCTTTACGCGTCGTTCTTGAGCTTCTTTTTCATCTTCTCGAACCTGTTGTTCCCATACATCACTTCGAAACAGATCTCTTTCAATATCCTGATCGAGGTTTTGACCGTCTTCTGGGTGCTTCTGATCGCCACCTATCCGCAGTATCGGCCGAAGAAGAATTTCTTGACTTGGGGTATCCTGGTCTATTTCTTAGTTGTGGCCCTATCCTGTATCTTCGGAGTGGATTTTAACTTAAGCTTCTGGGGCAATGCGGAACGGATGCTGGGATTCTTCCATTTATTACACTTCTTATTATTCTATCTGATCCTGATTACGGTTATGCGGAAAAAAGAGAACTGGGATCGCTTCTTTGATATCTCCATCGCTACCGCCGTCTTGATTACCGTCTATGGCTTGATGAAGGATTACCCGGCTTCCACTATCGGCAATGCCGCTTATGTCGCCGGCTTGATGATCTTCAATTTCTTTTTCGCTCTTTGGCGCCTTTTCTCTTGCCGGGACTGGTGGCAGAGAAGCGTCTATATCGTAGCGGCCTTCTTGGTCTTGGTCGGTTTCTTCCAGGCTGACATTTCCGGAGCCCAAGCCGGATTGGTGGCTGGTTTAGGAGTCGCCGGTATCATTTTCTTCTTCTTACAGAAGGGAAAGAAGATGAAGATCGTCGGAGGCATCGTCTTGGCTTTATTGTTCTCAGCCTTAGTCCTCTTATTCGCCTATCGTTCCAATCCGGTTTTTGACAATACCAAGATCGGCAATATGTTACGCGCCTTCTCTTCGACTAACACTACCTGGAATACCCGTTTGCTTTCTTGGAATGCCGCTTATCTCGATTTCCATAACCATCCGATCTTGGGCGTCGGCCATGGCAATTATGCCCATATATTCGACAAGCATTTCACACCGAAATTCTATGAATACTCTCCGAGCGAAACTTACTTCGATCGGGCTCACAACAATATAGTAGAAATCGTTTCCACTTCTGGAGTCCTGGGTCTTTTGGCCTATTTGTCGATCTTCGTGGCTGCTTTCTATTACTTATTCAAGTCTTTCAAGCAGAAAAAGATCAATGCTTGGCAATTATCGGTCCTTTCCGGCCTAATCGTCGCTTATTTCGTCCAGAACTTGGCGGTCTTCGATTCCATGGTGACTTACGTCTCGCTCTTCGGCCTCTTAGGCTTCATCTATTACCGCTATCACCAATCTGAAATCGAGTCAGCCACTGACAAGAGATCGGCTTCCTTATCAGATGAGAAAGAATTAGGCTTATGGATAGCGCTTATCATCTTAGCCTTGGTTTTCGTTTTCCGCTTTAATATCCGCGGCTTCGATATGCTGAGCGGAACCATTGAAGGCTATCAATATGTGGCTAACGGCCAATTGGTGGCTGGTACCGAGATTTATCAGAAGACTTTCGCTAAAGAGGTCGGGTACAATCGTGATAGCCGCGCTTCTTTCATTAATCTCCTGACCGGAAATCCGAAGGCCCTCTTGTCTCTGCCAACTGAAGATGCTAACAAAGTTTTGTCATATGCCGTTGAGTTAGCCGAGGCCAATGCCAATTACAATCCTGGCGACAGTTTGCTGGAAACCCAGCTGGCCAAGATCGCTAATATCGCGGCTCGTTTCAACTTCAAAGATATCGACAAGTTCAATGAATATTCTGCTATCTCAGTTTCCGCTATCGATGCCGCCATTACAGCTAGCCCGGGCCGTTTCCCGTTGTATTATATCAAGTCCGACGTCCACATGACTCGAGGTGAGAAGGATGAAGCGGTGGCTGCTTTGAACAAGGCGATTGAGTTGAAGCCGGACTATGCCGAAGGCTATTGCAATCTGGCCAAGGTCTATTATTTCTTCAAAGACTTCGATCCAGCCTACAAGCAGGCTTGGACTTGTGCCAAGATGGACAGTATCAGCTTGCTGGGTACCGGCAGCTTGGTTACGGATGCCGCCAAATATTACCGGGAGAAGGGTGATGCTGAGAGCGCCCAATATTTCGAGGACTACTCGGCATCGTTGCAGAAGGTGGTGCAATAATTAGAGTTATATAGATAGAAAGCCCGGATATTTTCCGGGCTTTTTTGGTTCGAAAACTAGACTAAAAACCGCTTTGAAAACTAGACTGATTATTAGACTAATTATTGCCAATATATTATTTAATATAAGCCAATATATTGATAGTCTGGATTTTTTTTGTTGCAAATTTTTGAAGGGTGTGTTATGATATTTTTGTGATAAAAAATAAGTCCAAAAAGATGACTGATAATAACAAACAATTAAGCCGATTATTCTCTCAGCCTTTCCTGAGTGCTTTTTTCGTGGATTTCGAGGCCTTGCCTGTCAAGGAGGATTTTTTGAAAAAAGCTGATGATATCCTGGCAAAATATGAGACTAGAGAAATAGACTGGCAATTAGAAAAATCATTGCGCCGGCATAACGACTTGTTGGTTTCTTTTGCAGTATCTAAGGCGGAAAATTCAGCTTTGACTCTGGCGGAAGCGGATGAGGTTTACAAGTTGATCGAAGAACAGAAAGACTATGCTTTTTTGCATCGCAAGCTGAAGAAAGGGGAGAAGTTAACCCAGAAAGATCATGATCGTTTAGAGTATTTTAATATCGCCAAGACTTTTTGGGAATTGAATGAGACTGGAATCAAGATTCAGGACCTGACTCCGGAATTATTGACCGATTTGCATCGCCAGCTGACTGCCGGACTGGATGTCTTCTCTGATCATTTAGATAAATTCGAAACTTATCGTAGCGGCCATTTCAGGAATAACGATGAGACCAGGGTGACTAATTTCGTTCCGGCACCGCATCGGGAGATAGAGCCTAGTGTTAGGGAATTGATCAGTTGGATCAAACAGAATCCATCAGCTTTAAATGTCTTCATTTTCCATGCCGCTTTGTATGCCTTGCATCCTTTCAAGAACGGCAACAAGAGAGTATGCCGTATCTTGGAACATTTCCTTCTGCAGGATCTTGGTTACAACCAGAAGAATCTCTATAGCCCGTCCTATTATTACCACAAGCACAAGGATAAGTATTACAAGAACTTGATCGAGGCTCTCTATAAGCGTAACCTGAATTATTTTGTCTCCTTCGCTTCTGAGGCTTTGTTCTTTTCCATTATCGGAGTAATCGTTGGCGTCTTGCAACGGAACAAGGCGGAATTTTTGGAAGCGAGCGGATTAGAAAAAAATATCGCCAAAGTTTTGAAGCCTTTGGCAAAGTGCTCTGAAGTCCGGTTTGCCCGTTTTTATGCTTTATCTAAAAGGAAGGTAGCCCGCCAGACATTTGTTAACTATCTGGGCTTGGCGGTCGAGAGTGGAGTCTTGAAGAAAAGGGAACAGGGCCGGAATGTCTATTATTCTCTGGCCGGGAATTATCCGGAAGAAGCCTTGTTAGCTGATTTGCTGTCCCAGGCTCGGGAGAGATTCAATTATCTGCCGGAAGAGTTTGTCGGCTACGCGACGAAATTATAATCAATGGTCAATTGAGACCGCCCTTTGCCGGGCGGTTTTTTTGTTTTTTGGCGCTCTAAAAAATTTAGTTTCAGTTTAGGCTCCCTTTAGGCGTCTTCTGCTATGATAGGATCACTCTCAGATTTCGCGCGGATTTGAGAGTATAATTAATATTCTTATGAAAAAAATAAAACAATTGGTTTTTCGGCTTTCCCGCTATAGGCTCTGGCTGATTATCGGTTCTAGTGCCTTGCTGGTTATCTTGGGCTTGGCCTACGGAATAATCTATGGCCGTCTCTGGTTGGCGTTGCCAGACGGAATCAAAGCCGATATCGCTATCAACCGCTTGGGAGTCAGCAGCTACAATGATCTTGTTTGTCATGAGTCTTGTTTCTATGAACGTCAGGTATATAAGCAAGTGATCGCTGCTAATCTGGAGAAGGAAAAAATTGCAGCCAGGGTTGAGAGCTTGATTCTGGCCGAGGATAATAATCTGAGGTTTAGGCTGGAGCTGCTTGATGCTTTGTCATTTAAGGATGGTTTGCGCCTGCCGGATTATTTGGGAAATTATCTGGCTAGCGGTGAAGAGGAGGCGGTTAAGGAAAAAATCAGAGAAGTCTTTGGATTGGATAGGGCTTCTAGCGTTGAGTTAATAGATCGCTTAAAAAATTCTTCGTCGACAGCCGAGCGGATTGATCTCTTAGATTCTTTGCGGGAGAAATCAGATTCATCTCTGGCTGGTTTTTATCTGGATCTTGTTATTAATGAGTCTGATTTGAAAATAAAGAATGGCGCTTTGTTGGCACTGAGTAATTTGGTGCCAAGTTCTGACTATGTTTCAGATGATTTTTTGTCCAAGATTCGGAGGACGATATTTGATCCGGCCACTAATCAATATTTGCGCAAGGAATTAATTCTTCTCTTAGGAGATTATCTGTCAATTCAAGAAAAGATAGTTAATCAGCTGCTGGTAGATATCTATTCGGATGAAGCAGTCATCGACAAGTTTAGCCGTTTGTTCGCGGCTGGAATATTGAATCGCCTGAGTGCCAATAGTTATGCCGAACCGGAAATCAGCAGCAGTGAATGGCAAGCCTATCGGGATGGCAATAGTTTGTGGGGGAATTGATAGGGCGTTGGGATTGGCTTGAAGGCCATGATTGATTATAGAAAATAAGCCGTTATTTATGGATAAAAAAATTAAATGGCTAGTCTGTTCTTTAGTATTTGTTTTCAGCTTGTTTATCGGTTTGAAGCCAGCTTCGGCTATGCCTCTAGGCACTATTCTGTATCGCACGTCTTCGAATAATAATGCTTATGGTTATAGTTCCAAGGATTTGTTAGTGGTCAATAAAGTCGGCTTAGTCACCAACTTGTATACCGGCCATACTGGAATCTATATCGGTAAGGAAAATGGAATTGATTATGTGGCCGAAGCTTTGCCGAGCGGATTAGTTAAGACACCGGCTAAGTATTTTTTGAATACGCGGGCAGGGGAGAAATTGATCGGAGCTAAGATCCCCAAAAATTTAACCGAAGAACAGCGGGAGAAGGTAATATCTCTGGCTCGTAATCTAACCGATGCCAAGATGAAATACGATTTTGATTTTAGGCACCAGAAGGGTTCGGAGAGCGGCCAATGGACCTGCGTTGGTTTTGTCGAGAAAATCTACGAGAGCGCCAACATCATCAATCCGAAAGATCTAGATGCTTTAGTCTATGATCAAAATGAATATGCCATCGATATCACTCCGGACGGATTTGATAATACCAGTGTCTATAATTCTAAGACCGGAGATGTCTTTTCGACGACCAAGGAATTTTCTAAGATTTCCCGTCGGCCTCGGATGCTGGTACCGGCTCCGGAAATTATCGGCTATGATGCCGGATTGGAGAAAGGCGATGACCGTTATTTCTTTATTCCGCACACCCAGTTCTTGCAACCGACCCTGGAAGATGTTCCGGTTGATATCGATTTGAGTAGCGATTTTAATGATGAGACAATCAGGGGCAAAGCACCGCAATTGGCTCTGATTTTCAAGTGGAGCTTGATCAACAATCCGAGCTCTACTTTACGTCAGGTATTGGCAGCGGCGAAAGACAAGATTAAATCTTTATTTAAAAGTGAACCAGCTCTAGCTGTTTCGGTGGTGGATAACAAGAAGGCGACAACTACTAAAAAGGCAACTACTGCCACCAAGGTTAAGACTACTAAAAAAACTACGACTACGAAGGCTAAAAAGGCTGCTACCGCTAAAAAGACTACGACGGCTAAAGCTAAAGTAACGACAGCTGCTAGCACGAAAAAGGCGGCAACTACCACAGCTAAAGTTGCCAAGAAAATTGTTGCCAATAAAGCTACTTCCAGTCCTAAAGTTGTGGTTAGTACTAAGAAGCCGGTGGTTGCTGATCAGAAAAAGATTGAACCGGAAGCGGATAAGCCGACAGTTAAGCCGGTTGCTCCTAGCGTTGTCCCGGCTAACAATCCAGTGGTTAATAATTATCATACTACGGTGGTCAATAACCCTCCGGCTGAGACCAAGAAGCTGATATTGATAGGAGAAGTAGGGACTGATTGGTTAGAGCTTTATAATCCTAACGAAGAAGCAATTGATCTTTCAGATGGCGCTTATCGCTTGGAAAAATCTAAGACGGCAGTTGATCCTGGAATCATGGTGCGGTTTGGCAATGAGAGCGACGGCCTCTATCCGGGCGGGGTGGAGATTCCGGCATCGGGTTCATATCTGGTAGTTTCCCAAGATGCCAGTGCGGAATTGAAGGCTAAGGCGGATGCAATCGTCAGTAATGATAATTTTTCTTGGGGTGAATCCGGTTATACCATTTATCTGGGTGTTGGAGCTATCAGCAGTAATACTGATCCTGATATTATTGATTTTGTCGGTTTTGGCCCGGAAGCCAAATATTTTGAAGGTAGTGCTCCGGCCGGAGCTTTGGTTCCTAATTCTATTTTGGTCCGTAAAGCTAAGGCTGATTCGACTGTCGCTAGTTTGATGCCAGGCGGTGTCGATGAACTATTGGGTCATGCTTATGATACTAATCAGAACCAAAGCGATTTTGTCTTGTTGGATTTGAATCCGGTTGGAGAAAATAATAATAATGATAACACAGGGTCGGAAGATGATAATTCAGCGACTTCAACTGATTCAGTGGCTAGCTCGACGCCGAAGATTGTGATCTCCCGAATTTATGCGACCGGTGATGATGATTATATTGATCTGTATAATGATAGTGATGAAGATTTTGATCTGACTCTAAATAATTATCGTTTGGAAAAGGCTAAGAGCGCGGCTGATCCAATGATTATGATGCGATTTGGCAATGAGAATGATGGTTCTTATCCGCGGGGAATGGTAATCAAAGCCCGATCGTATTATCGGATAGTCCGTGATGAGGCTAGTGCTGAAATTAAGGCTACGGCCCATGCCATCGCTTCCGGCAATAATTTTACTTTCGATGGCTCCGGTTACGCTTTATATTTAGGACAGGATAGTATCAGCTCGTCCGATGATGCCGATATTATAGATTTGGTTGGTTTTGGTCTGGACGCTATTTATTATGAAGGTTCTGGCCCAGCTCCGGCGATAGTGGATGAAGGTTATCTGACTCGCAAGGCTAACGCTAGCTCAACGATTGAGAGTTTGTCTCAGGGTGGATCAGAATATGCTCTAGGCGCTTCCTATGATAGTGACAATAATCGATCGGATTTCTTGTTGATTGGAGGGGAACCAGGATCATCAGAAATGGTTGGTGGTTATGATTCTCCGGGTTTGGCACATCTCTGGCATTTCAATGAATGTCGGGGTGAGGTAATAGAGGATTCAGTTGGCAAGAGTGATTTTGCGGCTAAGTTTGATTGGCGGATAGGAAAATGGGGTTGTGCTTTTGAGCGGAAATTTCCCGAGGACAAACTACAAACTAGTTTTAGTGCGCTAAGCAGCAAGGGATTATCCATCGTTTTTAATTATCGCGGTTCTACTAATTGGGGCCGGACTTCTTTTGCCTTGTCCGGACCGGATGGCGGTGTCAGCGTTATCTTCGGTCCGCTTTTTGCTGAGTCTAGTGGCCTGCCGACTATGTTCCGGTCTGATAGTATCAAGTGGCCGAATGATGGAACCTGGCATCAAGGCGCCTTTGTTCTTAATAGCTCAGATGATTATTGGGAATTATATTTGGATGGCAAACAAGTTTATCGGGAATATTTTCAAGCGATATATTCGAAAGAGTTTACCGGACTGGAAATAAATACCGGAAACTATTTGGATGAAGTGGGGCTTTGGGGTCGAGCTTTGAGTGGAGAAGAAATTAATGGCATATTTGCCTCTCAGCTAGAATTGGCTCCGGTGAAGACCAGGGAGGCACAAATCGATCCAGTTGAAATCCATCATTGGAGTTTTAATGAAAGGGTTGGAATGGAAGCGGCCGATGATTATTCCAGTAGCAGCTTATTTATAGATCGGACTCAGTGGGTTAGGTTGGGCCATGAAGGCGCCGCTATTTCACATATTTATTCTGTTAATAGAAAAATGTCGGTTAATCTGGCTCAAGAGATAAAGAGCGATGATCTGAGTATTGATTTTTGGTGGCGTAATCGCAGTTATTCTAGCGAGTCGCGAGGGAATATCAGTTTGCTTGGCGATAATGATAAGCGGCTTTTCGGTTTGATATTCAGTCCTTACCGCCCGGGTTATTACATTAGCGGCAATTATGGCATGATCAGTGAAGGTCTAGGGTCAACTTTGCCACACGACAACTCTTGGCATCATTTGGTCCTAGTTTATGATTCTTATGAATATTCATTGAATTTCTATGTCGATGGCGAATTGAAATATAGCATTCCGCACCCTTGGATAGCTGATGAGGCTATCAAGAAGATAGAGATCTATAATGAACTTCGGGAATATGAATTAGATGATTTAAGTATTTGGCAGGGAGCTCTAAAGGCTTCCCAGGTTAAAGCTATTTACCAAAACGAAACAGGTGGTAATTAGTTTTCCGTTTGCTAGATAATAAAATAACAGGCTTTTAAAGGCCTGTTATTTTATTATTTGATATCTATTCTTATTTTATTTCTCCAACATTTTCAAAGCTTTCTGCAATGGATAGTCATGGTAGATAATACCTGAAATAGCTTTGGCTATTTTAATAGCTTCTTTCAGTGGGTATTGGTGTAGGTTGCGGCCGATGGCGCTGCCGGCAGTTTGGGAGATGTGAATCTGTTCATCAATATGCTTCAATAGTTCAGCTGGGCTCATTTTGGATCCGCCAACACAAATTACTTTGGTCCGTCCGGCTGCTTCCACTACGGTCTTGAATTCTTTGGCGGTTCCTTCCGGTCCGCCATAGGGATACATGACCTTGACGAAATCAGCTCCTAGGCAAGCGGCGACTCCAGCACCTCCGGCAATGACGTTGATGTCATTTTCATTGGGGACGTTTCGGCCTCGTGGGTACATCCAGATGATTGCCAGGAGTCCTTGGCTGTGAGCGTCTTTGATAATTTGGGCAGCTTCTCTGAGTATTTCCGATTCCAATTCTCCACCGAGATAGACGGTATAGCCGACACCGACGATATTTAACTTGCTCTGTTTCTTGAAATCTTTGACGTCATCGACATCATACCAGGCATAGCTGACTGGATCATGATCCTTGGTGGTTAGCAGATTAGTTTTGGAATTCAGTTTGATGACATATGGAATGTTGGGGTAGTCTTTGCCGTAGCGGTCAATTAATCCTAATTGGGCGGCGAAGACTCCGATTTCCGCCTGGCTGGCTATCCTGAATAAGTGTTCTGGATCCTGGTCTTCATCGGAAATATTCGGCCCCTTAAAATCGCTATTCAGATGTTCGACTTTTTGGTCTCCGGCAAAGAGTAGAAGCCGGCCGGTGTCTTTGGTAACGAGGCGATAGTTTCTGCTATATTCTCTGGCCATAGAAGCCGGGACGGTTAGAGGCGGGTTGATTTTGAGCATATGGTTATTTTATAATTTATATTTATTATGCTATAATTATACCATAATTCGTTAAATAACCATATGGCGAAAAATGATCTGAATAAAGAGCTGGATCTGAACAGATATCAGGATTTAGGCGGTTTTACTACCAAAAAATTGAATTTAGGGCTGTGGATCGTATCTCATAGGCGTCAATTCGTATTGGGAGTTACCGGAACCCTGATTGGTATTTCGGCTATCTTCTATGGTTATTCGATTTATAATTATGTTGATTATCTGTATTTCGGCGGTAAGGCTGAGAGGGAAGCGATAGAAAACCTGGCTAATACTTCGGCTATCGATGAAGCCCAAAGGATCAAGAACGCAGCTAAAGAATTAGAGAAATCTAATCCTCGCGTCTTTTCTAATAATGGCAAGTATGATTTCTTGGCCCAAGTCAAGAATCCGAATACTAATTTTTTCGCTGATCTCAATTATTGCTTTACCGATGGAGCCACGGAATTAGCTTGCGGTTCGACTTTTATCCTGCCGGATGAGACTAAGTATGTTACGATCTTTTCGCAGGAATTGAAATTCAAGCCAGTTAACATCTCTGTAGTGATCAAGAATGTCAGCTGGAGGCGTTTAGACCTGCATAAGTATCCGGATTGGAAGACCTATGCCGCTACTCATTTGAATTTTGCCGTTGAGAATGCTTCCTTCAAGACTTCGGAGGCTAGCGGATTATCGGAAAAAATCGGTTTGGATATTTTGGAATTCGATATCACCAATAAGACAGCCTATAATTATTGGGAGGTGCCGGTTAATATCATCGTTTCAGCTAGCGGTAATCCGGTGGCTATCAATCATTATTCCTTGACTGAGTTCGTTTCCGGTGCTAAGAAATCAGTTCGTCTGTCTTGGCCGGATTCTATACCGAAGCCTGACCAGATTTCTGTCATTCCTAACTTGAATATTTCTGATGATAATATATTCATGAAATATCAGTAATTTGTTTAGTTGATAATCATGGCCCATTATCAGTTGATGGGCTTTTATTTATAATGACATGTTGAGTCGGATTAAATTATACCTGAAGAACCTCGATTGGTTGCTTTTCACCTCAGTCTTGCTGCTGGCTATTTTTGGTTTGGTTGAAATTTATAGTATTGCCCTCGGACAGGGCAGCGCTGATCTGACCGATTTCAGGAAGCAGTCTTTCTTTATTTGTCTGGGTGTCTTTCTGCTCCTAGTCTTTTCTTTCGTTGATTTCCAATCCTTAAAAAGCGTCAATCGCTATCTCTATATCTTCGGCGTAATCTTCTTGTTGGCGGTTTTGCTGGTCGGCGACACTATCAAAGGTACCAAGGGCTGGTTCAATATTATGGGTTTCGGTATCCAGCCGGTGGAAATCATCAAGATAATTCTAATAATTTTCTTGGCTCGTCTGTTTTCGACGGCCGCTTTCAAGATGCGGCCGCTTAAGTATTTCTTGATTTCCGGTCTTAGTACTATGGGGCTGGTAGCCTTGGTCTTGGCTCAGCCTGATTTCGGTTCTTCTTTGATCTTATGCTTTATCTGGGTTTTCATGTTAATCGTGGCCGGTTTTGATAAGCGGTATTTTATCGTTATTTTTTTGGCCTCAGCTATTGTGTTTACCAGCGCTTGGCTTTTTTTCTTCAAGGATTACCAAAAAGAGAGAATCCTGACCTTTTTGAATCCGACCTATAATTCATTGAATCAGGGCTATAACATATCCCAAGCGATCATTGCGGTCGGTTCGGGTGGAATAACCGGGCGGGGTGTCGGTTTTGGCTCCCAATCACAGCTGAAATTCTTGCCGGAATCGCATACTGACTTCATTTTCGCGGTTATTGCCGAGGAATTAGGATTTATGGGAATCGTCCTTTTATTGATATTTTATGGCTTATTCTTCTTTTCATGCCTGACTGCTATCCGGAAAAGTAAGGATGATTTTGCCATTTTCTTCATTTTGGGGTCTATGGGCTTGATTTTTATTGAAATGTTTATTAATATTGGTATGAACATTGGCATTATGCCGGTCGTCGGCATTGCCTTACCCTTTATCAGTTATGGTGGTAGCTCTATCATAGCCAGCTTTATACTGATAGGTATTATTCAAAATATTATCATTAAGTCTAAGATTTAAAATCGTATGGAAATCAAATTATTAGCGCAAGCTAGAGAATTAAAAGAGAAATTAGCTAAAGACTTCGTCCCGGCAGTATTGTACGGTCCAGGCTTGGCTAACCAGAACCTAAAGGTCAGACGGATCGAATTAGAGAAGGCTGTAAATGCCGGTGGTGAATCTACTTTAGTAGATTTGGAGATTGATGGTGGAAAATCAGTCAAGGTTTTGCTGAAAGATTTGCAATACCATCCTTTGAAAGATACCATTCGTCACGTTGACCTATATCAGGTTGATATGAAGAAGAAGATCACTACCGAAATCCCATTGCACTTTACCGGAGAATCAAAAGCGGTTAAGGAGTTGGGCGGCATGTTAGTCAAGAATATGGATGCTATCGAAGTGGAATGTTTACCTACCGACTTAGTTAACCATTTCGATATCGATTTGACTGTCTTGAAGGAAATCCATGACTCCATCAAAGTTGGCGATTTGAAATTGCCGGCTGGTATGCACACCTTGCAGGATCTTGATACCGATATCGCTACCGTTGTTGAACAGGAAGTGGAAGAGGTAGCCGCTCCAGTGGCTGCTCCGGCTGCTACTCCAGCAGCAGCTCCAGCTAAAGGCAAGGAAGAGAAGAAATAATTTAGTTTGGTCTATATAAAAAACGCCCCATGTTAGGGCGTTTTTTTGTTTCTTTTGTTATTGACAAAAATAGTATTTTTATGTTATTGTCTTTTTAACTTATAGTTCCTTGTTATGGTTAAAACAGAGTTAGCTTCTGGGCGTATGCCTAATACCGATCTCGGTTATGAACAGCTTGAAGGTCTTTTGGCTTCATATTATCTGACTTATCAGCATCTTAGAGTTGATAATAGTCATGAATTTGAAAGATTATTCAAGGTACTTAGTAGTTTTTCTAGCAGGTATTCATTGCAGCCGCCAAATGAAGCAATTACAAACGTTAGGGCTAAAAAAATAAAAGATCGACCGCATCAATTCATTTCTTATTCTTCTGCCCGCAATCATCTGCACCTTTTAGGTAGAGATTTCAAGATGATGAAAAAGCCTGAAGATATTCAGGATATGAATCGATTGGTAGGCTTAATCTGCTCTCGCTCTTTTGTTTTTTGATTTGAAAGCATCAAAAAGCCCGTAAATTACGGGCTTTTTAATTTAATGCTATTCTTGCTATAATTAAGTATCAATAACATATCTATAATATGAAAAATCTTGAATCATGCTTTTCTTTTAATCGTCCTGATTCCAATCAAGAAGAGGACTCTCCGATAAAACCGGGAGAGGTTTTTGATGCTTCTAAGGAGTTATTGGAAATAAAGAAAAGCCACGGAGCTGAAGGTCTGGAGCAATTAGCGCTTTTCAAGGAAAAATTGAAGTATCAGAAGGAAGGCTTAGCTATGATTGAAGATAAGCTGATGGACTATTTACATAATAATTCTGATTTTTCTTTGCCGGATATCAGGGACTTAATAGCTTCAGACCTAGATAAATATGGTTTTGGCCAGGATTTCCGTGAAAGCATGTTGGATTTTTCCAAGAATTTATTTAACCGTTCTAAGAATATCAAAAAAGTCGTGTCAGAATGCTTGGATGAGGGTGGTAATCTAGATAATGCTAAGCTTTTCGAAAGATTGTTTTTCCGTCCGCCTTTGGGCGATCTTAAGGTGGAAGTTGATAATATCAGCATTTATGTCCGTTTGAACAATGATGATGACTTTGCTTATATAGCTCGTGGCGCTTATAAAAAGAAGCGAGCCATTAATGATGTTGATCGGGAAGTTGCCCAGTCAACTGGCGGATTGGCGCTCAGCGATTATCCTAGCGCTAAATTAAGAGGGCTGATCTTGGTGGAGTGTCCGGATTATTATGAAAACGAAAATGTCCATCAGGAAACCAAGCTGCATGAACAGCAGCATGCTTTTAATTTTCTTTTGAAAAAATTCGAGTTCTCTGATTATGAACTGGGGTTGAAGAAATTAACCGCCTTTAATGAGTCTAATGATGAAGAATTGGATGAGGACGAGAAGGGTAATAATTCAATCATGTTCTTGATCAATAATCCAAGAATTGAGGCAGCCATTAAAGATGAGATTACCGCTTATTTAAAGGGCCGAACCGACACGAAAGAAATCAGCAATGCCTTGTTGTCGCCGGACACTATCTATGATTTTGGGTCTGGGTATAATTTGCCGGATATTACTGATAGCGACGGTTCTCTGAGCTATAAATACATGAAGTTGGTAGAGCAGGGTCTTATTGCTTTTGCTAAGCTGCAAGAAGAAGGCTATCCTTATGAAGCAGTCCATGCTGTCTTGTTTTCTGAACCTTTGGCCTTTTGGTTGAAGGCGGCCCAGAGGATCGATGGAGAAAAGATCAGTCCGGAAAAATTTAAAGAATTGGAGGAAAAATATATTGCGCCTCACATTCTGGAAAATATGATTAATACTAAAAAGAGTGAGATGGATGAGGTGATCGACACGTCAGAAGAAGCTTAGGTATAATAATTTAAAAAAACTATCAGATTGCTGATAGTTTTTTTGTTTTTCAAATTATTTTATCTTGGCAACTATTATCCTGTCTTGCTGTCGGAAATCTTTCAATATCTCTATTTCAGCTCTAGGCCAATCATCTTTGATCAACTGGGTGATGGTTTCTGTTTGTCCCGGGTCTATCTCCAGGACTAGGGAAATGCTGGGAGCTTCAACTGTAGTTAATTGGCTGAGCATCCGACGGTATAGGTCCAATCCATCGATTCCAGAAATCAAAGCAGTCTTTGGTTCTTTCTGGATGGAAGGTGAGTTTTTGACTTGGGCTGGGGTTAGGTAAGGCAGGTTGGCTAGAATGATCAGGGGGCAGGAAAATCCTTGTTTGATGATGGGAGAAAGGAGATCGTCGTGCTGGAAGAGTATCTTTTGGTTTAGGTTATGACGCTCGGCATTTTTCTTAGCTATTTTGAGAGCTTCCTTGGATCTTTCTATCGCTTGGTATTCTGTTTCGGCGTTCCGGTTGTTCTTGGCCACCGCGATAATGATACAGCCGGAACCGGTACCAGTCTCAATTACTTTCACCGGCCCTTCTGAAGGGATCAGCTTCAAAGCCGATTCTACTAACAGCTCGGTTTCCGGGCGGGGAATCAAGGTATGGCGGTTGACGAGGAAGTCTAGGCCGAAGAATTCTTGGTGTCCGGTTAGATAAGCAGTGGGCCAATTACTGGTCTTGAGGTTGATGAGGCGCCAGTATTTGATTATTTGCAAAGGAGTCAGCCTTTGTTCCGGATGAGCCAGCAGGAAGACCCGATCTTTTCCTAAGACCACAGCTAGAAGCAGTTCTGCTTCCAGGGCAGGCCGGTCGACCTGTTTTTGTTCCAGTCTCTTGGTATTATTTTGGAGAGCTTGTTTGATAGTCATGGTTATAATTAAAATCCCGAATAGATCGGGATTTTTTTATCTTTCTAAGTTCTGTTTCAAAGCGTTGACGATCTCATCCAGATCGCCTTCCAGGATAGTGGAGATATTATGCCAGGATTCTCCGATCCGGTGATCGGTTATCCGGTCCTGCGGGAAATTGTATGTCCTAATCTTGTCGCTGCGGTCACCGCTGCCGACTTGAGTTTTCCTTTCTTCCGATTCCTTGGCTTGGCGGTCTTCCTCGATCTTGGCTAACAAGCGGGAACGTAAGACCTGCAAAGCTTTTTCTTTGTTCTGATGCTGCGATTTCTGGTCTTGGCAGCTGACAATCATGCCGGTTGGGATATGCAGGACCCTGACAGCGGAATAGGTGGTGTTAACGCTCTGGCCGCCCGGTCCGGAGGAACAGAAGGTATCGATGCGGACATCGCTCATCTTGATTTCTAGATCGACTTCTTCCGCTTTAGGCAAAACGACGACGGTCGAGGTTGAAGTATGGATCCGGCCTTGCTTTTCGGTCTCCGGGACTCTTTGGACGCGGTGGGTGCCGGCTTCGTATTTGAAGAGGCCATAGGCGCCGGAGCCTTTGATTTCGAAAATGATTTCTTTGTAGCCGCCTAGGCCCATCGGGCTGGAGTTCAGAATGTCGATTTTCAGGTTATGTTTTTCAGCGAAACGGGTGTACATCCGGAAAAGGTCAGCAGTGAAGAGAGCTGATTCGTCGCCGCCGGTACCGCCACGGATTTCGATAATGGCGTCTTTCTTGTCATTAGGGTTGGCTGGGTGCAGTTCCTCCTTGATGGCTATTTCCAATTTAGCGGCTTTGTCTTCCAGTTCTCTGATTTCATCTTCGGCCATCTTCTTGAGTTCCGGGTCGGTCTCAGTCTTGAGCATTTCCTGGTTTCCGGCCAAGTTTTCCTGGGCCTTTTCTAAATCTAAAATCAACTCATAGGCAGTCTTGAGGTTGGAGTGTTCTTTGGAAATCTTAGTCATCTCGTTCCGGTCATTCATCAATGCCGGGTCGGACAGCTTAGCTTCCAGTTCTTTGAATTTTTGCTTGATATCTTCGTACATAAAAAGGAGTTTTATAAAAAATTGGCCTCCCGATAATTATAGTTTGATGCAAGATAAAACTACAATTATAGAGAGGCCAATTATCGTATTTATTTCTGGTTCTTGGCAGCTTTCTTGGTGGCGAGGGCAGCTCTTTTGACTTTCTTACCTTTGCGGAGTTCAGCAGCTTCTTTCTGTTTGCTGACCTTAGCATTGAATTTCTCGGCCCGTCCAGCAGCATCGACTAATTTCTGTTTGCCAGTGTAGAAAGGATGGCATTTGGAACAAAGATCAGTCTTGATCTCAGGATCGGTTGAACCGGTTTCAAAAGTATTACCACAAGCGCATGATGCAGTGATCTTACTGTTGTATTTTGGGTGTATGTCTTTTTTCATAGTCATTATAAAAAGCGAGAAAAACCATTCAGAGGAGTTCTATCGCTTAATTATTCGCTTATTTTTTGATAGATTTAGAATATCATAGTAATAAAATTTAATCAAGAGGAGGGGCCATAATCGTTTATTTTTGTAAAATAGGGTTTGAAAAATAAGATTTAGGGTGTTATGATGTTAAAAACTATTAATTAATGTCATAAAAATATGAAAATACTCGTTACCGGCGGCGCCGGCTTTATCGGTTCTAATTTTATCCATTATTGGCTGCGCTCCTATCCGGATGATTCAATCGTTAATCTGGATAAGCTGACTTATGCCGGAAATCTGGACAATCTGAGAGGATTAGAGACTAACACCCGCTATGAATTCGTCCAGGGTGATATCTGCGACTTTGATTTGGTTGATAATCTGATCAAATCCAAGGGAATCGATCTGATCATCCATTTTGCGGCTGAGAGCCATGTTGACCGGTCGATCAAGAACAGCGCTGAGTTTATCCATACTAATGTTGAGGGAACTAGAGTCTTATTGGAAGCAGCCCGCTTGAATGGCAATATCCGTTTCCATCATATCTCGACCGATGAAGTGTTCGGCGCTCTCCAGCCGGAAGACCCTAAGTTCGATGAGAAGACACCATATGACCCGCATTCTCCTTACAGCGCTTCCAAGGCTTCCTCAGACCATCTAGTCCGCGCCTATTACCATACCCACGGTCTGCCGATCACTATTTCCAATTGTTCCAACAATTATGGTCCGCGCCAATTCCCGGAAAAGTTGATCCCTCTTTTCGTAACTAATCTGATCGAGGGCAAGAAGGTGCCGGTCTATGGCCAGGGCCAGAATATCCGTGATTGGATCTATGTCGATGACCATAATCGCGGGGTGGATTTCATCATCCACAAAGGCAAGATCGGTGAGACATATTGCTTGGGCGGAAACAATGAATTGACCAATATGCAGATTACTAATGACATCCTGAGTATCATGGGTAAGGGGGAAGAGTCAATCGAATATGTGACCGACCGTCCGGGCCACGATTTCCGTTATGCTATAGATTTTGCTAAGGCTAAAGCGGACTTAGGTTGGGAGCCTCAGGTTGATTTTGCTACCGGCTTGAAGATGACTGTCGAATGGTATCAGAATAATCCGGAGTGGTGGCAGAAGTTAAAGAAATAATATGAAAGTATTGATCATCGGGTCTCAGGGAAACCTGGGCAGCCAATTAGTCAAAACTTTCGGTTCCGAGGCAATCGCTTGGGACAGGGAAGATTTGGATATTACTGACAGGGAGGCTGTTTTGGAAAAGATCACAGCTTTAAGGCCAGACATAATCATCAATGCCACGGCCTATAACGCGGTTGATAAATGTGAAGAGACTGAGATGGAGAATGAACTGGCCAAGAAGTTGAATGGCGCTGCGGTGGGCTATTTAGCTGAAGCGGCCTTGGAAACCAATGCTATTTTGGTCCATTATTCTACTGATTACGTCTTTGATGGGGAAAACCAGCGCGGTTATTATGAAAACGACGTTCCTGACCCGATTAACAATTATGGCCGGAGCAAATTATTAGGAGAACAGAACTTGTATACCAAAAGTGCACAAGGTTTGAAATATTATCTGATCAGGACCTCGAAACTCTTCGGTCCCAAGGGGCCGAGCTCGGTGTCTAAGCCGAGTTTCTTCGATATCATGCTTAATTTATCCAAGGAAAAGCCGGAGTTGAAGGCGGTTGATGCCGAACTGAGCTGCTTTACTTATACCGTCGATTTGGCGGCTCAGACCAAGGAATTATTATCAAATGATTATTCCTTCGGCGTCTATCACGTGGTAAATGGCGGTCCGGTTACCTGGTATGAGGCGGCTACCAAGCTATTTGAAATTGCTGGCATCCGTGTTAAACTGATGGCAGTTCCGAGCCAGGCTTTCCCACGTCCGGCTCTTCGACCGAACTATTCGGTTTTGCTTAATACTAAAATGCCGCCCTTGAGAGATTTCTCGGAGGCGTTAGCTGAATATTTAAATTTATGAAAGGCATAATTCTTTCTGGTGGCAGCGCTACCAGGCTTCGTCCTTGTACCAAGGTGACTTCCAAGCAGTTGTTGCCGGTCTATAATCGTCCGATGATCTATTATCCTCTGAATACCTTGATCAAAGCCGGTATCAAAGAGATCATGATCATTGTCGCGCCGGAAAGAGCTGGCGATTACCTGAATCTTTTGGGTAGCGGCAAGGAATTCGGAGTCAAGTTTACCTATGAAGTCCAAGACAAGCCGGAAGGCTTGGCCCAAGCCTTCATCATCGGCGAAACCTTTATCGAAGACGATTCGGTCTGTATGATCTTGGGAGACAATATCTTTGAGGATGATCTTTCGGAAAGCGTCAAAAGTTTCAAGTCCGGGGCTAAAGTATTCGCTAAGCAGGTTAAGGATCCGGAGAGATTTGGAATCGTTGAATTCGATGAGAATATGAAAGCGATCTCGATTGAAGAGAAGCCGGCTCAGCCGAAATCTAACTATTGCGTAACCGGTATGTATGTCTACGACAACAGAGTGGTTAATGTCGCCAAGAATTTGAAACCATCGGCTCGAGGAGAGTTAGAGATTACCGATATCAACAAGTGGTATTTAGAGCAGGGAGAGTTAGAGGTGGCTATGATCGATGGCGCTTGGATCGATGCCGGGACATTCGATAGCTTATTGGAAGCCCAGAATCTGGCGAAAGAGAAGCTACAAAGCAAATTGATAATCTAGGAAATAGAAAAAGCCTTTCTGATGAAAGGCTTTTTTAGTACGTTTTTGTTTTTCGAAAGATTAGAAGAAGTTAGAGCAAGGCATCGGTTTAGCTCTGACAACTCTTTTTTTCAGGCCGCTTTTTTTGTGGCACTTGTATGTGCTGACGGCTTTTTTCTTCGAATGTTTGCTGTTGGTTAATGGCTTTTTTGATGCTCCTTTGAAAGGACTGTTACCGGCCATTATAGGGGTGGAGAGGGTAAGCGTAAAAATGCTGATCAGGAACAAGGCAATGAACTTTTTCATTTTTTTATCCTCCGTGTTTTGTTATTATTTGTACTGTTTTCGATGGTGAGACTATATCATAAAGATAGCAATTTGTCAAGATATTGGAATCTTGTCTGGCTTTTTCTCTGGTTTTTGCCTATTTTTGTTAAATCTGGTATAGTAGTCACATAATATACTACGCATATGAATAAAAAAACTTTATCTAATCAAGCAGTCAAAGGCATGGCCGATTGGCTACCGGAAGAATTAGCAGTCAGGCGATATATCTTTGATACCTGGAGACGGGTCTGCCTGTCTTATGGCCTCGAAGAATATCTGACTCCAGTCTTGGAGAGCGCCGAGATCTATCGAGCCAAGAGTGGCGATGATGTCGGCAACAAAGAGTTGATGGTCTTTGTCGATCAGGGAGGCCGGGAACTGGCTTTGCGCCCAGAGATGACTCCCTCGGTCACCAGATTAGTCTCCAAGATTTATGATACTTGCCCGAAGCCGATCAAATATTTTTCCATCGCTAATTTCGTCCGGAACGAGAAACCGCAGCGCGGCCGTAATCGGGAATTCTGGCAATTGAATTGCGATATCTTCGGCAGCTCCAGCTTGTCCTCTGATATTGAGATCCTGACCTTGGCTTTGGATTTGGTGTTAGCTTTCAATCCGCCAGCCGATTCTTTTGTTCTATCTCTCAATCACCGCCATCTATTGGATGACTTTTTGTCATTGCTCAAGGTTAATCATGAGAAGAAATTGGCAGTGGCTCGGATATTGGATAAGTACTTGAAGCTGAGCGCAGCTGATTTCTCCAAATGCTTGAGCGATCTAGGATTAGATAGCGAACAGATCAAGACCATTATCAAATTCATGACAGCCATCAGTTTGGATGACCTGAAACATCGTTTACCTGAACTAGCGGAGAGTGAAGGCTTGAAAGATTTGGAAAAGATTATGGCCGCTCTCAAGAAGGCTGGTTACCAGAAGCACATCGAATTCAAGCCGAGCGTTATCCGCGGTTTTGATTATTATGATGGTTTGATCTTCGAGATGTTCGACAAGCATCCGGATAATAATCGGGCGATGTTCGGTGGCGGCCGTTACAACGGTTTGGCCGAACTTTTCGGAGCTAAGAGCTTCCCGGCTATCGGTTTCGCTCCGGGCGATGAAACGACTAAATTATTCCTAGAGAGCTGGGGCTTGCTTAAGAAGTTGGATTTGAGCGATGAGCATAAATATTATTTGCCTTTATTAAGTCCTGATTTAGAAATGGAAACTTTCAAGCTGGCCAAGAAACTTCGGGCTAAGGGTCTGAATATCGCTATGGGCTTGGAAGTAGCCAAGGTTGGCAAGGCCTTGGAGTATGCTAACAAGAAGGGCATTTCCCAGGTTATTATTTTTGGTGATGATGAAGCAGCCAAGAAGATCTATAAGATCAAGAACATGAAGAGCGGGTCTGAGAAGAAGGTTAAATTATAATCATATGAGGAAGAAGATTATTTTGATTTTCTTAGTTATTTCCCTGATAGTTCTATTTTTCTTGTTTTCCCAAGAGGCCGGCGGATGGAAGAATCGTCAGCCGGAATTCCAATCAGCGGTAACTGCTACGCCTCTGACAGTCTCGGTCTTTTTTGGGAACACCAATAACGATCCTGATGTCTTGAATTGCGGCACTACTTATCCGGCTAGCCGCCAGATAAAATCAGAGGGTGATAAATACTTGGCTGTCCTGGCTGAGCTTTTAAACGGTCCGACTAATACTGAAAAAGACCAAGGCTTCTTTACCGCTATCAATTCCGGAATCAAGTTGCCGGAGGTAGTTTTGACGGATGGCGTCATGACTGTCAATTTCGCTTCTGATATCGAAACGGCTGTCGGCGGTTCTTGCCGGGTAGCGGCTATCCGTTCCCAGATTGAGAATACTTTGAAGCAGTTTCCGGAGGTTAAAGAGGTGATTATTGCTGTCGATGGGCGAATAGCGGATGCCTTGCAACCCTGATTGACAAAAGCTGTATAAAATATTAATATATCCTGTTAATAGTATAAAAGAATTATCTGATGATAATTCTTTTTAGTAAGTAAGTTCTTTTTATAAACAACCAACATAAAAAAGGAGGGTACCTTGAAAAAAAACAACGAAGAACATAAAAGCAACGAAGAATTCTGTTTGGTTCTGGTGTTGTCGGATGTCATTGCCAAATATCGGATGGCTGAAGCCTTGTATGATCTTGAGCATCTCAATGAAGATATCAAGATTGTCGGGGTTAACCTGATGAACCTGACAGAAGAAACCGTTAAGAATCTCCATCGCAAGGATAAAGCTTGGATGGAAAGGGTCGGTGAGCATACTGTCAGTTTGCGCCAGACGGCTGGCCAGCCTTTAAAGACTGATGCTCTCGGCTATGGCCAGATGATCTGGCAAAGCCTGATTGAATATTACACTTCCGGAAAGGTGTTGGCTGTTGTTCTGTATGGTCCTGATGCCTGTTCCGAGGCCTACAAACAGGTCGGCAGCTTCAATCCGCAGCATGCCGCTCCAGGAACCTTGCGGGCTAAGTATGGATGCGACACCAAATATCGTGCTTCGTTTGAAGGTCGAGCGGTAAAGAATGGTTTTTACTGTTCCAACAATCCTTTTGACGGGCTGATGGATGTCAAATTATTCTTTCCGAAATTATTAACCGATTTTACCAAGTAGAAAGGAGGGACTATGGTTTTGTCTGCCAAAAAAGCATTGATCAGGGAGGAGTTCGGCTTCTTGTGCCAGGATTTCGAACCGGTGAAGACCACTTTTTTGTGGACTTTCACCAAGACTCCTTTGTCAATCATCGGAACGATTTTTATCTTCTTGCCCTGCTTCTTGGTTGCCGCCTTATTCCTGTTGGCCAAGACGATCGGGGTCATGTTGTTCTGCTAAGATTAAAAAATCAAAAGGCGCTGTACTAAACGGCGCCTTTTATCTTGACTTATTTTTCAGTTTTTGCTATGATTTAATTACAGTTTAGTTACAATTTAATATCGTTCTTTGTTTATTTAATGCATTAAAATTTCAACTTTATTTGTCGTTCTTTCAAATGAGGACTTCGGAAGCTTCATTAGCAGCGTTATTAGTCGATTGAGCTTAGACTCCTACATGGATAGCTCTAATATCGAATTTAAAAAAATTCTAACCTCGCCGATCAAGCCTTCTTAAATCCTGCTCGCTCCTTGCAAAAATTTTCAAACAATCCCTAGTAGCTCATGCTAGGGATTTTTTATTTTCCAAACATATCCTTGATGGGAGCGAAGCTGCGGCGATGGATAGGGGAGGGGCCATGTTCCATTATCTTGGCGAGGTGGAGCTTGGTGCCATAGCCTTTATGTTGGGAGAAATTATATCCCGGATATTTCTTATCCAATTCATCCATCAGGTAATCTCGGCTGACTTTGGCGATGATGGAAGCGGCGGCGATACAGAAGATCTTGCTGTCGCCTTGGATGATAGTTTCTTGGGAAATCTTCAGGCGCGGGATGCGCAGGTTGCCATCGACCAGAATGTAGTCTGGGGCAACAGCGGTTTGGTCAATAGCTTTCTTCATGGCCAAAAAGGTCGCTTGGAGGATATTTATCCGATCGATGGTCTGATGGCTGGCGACTCCGATGGTGACGGCTGTAGATCTTTCTTTGATGAGGGCAAAAGCTTTTTCGCGTTGTTTGGCGGACAGCTTTTTAGAATCTCGGATCAGCTCTAATTCTTCCGGAGAGATAGAGAAGTCTTGTCCGATTGTGACGCAGGCGGCTACGACCGGTCCGGCCAAGGGGCCACGACCAGCTTCATCAATGCCGGCAATCAGCTTGTATCCGCTTTGGAAAAGCTCTTGTTCTTTATCTAGGTTTATCATGTTTAGAGTATAGCATAAAATGAAAAGGGCCGTCTTATTGCTAAGGCAGCCCATTTTTTTACTGTTTATTTTTTGTATTTTCCTTTATCCATTCTATAGCCGTTTCGGGGCTATAATTTTTGACGTCTTTGTCTGCCAGGTGAGGTAGCACTTGGGACATCACTTTGTCGGATATGGTTAATTCTTCGCCAACTTTTTGCAGGACTATGGCATAGTTCTTCTTGTTGGTTAAAGTTTGAATCAGTTCTTCTTGGTTCATCCCGTCGTATTCCGGGTACTTAAAACCTTTTGTCAGGGCAACTTTGATCAGTTTGGTCTTTTTTTCTGCATCATTGTCGTCATGCACCGGAGGAACATAGATTCTTTCAAAGGACAGCATCTCTCCCATCGTTGTATCGTTTTTTTGATTATTTTTCGTTTTTTATTTTATCTATAATATAATAATAATTTGAGTTTGTCAATCGGAATATTTTTTTGGTCTTAAGGCTGATTTGTGATATAATTACCTTATGAAATTATATTATTTTTATGCTCTTTTGACGGCTCCGGGAGTCGTGGTCCATGAATTGGCTCATGCTCTTTTCTGCTTGTTGGGAGGCGTTCGGATCCACAAGATAAATCTTTTTCGTTTTCAGAGGGTGGCGGGCTATGTTGTCCATGAAGAGCCGAAAGGGTTCATGAGCAGCTGGCTGATATCTTTCGGTCCTTTGATCGTGAATTCCTATCTGGCGATGTTCTTCTTTGCCCAGGTCCGTCCGATCTATGATTGGCGGGACTTGCTATTTTCTTATCTTGGCGTAGTCATCGCTCTCCAGGCTATTCCGTCAACTGGAGATGCTGAGTCTTTGTTGAAATTAGCTAACCGGAATTTCTGGAAGAATCCGCTGATCATCCTGTTTTATCCTTTGGTCTTATTCTTGTATCTGTTGAACTTCTTGAAACGTTTCTATTTCGATTGGGTCTATGTCATTTTTTTAATTTACATCGGACATACTTATTTCATTCATTATATAAAATTACTATGATCAAGCTATCTTTTCATGGAGCCTGTCGCGAAGTGACCGGTTCTTGCAATCTGCTCGAACATGAGGGTCGGAAATTCTTGGTGGATTGCGGCATCTTCCAGGGTGAACGCTTTTCAGCGGAACGGAATATGGAAGATTTTCATTTCAACCCCAAAGAGGTCGAATATGTCTTCTTGACCCACGCTCATGTCGATCATTGCGGCCGTTTGCCCAAGCTCTACAAAGACGGTTTCCGCGGTAAGATCTTTTGTACTGAACCGACGCGCGATTTAGTGGAGATCATGCTCTTGGATGCCGCCCGGATTATCGCTCACGAAGCGATGGCTGCCGGCCAGGAGCCGCTTTATACCGAAGAGGATGTGGCTGGCTTGATGAAACATTTTGAAACCTTGTTGTATGACCAGATGAATTTTATCGATGATCGGATCAAATTGAAATTCCGGGATGCCGGCCATATCTTGGGTTCGGCTTTCGTGGAATTGTATATACTGGATGAGGGCCGAGAAAAGAAGATTGTCTTTTCTGGAGACTTAGGCAACTCGCCTTCGCCGATCATCAGGGATTTAGAGTTCGCTGATGGAGCCGATTTCGTAGTTACGGAATCGACTTATGCCCGAGGCGTCCATGAGACCAAGGAAGAGGGCGTTAACAAACTGCGGGAAGCGATCATCGAAACAGTCGGTTTGGGAGGCGTGTTGATGATTCCGATTTTTGTGATTGAAAAGACCCAAGAGATTCTGTTCGAACTTAATTATCTGATGGAAAATCACAAGATCCCTCGAGTGCCGATTTTTTTGGATAGCCCTTTGGCGATCAAGGCGGTGGAAATCTATCGCCAATATGAAGACCTTTATAATCGCAGCTCTTGGAATTTGATAAAATCTGGCGATGATATCTTTGATTTTCCCGGATTGAAATTTACTATGACCAAGGATGATTCCAAGAAGATCAACGGCGTCCAGCCGCCGAAAGTCATCCTGGCTTCTTCCGGCATGTGCGTGGGCGGACGGATACCTTTCCATCTGAAATTGAATCTGGATAACAAGCTGAACCATGTCCTGTTCGTAGCTTACCAAGCCCAGGGTTCTTTGGGCCGGAAGATATTGGATGGGGATAGGAGGGTCTTTGTCGATGACCAGCCGGTGGAAGTATTGGCCAAGGTCTCGGTGATAAATTCTTTCTCTTCGCATGCCGATGCGCCGCGGATCATGGATTGGCTCGGCCATATCAAGAGTCCGAAACCGGCGACTATCTTTATTAATCATGGAGAAGAAGAATCGACTCAGGTTTTAGCGGAAAAGATCGAAGCAGAGCTGAAGGTCAAGCCGGTCGTGCCGGAGTATGGCATGGTGTATGAGTTATAATTTAATTAAATAAAAAATATGAAATTAATCATCCGTTTGTTATTAAATGCCGTGGCGCTCTTGTCGGCTCCCTATATCATCAGCGGCGTCAATGTCGCCAGTTTCTATACTGCCGTTATTGCGGCTATCATCTTAGGCTTGGTTAATGCCATCATCCGCCCGGTTCTGGTCCTTCTGACTTTGCCGATCAATATCTTGACTCTGGGTTTATTTACCTTAGTAATCAATGCCTTATTGGTTTTGTTTGTGGCTAGCTTTGTCAAAGGCTTTACCGTGATCGGATTCTGGCCAGCCTTTTTCTTATCTTTATTCCTATGGTTAGTTTCCTGGTTCACTAACTTATTACTTCAAGATTAAAACTATGCCGGAAATTTCCAAGACTTATAAATTACCGAAAGCCGTTTTGGCTTTCCATCTGTTCCGGATAACTATTGTCTGGCTTCTGGGCGTAGTTCCGGTCTGGCTCTTGAGCCATGATTGGAAAGCCACCTTATCCCTGGCTGTTATCCTGCTAATCATGGGGGTAGTCGTTTTCTTTGTCGCTTATCTGGAATATTATTATTTCAGCATCGAAGTCGGCGTCGATAGCTTCACTATCAAATCCGGCATCATCGTCAAGAATATCAAGACGATAGCTTTCAAGTCCATCCAGAGCGTCGATGTCAGCTATGACCCTATCATCCGAGCCTTCGATTTGGTGCTGGTGAAGGTCTGGAGCTCTTCGCCGCAACAGTTCAATATCAATAACGGGGAGAGCAATAATCGGCCGGAGTTTTCTTTCTATATGTCCAAGGAAGAGGCTGAGGCCTTGAAACAGGAAGTAGCTCGGCAATAATATGAAAGGGCATAAGATCCGCATACCGAAGAGGAACAAGTATCAGAAGCTGGTGGAAGCTACCATTGATTTGCATGGGATGTACCAAGTGGAGGCAGAAGAAGCGGTGCTTGATTTTTTGGATGATTCTCGGAAACGAGGTTGTCGCTTGGTCCGCATCATTCCGGGTAAGGGAATCCATTCGGCTGATGGTTATGGCGTCTTGAACACCTTGGTTAGGAATATCTTGAATGACCGAGGCTATCGCTTTAGCTCGGCTAAGATCAATGAAGGCGGTGATGGAGCTTTGGATGTCGATTTAACCAGATAATATATGGCAAAGACTAAGATTGAAGCAGAATTGAAGGCTTGGGCTAATCCGGAAAAAGCGGTTGTCCTGTCATATTTTTTCAAGACAGGTAAAGGGCAATATGGCGAAGGAGACGTTTTTTGGGGAGTGATGGTGCCACAGCAGAGGTTGGTGGCTAAGGATAATCTGACGGCCAGCTTGGATGATTTACAGAAGCTGTTAGATTCCAAGGTCCATGAATTGCGCCTGACGGCTCTTTTGGTCCTGACCTATCAGAACGAGAAGGCTAGCCCAGCGGAAAGGAAGGCTTTCGTTGACTTTTACCTGAGAAACACTAATAATATAAACAATTGGGACCTGGTTGACCTGTCAGCTCCGAAGATTCTAGGCGGCTATCTGCTAGATCGGGATCGGAGAGTACTATATCGTCTGGCTAAATCCCAAAACCTGTGGGAGCGGCGCATAGCGATCATCTCTACTTTAACCTTTATCCGTAATAATGAGTTTACTGACACCTTGAAGATTGCCGAGATGCTCTTGTCTGACAGCCATGACTTGATCCAGAAAGCGGTCGGTTGGATGCTCCGGGAAGTAGGGAAGAAGGATGCGGTGACCGAGATTGGATTCTTGGAGAAGCACGCCACCAAGATGCCGCGGACGATGCTGCGTTATGCGATTGAAAGGTTTCCGGAGAAGCAGCGGAAGGAATTTTTAAATAAAAAATAATTTAAATAATATGGGACAAGAATTCAAGATGGTCGGTAAAATCGACTTGAGCCAATTTGATAAGTACAAGAAACCGGAGAAGTCAGCTAAGCCAGAGAAGGAAGATTATAGCGAAATGCTGAACTCCAAACTGAAGTCCATGTCCGAAAAGATCAATGATGAATTTGGCTATTTCCTAAACAGCGACGGTTCGGTGGCTATGGATAGTCCGAATTACAAATTTTTGGATAAGGCTGATGACTTGGAATTCATCAAGGGCAAGGAAGAAGTTTTTGCGGCCAAGGTGAATAAGACCAGGGAAGAATGGACCAGCGACCGGGAAAAAGCTCGCGGTATCGTAACCGAAAAGGCTATCACCTTGATCTTGAATAAGATCTTGGGCGATGATTTCATCATTGCCCGGACTGCTACCTATGATGACTACCGCCATGGCGTCGACACCCTGATTATCGATAAGAACACCGGATCTCCGATCTGCGGTGTGGATGAGATGGGAGCTGATGATGCCCATAGCTATCACCACAAAGGCCAGAAGATCTTCGATATTATCAAACATAATGGCGCTTATGTTAAATATGGCGCTACTTTCAAGCGGGGCGAATTACAATGGAAATCAGTCAAGAATGTCCCGGCTTTCTATCTGTCATTGGATGAGAATGATTTGGAAAAAGTTTTGCCGGCCATTGCCAACGAGGAGATTTCTGAAACTGAAATTAACATCTTCCAACGGACATTGCATTCTTTCGACCAACAAATCACTACTCTCTATAAGGATCACATCAATTTAGATGATGACCTTTTCGCTACTAGGAATAAGCTGCTCGCCGAACAGGAAGACCTCAAGGATACCTTCGGCGAGAAATCTTGGGGAGCTACCGACGAAGGACGCGATTGGAAGAACCGCATGGGTCAGAATAATATGCGCCTCAACTTATTGAACTTCCAGAAATCATTGCAGCGCATGAAAGATAATTATCAAAAGATTAAGAAATCATAATTTATGTCCGAATTATTCCTATACAATACTCTGAGCCGGCAATTAGAGAAATTCATGCCGATCGATGAAGGATCGGTCGGCCTCTATACTTGCGGCCCGACAGTTTATAATTTTGCCCACATCGGCAATCTGAGAACTTATCTTTTTGAGGATGTCTTGAAACGGACCCTGAGATATAACGGATATGGCGTGAAGCATGTCATGAACATCACTGATGTCGGCCACTTGGTGGGCGATATGGATGGCGGGGAAGACAAGATGGAAGAAGGTTCGAAACGGGAGGGCCGGAGCGCTTGGGAGATAGCTGAATTCTATACGGCCGCTTTCCGGAAAGACTTGGCCGCTTTGAATATCGTTGAGCCGGATATCTGGTGCAAGGCGACTGATAATATCCCGGAACAGATCGCTTTGGTCAAGACTCTGGAAGAGAAGGGCTATGCGTATAAAGCTTCTGACGGAGTCTATTTTGATACGTCTAAATTTCCTCAATATAATAAGCTGAGCCACTTGAATCTGGATGAATTGCAGGAAGGGGCTCGGGTAGAGAAGAACGAATCCAAGAAGAATACGACCGATTTCGCTTTATGGAAATTCTCACCTCAGGGCCAGAAACGCCAGATGGAATGGGAATCCCCGTGGGGCATCGGTTTTCCGGGTTGGCATATCGAATGTTCGGCAATGAGCTTGAAATACCTGGGAAAGAATCTGGATATCCATTGCGGCGGCATCGACCATATTAATGTTCATCACACTAATGAGATCGCCCAGAGCGAAGCGGCTACCGGAGAGAAGTTTTTTAATTATTGGATGCATGGCGCTTTCTTGAATATTGCCGGAGGCAAAAAGATGGCCAAGAGCGACGGCAATTTTCTGACCATCGACAATGCTTTTATCCAGAAGGGAATCAACCCTCTCGCTTATCGTTATGCTATGCTCAGTGTCCATTATCGCAAGCCGATGGAATATAGCGAAGAGATCATCAAGAATGCGGAGAATGGCTTGAACCACCTGCGCCATCAGGTAAGTGATTTGGGAGCCGAGGTGGGAGAGATTAACAAGGAATATAAATATCGTTTCTTGGAAGCTATTAATGATGACTTAAACCTGCCTCAGTCTTTGGCTGTAGTTTCTGAAATGCTGAAATCGAAACTGAGCAATGCTGACAAGCTGGCAACCATTATCGATTTCGATTCAGTCCTAGGCTTGGAATTAGTGGAAAAGATTCCGGATGAAATATTAGCTTTGGCCAATGAGCGGGAAGAAGCTCGGGCTAGCAAGGATTGGTCGCGGTCGGATGAATTGCGGCAAGTGATCGAGGAACAGGGCTATCTGCTGAAAGACGGACCGGGCGGATTTACTTTGATGAAAAAATAATCTATGGCGTCTAATTTTTGGAAAAAACTGAAAACCCCGATCTTGGCTATGGCGCCTCTGGCTGGATTGACTGACAGTCCGTTCCGGATTTTGGTTAAGAAATATGGAGCCGATGTCCTTTACAGCGAGATGGCTAGCGCGACCGCTTTGTTCTATAATCCGAAAGAGACATTGGAACTTTTGCAATTTACCAAGACCGAGCGTCCTTACGTCGTCCAATTGTTCGGTTCCGATCCGGAACATTTTGCTGTAGCTACGAAGATTATTAGCCAGAAGGTTAAGCCGGATGGAATAGATATTAATTTCGGCTGTCCGGTCAAGAAGGTTACCAAACAGGGAGCCGGCTCAGCCTTGATGGCTGATCTGGAAAGATCCAGAGCTGTGATCGAAGCGGTTTTGCAGAATACCAAGCTGCCGGTATCGATCAAGGTCCGGACCCAATCCGGCAAGGTAAAGTTGAAAGATTTTTTACAGAATATTTCTGATCTTAAGATATCGGCTCTAATGATCCATGGCCGGACATTGAAGCAAGGATTCAACGGCGCTATTGACCTGAAAGCTATCAAGGAGGCTCGCCAATATTTTTCCGGGGTAATCCTGGCTAATGGCGGAATCAATGATCGAGCGGAGATGGAAAGGGTTCTGGCGGAAACTGGAGCTGACGGTGTCGGTATCGGCCGAGGAGCCTTGGGTCATCCTTGGATATTCAAAGAACTGAAGAATCCGAAATTCAAGCTGAGCCAGGAACAAATCTTCCAATTGGCTTGGCGCCATTCTAAGTTAATGTTCAAACAGAAGGGGCAAGCCGGGATACTGGAAATGCGTAAGCATCTCTGCTGGTATGTCAGCGGCTTATCCGGAGCCCGGAAGTTGCGGGAGAAGATGGTCCGGGTGGAGAGCTTGGAGGATATAAGAAAAGTATTATCTTTATAACTATGATTCTATACATCGATACTTCAGATCGGAGCCGGATCAATATCGCTTTGAGGCTGAAGGACAAAAACATCGTTTCGAAATCTTTCTTGGCCCAGCAGAAGCAGGCCGAGAGATTATTGGTAGAAATCGACAAACTGCTCGCCAAGGCTGGCAAGAAGCTGAAGGACTTGGAGCAGATTGAGGTCATGGAAAAGGGCAGCAGCTTTACAGCTTTGCGGATCGGCGTTTTGACCGCCAATGCCTTGGCTTTTGCCTTACAGATTCCGGTAGTTCCGGCGATGGGACAAAAAGCTTTAACTAAAAAAGGAGTCAAAGTAGTGGCGCCGGAATATGACCGGATGCCTAATATTGGTTAATTTATATGAAAAAATTTCTCATTTCCATCTTGATAGCTTGCAATCTCTGGGTCTGGTTCCCGGTGGCTTCGGCTGATGCTGCCGGTTTATCCGGAAGGATCTTCCTCCAGGTCCAAGACAAGGGCCAGGCTTGGTATATCTATCCGGTCGATTCCAAGAGATATTATCTGGGCCGTCCTAATGACGCTTTCAATGTCATGCGGAAATTGGGCTTGGGAGTTTCAGAAAAAGATTTCTATTCCTTTGCTATCAAGCCGCCAAAGAATATCTTGGGCCGCATCATCTTGCGGGTCCAGAGCAGCGGCCAAGCCTATTATGTCGATCCGGTGAGCGGACACTTGAATTATCTGGGCCGTCCCGATGACGCTTTCCGGGTGATGCGGAATTTGGGAGAGGGAATCACTAATGCTGATTTGAATAAGATCGTTTTGGGATATCTGGGAGTCATTTCTGATACTCCGGTGCCGAGCACGATCACTTTGACAGCGGATCAGCGCTTGGTCAAATTCGTGTGGAAATATGACGGCCGCAGCTATTATCTCAACGAGATTTTCAGCAAGAGCCTTTACAATCAATATAGCTCTATGCCCCGGGTCCTGACTTATCCGGAAGGCCAAGCCCCGGCTAACCTGCGCGACAGTTTCTACGCTTTGTTCCTGGCTCCGAGAAGCGGGGATAATATGCTGGATAAGGTGGTAGCTGACTTGAACAAGATCGCCCAGATTGACGGGATTACCGGTGACAAGCTGATTGAGTTCATGATGGCTTTTGTCCAATATATCCCATATGATACCAGCAAGGTTAATAATACTAATGTCCCTAACTATATCTATGAAACTTTATACCGCAATTCTGGCGTCTGCTCTGATAAGAGTTTCTTGGCGGTAGCTATGTTGCGTAAACTGGGTTATGGAGCGGCCATCTTGGATTTCCCGGAAAACAAGCACTCGGCAGCTGGAGTTTCTTGTTCAGCGGCTGATGCTACCGGAAATTCCGGCTATTGTTTCATTGAAACGACCAATTTTTTCCCGATCGGTGTTATCCCTAACGCTCTGAAGTCGGGTCAAGCGGAAAATTCCAGCCAATTTGATGGCATTTTTGATGCCGGCCATTTAGGCAGCATGGAGGTTTATCAAAGGACTTCGGCTAAATCCTATGCCGGCTTAGCCCAGACCAAGGCCAAGGCAGACCTGATCAAAAAATTAGCACAGACTATAGATGGTGAAAAAACTGAGCTGAATACTATCACTTTAGAACTATCTAACGATCGGGCGGCTTTGGATTCTTTGCAGGTTCAGATGAATAATTACAAGAATAGCGGCGATTGGGATAATTATAATCGGTTGATTCCGCAGTATAATGAGGCGGTTAGTAATTATAACGACAAATTGGCTAATTATCAGTTGAAAATCGATATCTATAATGCCAATATCAAGGAATATAATAGTTTGAGCAAGGCCTTCTACCAACAGAATTAGATAAAATAAAAAAATGGGCTCGCCGGAGTCCATTTTTTGTTTTTCGCTATTTTATAGCCCCATGTTCTTAGGGCCGAATCCCAGCGGCAATAATTCGCTGATAGTAGTGACAATGGCTTCGGTCAGGTCACCGTTTAGCAAGATCAATTCGATATCGATGTTGCTTATCTGTGAGGATTCAAAAATCATTTGGCGGCAAGCTCCACAAGGAGAGACTATTTCTGAACCAATAATCGCATTGTCTTTGTCCATCGTTCCTCCGATGATAGCCATCTGAGAGAAGTGTTGGTGTCCTTCCGAATTAGCTTTCACTATTGCTGAACGTTCTGCACAAATGCAGGAGCCATAAGCGGCGTTTTCTACATTTGATCCGGTTATGATCTGGTTGGAAGCGGATTTTAATGAGGCGCCTACATAAAAATGAGAGTAGGGGTTATAGGCCGTCTTCATGGCCGTAAAAGCGGCTTGGGCCAATTCTTTTTGTTCGTCTGTCAGTTGGTTAAAAGGAATTTTTTTCATTGTTTAGATTTTAAGGATTATGCGGTAATAATAGCTAAAAATGAGATATTCGTCAATTTTTGTCCCTTGATTTGCTCGGTTCATTTGATATTGTTGACATCTAAAGGGAAATAAGCTAATCTGGGAAAAGAGGTTTAGGCCTCTATTTTATAATTTATAATAAAAAACATCATATTCTGCACATTTTCTTGTCTGGCCGCTTTTATGGCTAGATCCGCAGAATAGACGTTTAAAGAAAAAACTATGAACATCCCTAAAATTGAGGAATTGTTTAAAGCTGGTGCCCATTTCGGTCATCGTACCAATCGTTGGCATCCAAAGATGAAGCCTTACATCTTCTGTTCTAAGAAAGGCGTTTATGTTATCGACTTGAACAAGACCCAGGAGTGCTTGGAGAGCGCTTTGGGTTATATCCAGAAATTAGTCCAAGAAGAGAAGTCAATCTTGTTCGTCGGTACCAAGAATCAGGTCAAGAAACCGATGCAGGAAGCGGCTATCGCTGCCGGCATGCCATATATCGTCGGTAAATGGTCCGGCGGTTATCTGACCAATTTCCCAGTTATCAAGAAATCTATCAAGAAATATCAGGATCTCTTGTCTCAGAAAGAGACCGGCAGATTGGATAAATATAATAAGAAGGAACGTTTGAATATCGACCGTGAATTGAAGAAGATGGAAGTCAAATTAGGCGGCTTGGTCAGCTTGAACAAGTTGCCTGACGTTTTATTCGTCTGGGATATCAAGGAAGAAGCTACCGCTATTGAAGAAGCTTTGAGCATGAAGGTCCCGGTTATCGCTGTTGTCGATACTAACGTCAATCCGGAATTGGTAAAATTCCCGATCCCAGCCAATGATGATTCCACTAAGACCGTAAAGGTTATTTTGGCATCAGTTGTTGACGCTGTAGCTGAAGCCCGCAAAGGCAAGAAGGCTTAAGAAAAAATAAATCATTTAATCTCATAAATAATATGGAACAGATCAAAGCTTTACGTGAAAAAACCGGCGCTGGCATGGTTGATTGTAAGAAGGCTCTAGAAGAAGCCGGCGGCGATTTAGATAAAGCGGTAGAAATCTTACGTAAGAAAGGTATCGCTAAGGCAGCTAAGAGAACCGATCGGGAAACCAGCGAAGGTTTGGTTTTGGTGGGCGTCAATGACGACCACACCGAAGGTTATATCTTGGAAGTCGATTCTGAAACTGATTTCGTATCTCGCAATGAAAAATTCCAGGACTTTGCCAAGGCTACCTTGGAATTGGTTAAGACTCAGAAACCGGCTGATTTAGAAGCTTTATTCGCTTTATCAATCGATGGCTTGTCAGTCAAGGATACTTTGGATAATTTAAGCGGTACTATCGGTGAAAAATTGGGTATCAAGGGTTTTGCTATCTTAAATGGCGCTACCGTTTCCAGCTATTCTCATTTAGGTGGCAAGATCGGAGTCTTGGTAGCTTTGTCTGAAGCTGGCAAGAGCGAATTAGCTACCGATATCGCTATGCAGGTAGCTGCTTCCAATCCTAAATATTTGTCTCCGGAAGAAGTACCGGCTGAAGAAATCAATAAGGAAAAGGAAATCTATCGCGAACAGTTGGTCAAAGAGGGCAAGCCGGAACAGATGATCGAAAAGATTTCTGAAGGCAAGGTTAACAAGTATTATTCCGAAGTCTGCCTCTTGAAGCAAGAATTCATCAAGGATGACAAACAGACCGTCGAAGGTATCCTGAAGGGGACCAAGATCGAAAAGTTCATCCGTTTCAGCCTATAATATTATTTCTTTACAATTCCGCCTTCTAGGCGGAATTGTCTTATTACGCTTATGAAAATAGTCCAAGTCCAGTTTTCTCCCTGGGACAAAAAATATAGCTTTATCAATAGTGATAATCTCGCTCTTAATATCGGCGACCAGGTTATCGTCGACACTGATTTAGGTTTGGAGATCGGAGAAGTGGCCGGCTTCCTGAAAGAAGCAGAAGACCAGACAGCCGAAATCAAACCGGTTGTCCGTTTGGCCAATGAGGATGATTTGGCTCGGGTAGTGTCTGAAGACAAGAAGAAGGAATCTTTGGTATATTGCCAGGAATTGGTAGAGAAATATAATCTGCCGATGAAATTGGTCGATATCCATTTCGCTTTGGGCGGCTCCCGCATGAACTTCGCTTTTGCCGCTGAAGGCCGGGTCGATTTTCGCCAATTAGTGAAGGATTTGACCGCTCACTTCAATACCAGTATCCGTCTGACTCAGATCGGAGCTCGTGATGAAGCTCGGGTCAATGGTGATTGCGGTCATTGCGGCCGGAATCTGTGTTGCCAGAAATTCATCAAGGATTTTTCTTCCATCACTTCTGAGATGGCTGAAGTCCAGCAGGTAGTCCATCGAGGTAGTGATCGTATCTCTGGCATGTGCGGCCGTTTGATGTGCTGCTTGTCATATGAATATGACGGTTACCAGGAATTGGCTAAAAAATTGCCACCGATCGGAGCTAAAGTCAATGTTGATGGCCAGAGAGGTGAAGTCTTGGGACATCATGTCTTGAAGCAATCGGTCGATGTCAAGTTTCCGGGAGAAAAAGGAGAGGGATATGTCGTAGTCGAGGTTGACCTCAATCGGCATAACAAGAAGAAATAGTAATTAGATATTTTTTAGATATAGAAAAGCGTTCTCGCAGGAGAGCGCTTTTTGTTTTGCCCTTTTTGCCGTTTTTGTGCTATAATTGAAAGGTAAATTATTAATACTTAGAATTAAAATTATGACCAAATTAGCGATTAACGGTTTCGGCCGCATTGGCCGGGCCGTCTTGAAGATTCTCTTGGAGCGTTATCCGGAGGTTAAGATAGTGGCTATCAATGACTTGACTGATACCAAGACCTTAGCTCATCTGCTTAAGTATGATTCTTGCTATGGAATCTATGGGGAAAATGTTTCATCCGATGCCAAGCACATAATCGTCAAAGGCCAAAAGATACCGGTTCTAGCTGAAAAGGATCCGACTTTGTTGCCTTGGAAGAAATTGGATGTCGATGTTGTGTTGGAATGCACCGGCCGCTTCACCAACAAGGAGGGTTTGTCTTTCCATCTGCAAGCTGGCGCCAAGAAGGTTCTTCTGTCCGCTCCGGCCAAGGGCAAGGAAGATAAAGTGAAGACTGTGGTGATCGGTGTCAATGAAGACAAGATGACTAAGGCTGACAAGATGCTGTCTTGCGCTTCTTGCACGACTAATTGCTTGGCTCCGGTTTCAGATATCATCCGCCAATATTTCGGCATCAAGAAAGCTATCATGACCACTATCCATTCTTATACCGCTGACCAGAACTTGGTTGACGGACCGCACAAGGATCTGCGCCGAGCTCGAGCTGCAGCATTGAATATGGTTCCGACTACGACCGGTGCGGCGATTTCCGTTACCGAAACTATCCCTTCACTGAAGAACAAGTTCGATGGCTTGGCAGTCCGCGTTCCGACTCCAGTCGGTTCATTATGCGATATCGTTTTCGTTACCAAGAAGAAAGTGACAGTGGAAAAGGTTAATGAAGCCTTCAAGAAAGTAGCCAAGATGAAGCGCTATCAGGGAATCATCCAAGCTAGCGAGGAACCGTTGGTATCCTCGGATATCGTCGGCAATGCTCATAGTGCTATTGTCGATCTGCCGATGACCAAGGTGGTTGATGGCGACTTGTTGAAGGTTACCGCTTGGTATGACAACGAGTGGGGTTATTCCAACCGCTTAGCTGACTTGGCTGTTTCTTTTGCCAAGAAATAATATTTAAAGATTATGGATAAGGTTATTATCGCCTCCGGACCGGTGATTATCGAAGATGGCAAGGTCTTGTTGGCTCAGCATGGCACTGATGATTTCTGGAAGTTTTGCGGCGGACGAGTAGAAAGCAATGAGGTCAGCCTGATTGAAACTGCCAAGAGAGAAGTTCGAGAAGAGATGGGTGTGGAAATTGAGATCATTGAATCAGAACCGTTCCTGCTGCATACCGTCAAGGAAACTGGTGATGCCAGAATCGATGTTATCCTAGTCCATTATTTAGCCAAGAGGCTGGGTGATATCCGGCCGGGAAGCGATATTCGGAAATGGGATTGGATCAGCTTGGCTGATTTGCCGCAAGAACATCTAGCTCCGAATATCTTGCCAACTTTACGTCATTTCGGGTTTATTAAATAAATTTTTTTATGAGTATTATCGCTAAAATCAAAAAAGCTAATCTAGTCGGTCGCGGCGGCGCTTGTTTTCCGACGGCTGTCAAATGGGAATCGGTTCGCAAAGCTCCGGGAGCAGAGAAGTATGTAGTTATCAATGCCGCTGAAGGCGAACCGGGAGTCCAGAAAGACGGCTATATTTTAGAGAATCATCCGGATGAGATGTTCAACGGCGTCCGTCTGGCCATGGAATATCTGGGCGCCAAAAAATGTTATCTGTATATCAATCCGGCTTATTATGAAAAGGACCGATTATTGATCATGAAAGCGGCTAAGTCCCAGGGATTGGCTAAGAGCTTAGAAGTTTTTGTTAAGCCGCACGATGCTGGTTATATCGGTGGAGAAGAGACTTCAGTCTTGAATGCTATTTCCGGTTTCAAGATAGAACCGCGCTTGAAACCGCCTTATCCGACGACTGCCGGATTGTGGGAGGCGCCGACATTGATTGATAATGTGGAAACTTTTTATAACGTTTCCTTGGTTGATAAAGGACAGTATCTAAAAGAGCGATTTTACACCATCAATGGTCCGGTCAAGAATCCAGGAGTCTATTCTTTCCCGGAAGATTGGACGATCGAGAAAGTTTTGTATGAGAGCGGTAATTATCCGAAGTTTGATTTCTTCGTCCAGGTCGGAGGCGATGCTTCCGGAGCGGTTTTCAATCAGGAGCAATTGGGAGTGGCGGCTACTGGCGCAGCCTCAATCACTATTTATGACCTAAAGAAGCATAATCCGAAAAAGCTGTTGCAGTATTGGATTAATTTTTTCCAAGCTAATTCTTGCGGCCAATGTACGCCTTGCCGCGAAGGAACTTATCGCTTGGCTGAGATGTTGAAACAGAGACAAGTCGATTGGAATTCATTTGCTGAGTTGTTAGATGGTCTGTCAGAAACATCTTTCTGCGCTTTAGGGGGCAGCGTGCCGATTCCGGTTAGATCATATTTTAATAATGTTTTAAATAATAATTTAAAAAGAATCGTATCATAATCTTGTTGGTCCAGGGATATCTCTCGGTTAATAAGATAAAAAAATTATGGAAAAGACTAAAAAAACAGAGAAGCCGGTTATGGCCGCTGGGTCTCTGAAGAAAGCAATGATCGGAGTCGATGATTTGGCTTCCGGTTCAATCAAGTTTTATCAGCAGAATTTCAAAAAATTCGTGTTGATGTTATTGGTCAGTTTGGGCGCTTATCTGCCTTTCTATCTGATTTCTGAATGGTTAAAGGTTAATACTAATGTAGTTTTGGGAGTGGTCTTGGTTATCTTGTTTATCGCTTCAATGTTAGCCCTGATCTATTTCGGCGTTCGCGCCCAGATCGGCATGTATCTGATCTTGAAGAATCCAACCATGAAGTTCAAGGAATTATTCCAGGGTACCAGAGGACTCTTTTGGAAATTCTTCGGTTTGAGCATCTTGACTGGAATTCTAGTCTTGTTATGGACTTTGCTTTTGATAATTCCTGGTATCATCTTCGGAGTTTTCTATTCTTTCGCTTTGTACCTGTTAGTCTTTGAAGATGTCAGAGGCATGAATGCTATCAAGAGAAGCAAGGCTTTAGTGACCGGATATTGGTGGGCAGTCTTTGGCCGGACCATGTTCGTGATCTTGGTGGCTATGCTGATCTCTTTCGTCTTGAGCATTCCTTTCGTCTTTATGTCTCAGGGAACTATCGTTTACTCTATCTATAATTCATTGCAGAATATAATCTGGGCTATAATTACTCCGGTCTTCATGATCTTCTCTTACTTGATGTACAAGGATCTGCGCCATATCAAAGGTTAATAGGATTATTATGCCAAAAAAAGATGAGATAAAAATAAAGATAGACGGCAAGTCTGTCAAAGCTTTGAGCGGCCAGTCTATCATGGCGGCAGCGGCTGATAATGGAATCATGTTGCCGTCGCTCTGCCATCATCCGGACCTTTCCGTGAAGGCTAATTGCCGGGTTTGCGTGGTGGAAATCAAGGGGTCGCCTCGTTTGGCGACAGCTTGTTCGACGACCGTCAAGGAAGGGATGGAGATCTTTACCGATTCGCCTCGAGTGCAGAAATCCCGCAATATGAACCTAAAATTATTGTTCGCTTCCCATGTAGAGAAGTGCGGCAATTGCACTTTGCGGTATAATTGCGCTCTATTGGATTTGGCTCGGAAATACAAGATTAAAATCACTAGTTTTCCGGACCGGAAAAGCCAGAGGAAGACTTGCAAGTTCGCTAATGCGGTAGAGATTGACGGTACCCAGTGTATCGATTGCCGCAATTGTATCGATGCTTGTTCCAATATCCAGAAGATCGATTACTTGGAGCTGAAAGGAAAGGGAATAAAGCAAGAGGTAGTGCCGACCGCTGATCCTGAGAGGGATTGCATCTATTGCGGCCAATGTACTTTGCATTGTCCGGTAGCTGCGGCCCAGGAGCAGGATAGCTGGAAGGAAGTCGAAAAATTATTAGCTGACAAGAATAAGGTAGTGGTGGCTCAATTTGCTCCTTCAGTCCGAGTGACTATCGGAGAAGAATTTGGCTTGCCATATGGCGAGGAAACTACCGGCAAGACCGTGGCCGCTTTGAAGGCTTTGGGATTTAGTCATGTCTTTGATGTCAATTTCAGCGCTGATGTGACAACCATGGTGGAAGCGGGAGAATTGTTGGAGCGCTTGGGCAACAAGAAAGCCAAGATGCCGATGATTACCTCTTGCTGTCCGGCTTGGGTAAAATATGTCGAGTTCTATCATCCGGAATTGATCCCTAACCTGACCACTTCTCGTTCGCCTCAGATCCATTTAGGCGGAATCATCAAGACCTATTGGGCTGAGAAGTTGAAAGTTGATCCGAAGAAGATCGTCGTGGTTTCAGTGATGCCGTGTACGGCCAAGAAATTCGAATCACGGCGAGCGGAGATGAAGGTCAAAGGCCTTTATCCAGTCGATTATGTATTGACCACCAGGGAGTTCGGTTTCATGCTGAAGAAGAACAATATTGATTTCAAGAAGTTAAAGCCGATGGATAGCGACAAGATCTTCAATGAAGGTAGCGGCGCAGCCGTTATCTATGGTTCTTCCGGCGGTGTGATGGAATCGGCTCTGAGAACGGCTTATGCCTTGGTTTGCAGTGATGATTCGGCCAAGTTCTGTAATTCTCGGATCGATTTCAAGGAAGTCCGCGGCTTGGAGGAAGTCAAAGAGGCGACTATCGATATCGCCGGCACTAAGTTACGCGTCGCCGTGGTTAACGGTATCGGATCAATCGATCGCATCCTGAGCCATTTATCGGATTATGATTACATTGAAGTCATGGCTTGTCCGGGCGGCTGCATTGGCGGCGGCGGACAACCGATCCCGACTACTGACAAGATCCGCAAGGAAAGGGTAGCCGGACTTTATCGGATCGATAAGTTCAAGTCTATCAGGAAGGCCCATGAGAACCAGGAAGTGTTGGATGTGCTGGATTGGCTCAAGGCTAAGAAGATCGATCATCAGGTATTGCATACCAAATATCAGAAACGAACTAAGAAATAATCACATGGACTATTTGAAGGAGGCAACTTTGGAAAGGGTTAATTCTCGGGAATTGGTGATAGCTATTATCCTGGGAGCTTTGGCTTCGTTCTTGCCTTTCTTTATCCATATCCAGTGGCTGGTCGGACCGATAGTCAATGCTATATTGATCATCGTCCTGTTCTTGAGCGGTCTGCGTTTGGCTATCGTCGTCTCGGCTGTTCCTAGCCTGATGGCTCTGGCTGGCGGATTATTGCCGATATTTTTGTCTCCGGCTGTTCCGTTCATTATCGTTTCCAATATTATTTTTGTTTCTATAGTCTATTATCAGTATTATAATTCCAACAAGCGGGATGCCTATTGGCGAGCTTCGTTTTTAGGAGCTTTTGCTAAATTCGTCCTCTTGTTCATAAGCGCCCGATTCTTGGCGGTCTTCATTTCTCATCCCCAAGCCGCAATCGTTTTGGGTACGATGTTCGGTTGGTCTCAATTGTTTTCTGCTTTAGCCGGCGCCATTATCGCTTTTGCGGTTTTGAAGTGGCTGAAGAGGATATAATAAACTAAGAAAAATATATGGGAAAAAGAGTCTTGGGAACTATCAGCATCTTGACTAGCAATCGCCAGAAAAGCTCGGCTGAGATGAATCAGCTCCTGACCGCCTATGGCCATTACATCATCGCTCGCTTGGGCGCTAATGTTAATCGCCAATGCTTTAATGCTTGTCCGGGCCTGATTGTCTTGGCAGTCGACGCTGATCGGGAAGTATTGGAAGAGCTGACAGCCAAATTGAATGTCGTTTCAGAAATCAAGGCCGAACTCTGCGTTTTACAAGAAGAATAATCTGTTTGATTTCAAATATAAAGCCCCATGGGATATTTTAGTTTCATGGGGTTTTGATTTGCCTGGGAGCTTTAAATATATTATACTGAAATCAGTTAAAAAATAAGGAAATATAAATGAAAATACCGGAATTTGTCATCGAAATCATAGAAAAATTACAAGCTGGCGGCAAGAGCGCTTATTTAGTAGGCGGTTCCGTCAGGGATTTGTTATTGGAAAAAGAACCGAAAGATTGGGATATCACTACCGATGCCCGGCCGGAAGAAATGCTGCAGCTTTTGCCTGGATCTAAATATGAAAATACCTTCGGTACAGTTTTGGTACCGATCAGGAATGAGGCCAATGATGTGGTAGAAGTGACTACTTATCGCTCCGAACAGGGCTATTCCGACCGGCGGCATCCGGATCAGATATTGTTTGAGGACAAGCTGGACAAAGATTTAGAACGGCGCGACTTTACCGTCAATGCCATGGCTTTGACTGAGGTCGGCATGGCGACTGGGATCGATCAGAAATATATCATCCGGATCAATGTCGGCGGGAAGGAGTATGAAATCGTTGATTTGTTTGGCGGGATTTCCGATCTGAAGAAAAAGATTATCCGGGCGGTAGGGGAACCATCGGAAAGATTCAAGGAAGATGCTTTGAGGATGTTGCGGACTATCCGTTTCTCTTGTCAGTTAGGATTTGAGATCGAGCCTAAGACCGAACGGGCCATTGCCAAATTAGCCGGAAGCATCAAATTCGTTTCTGGGGAGAGGATCAGGGATGAATTGGTTAAGATTTTGTCTTCCGATCTGCCGTCAGAGGGGATCAGGCGCTTGTATGAGAATAAGCTATTGCAATATATTTTGCCGGAATTGGAAGCCGGGGTCAATCTCAAACAGCATTATCATCATATCTACAATGTCTTCGAACATAATATCTTGTCTTTGAAATATTGTCCGAATAAATCCTGGCAGGTCAGACTGGCCGCCCTATTACATGATGTCGGCAAGCCGAAATCAGCCCGGACAGTCGATGGCCATGTCGCTTTCTATAATCATGAATATATCGGTGCCAAGATGACTGAGAGGATATTGAAGCGCTTGAAGTTTTCTAATGAGGATTCTTTCCGGATAGTCAATCTGGTCCGTAACCATATGTTCTATTACAACGTCGGGGAAGTTTCGGCCGCTTCAGTCCGGAGATTGATAGCCAAGACCGGCAAGGAGAACCTGAGCGATTTGATCGATCTGCGTATCGCCGATCGAATCGGATCCGGCCTCAAGAGCGAGATGCCATACAAGCTGCGCCATTTGCAGTATATGATGGAAAAAGTCCAGAATGATCCCTTGTCAGTCAAGATGTTGAAGATTAATGGCAGTGACCTGATGGGAATATTGAAAATAGCCCCCGGCCCCAAGATTGGAGCTATACTAGATGTCTTGTTGTCCGAGGTATTGGAAGATCCGACTTTGAATAATCAGGAGTATCTGAGCGACCGCAGTTTGGAATTAGACAAGCTTAACTTGGAAGAATTGCGCGCCAAAGCCAAGGAAGTGATAAATGAGAAGAGACGGGAAGAAGACTTGGAAATGAAACGTGATTTTAAGGTTTAATATATGAAAATTATCAAAGATTTTCCTGAATTTCGCCAGACATATGAATATGATTGCGGCGCTAGCGCCTTGCAGTCAGTCTTAGCTTATTACGATTTCGATATCCGCGAAAGCCAAGTCATGAAATTAGCTAAAACTACCAAGAAGGAAGGGACTGCCCCTGACAATATCCTGAGGGCGGCCATGAAGCTGGGATTGGAAGCTAAATCGATCACTCCTTTGAGTTTGGATGAATTGTTTGCTTTCTTGGATAAAGGCCAGCCGGTAATCATCGCTCTCCAGGCCTGGTCGAAGAAGCCTAAAGATTATTCGGCTTCTTGGAATGACGGCCATTATGTGGTAGCTATCGGCTATGACAGCCGGCGCGTCTATTTTGAAGATCCGGCAGCGATTAACCGGACCTATCTGAGCCATCGGGAATTGATTAATCGTTGGCATGACTGTGATTCCAAGCGGCGGTACTGTAATCTGGGAATCGTGATATCGGGAAAGAGAAGAGCCAAGCCCAAGACAGAGCACATGGATTAGTGTAAAAAAATAATAAGCCGAACTTGATGTTCGGCTTATTTTGTTTTTTTGCAATCACTTATTGCTTGATGTAAGTTAAAGGATACTGCATCGGCTTGAATTCCAAAGATTCTTCAGAGATGAAATAATTCATTTTTAGCTCTCCTTCAGAATCGAACTCAAAGCTTCTAATGATCGTAGTCCGGCCGTTTTGCCGAAGCTGGTGCTTGTATTTTTCGAATTCGATCTTTTGAGGTAGTTGAGTGATAAGACCGAAGCGGAACATTTTCTTTCCCCAGAGATCAATGATAACTAATTTGATTTCCGCTTCTTGATCTTTAACCCGGCCTTCTCCGAAGTAATCGGTGAACAACTCTAGGGTCTTAGCCCTTACCAGCCTAAAAGCTATCATATGCAACCTTATTCTTATTGATCTGACAGCCATTATCGCGGTGACTATCAACGCGATAGTAGATATCCAGGCTCTTGTCGAAAAGGCATCCCAAAAGATAGCTACGGAGATGATGATTGACAAGGTTAACAATGTCCAGGCGGCTGTTAGAATTTTGAAGACCACTCGGTTGTTTAATAGGATAGCGATAAACAAGACTAAGAACAGGGAAACTAATCCGATGCTGGTTTTGATGGTAAAGGCATTCTGTTCGTTGATGTCGCTGATAATCATGATAAATAATAGCCATGATATTCCTAAGAAGAATTTTAACTCATTGGAGAAAGAGTGGTCTTTGACCGCTTCTTGCTCTAAGATTTTTTTAAAAGAACTTTTTTTCATATCCAATCGTTTTTGGGTTGATACTAGTACAAGATTGCTTTATTTATACAATGTTTCGATGATTAAGTCAATGATTGGGTCGGCTTGATGATTTGACTTAAAAGTATTATAATTTAAGGGTTAATATAATATAAAAATATGAAAAAGATAATTATTATCGTGTCATTTGCTTTGTCGGCCTTGTTTTTAGGTTTGGCCCTCTTGAGTTAGTGACTTAAAGATATGAATAAAATTACTACTATTTTATCTATTTTATTATTAAGCTTGGCGCTTTCCGGCTGCGGCCGTCAGGAAGCTCCAGCCGTAAACAATATGGAAGGAAACAACCAATCAACTAGCAGTTCTACTGCACATTTGAATACCGATGATATTTCGGCTACCAGTTCTGACAAGGCTTTGCCGGGTCAGAAGGACTTATATTCTAAGTATAAGGAAGCAACCATTAAGACTAATTATGGCGATATCACTGTCGAGTTCTATGGCGAGGATTCTCCGATAACGGTTAACAATTTCATGAACTTGGCGGCTGAAGGCTACTACAATAATATTAAGTTCCATAGAGTCATCAAGGACTTCATGATCCAGGCCGGCGATCCTAATACCAAGGGTAGCGACAAGCTGACTTATGGTACTGGCGGTCCGGGCTATGCTTTTGCTGATGAGTTCAACAACCATAAGTTAGTCCGAGGCAGCTTGGCTATGGCTAATGCCGGAGCGGATACTAACGGTTCCCAGTTCTTTATAGTCACAGCCGAATCAACTCCTTGGCTGGATGGCAAGCATACTAATTTTGGCCGGGTGATTTCTGGTATGAAGGTCGTAGATAAGATTGAAGATTTGTCGACTGACGAAAGAAGCCTGCCTTTGAAGGATGCGATTATCAAGAGCATCGAATTAAAATAGTATGAAGGTCTATTTGGATAATGCCGCTACCACCAAGATCGATCCGCGCGTCCTTGCTAAGATGAAGCCGTATTATGCCAAGCACTATGGCAATGCTTCATCGATCCATGCCCTGGGGCAGGAGAATGATCTCTTGATCAAATCATGCAAGGAAAAGATTGCCAAAGTCTTCCATGGTGCAGCTGACAATATTATCTTTACTTCTTCAGCTACCGAGGCCAACAACTTTATCATCAAAGGAGTGATGCGGGCTAACAATGCCAAGGGCAAGCACTTGATCGTTTCAGCTATAGAGCATCCTTGCGTCTTGAATTCAGCTCGGGAGTTGGCTGAAGAAGGCTATTCAGTCGATTACCTGCCAGTAGATTCTGATGGCTTGGTTAAGATGGATGAGCTGGAGAAAATGATCAGGCCGGAAACTGTCTTGGTGTCAGTCATGGCGGTCAACAATGAAATCGGAGTCATCCAGGATCTGGCTAAGATCTCTGAGCTGGTCCACCTTAAGGGGGCCCGTCTCCATGTCGATGCTGTCCAATCAGTGCCATACCTCAACCTAGATATCAAGAAATTGAAAATAGATTTCATGAGCCTGTCAGCCCATAAGTTCTATGGACCATTGGGAGTCGGTTTGGCTTTTATTAATCCGGAAGTGAAGATCAATCCTCTGATTGTCGGCGGCGGACAGGAAAACGGCTTGAGAGCTGGAACCTACAATGTGCCGGGAATTGTCGGCATGACTGAGGCTTTACTGCTGAGTTATAAAGAGCGAACGGCTTATATCAAGAGAGTCAAAGCTTTGCGGGATTATTTCTGGAATCGGATCAAGAAGGAAATTCCAGACGCCTATATCAACGGTTCGATCAAGCACCGAACTCCTAATAACCTGAATGTCCGTTTTCGGCGGATCGAGGGAGAGGCTATCCTGATGGATCTGTCCTTCAAGGGAATTTATGTCTCGACCGGTTCAGCTTGTTCGGCTCAGAATCTGAAAGTTTCTTCCACCCTGAAAGCTATCGGCTTGGATCCGAATGATATGAATAGCAATATCCGTTTTTCTCTGGGACGCTATAATGCCAAGCCGGAGATCGATTATACTATGAAGTGCTTGAAGGAAACGGTAAAACGTCTCCGGATGTTTACCCCTATCGTTTAATAAATTAATCAATAATATATGTCATTGAATTATACTAAGAAAACTATCAGCCATTTTTTGCATCCGCAGAATCTTGGAGATATCAAGGATGCTGATGCTCGGGCTAGCGTCGGTAATATGGTTTGCGGCGACCAGTTAGCTTTTTCCATCAAGGTTAAGGATGGGATCATCAAGGATATCAAATTCTTATCTTTCGGTTGCGCTTCCAATATCGCCACCGCTTCAGTTTTGACCGAGAAGGTCAAAGGAACTCCGATTGCCAAGGCGAAGAGTTTGGATTGGGAGAAGATCGTCAAAGAGCTGGGCGGATTGCCTAATCAGAAGATCCATTGTTCTATCCTGGCGGTTGAAGGCTTAAGGAAGGTTATCGCTGAATATGAGTCAGCTCATCCTGAAACTTCGATCAAGGTCCGGAAAGTGGTTAAGAAAGCTGCTCCGAAGACAGTTAAGAAAGTTGCTACCAAGACAGTTAAGAAGATAGTTAAAAAAACTAAATAATCATTTATGTTTAATTTACCATCTTTGCCTTTCGCTCCTAATGCTCTGGAGCCCCATATCTCGGCTCGGACTTTAGAGTTCCATCATGGCAAGCATCACCAGGCTTATATCGATAACTTGAACAAGTTGATAGCTGGAACCGATCTGGAGGCTAAGAGTCTGGAGGAGATTATCGTTTTGACTTCTGGTCAAGCGGAAAAAGCGGCTATTTTTAATAATGCGGCTCAGGCTTATAACCATGATTTCTATTGGCAGAGCCTTCATCCGGATAATGTTAAGCCATCGGCTGAAATGAGCGATTTGCTCGTTTCTAGCTTCGGTAGTTTTGAGTCTTTTGCTGAACAATTCTTGGCGGCTGCCTTGGGACAATTCGGTAGCGGCTGGGCTTGGTTGGTTCTGGAAGAAGGGAAGCTGAAGATAGCCAAGACGGCTAATGCTGACACTCCAGTTGCTCATGGCCAGAAACCGCTATTAGTGATCGATGTCTGGGAGCATGCTTATTATCTCGATTACCAGAATCGTCGCGGCGATTATGTCAAAGCTATCATCGATAATCTTTTGAACTGGAATTTCGCTGAAGCTAACCGGAAATAATAAATACGTATGACTAAAAGTAAATATCAAAGTCCATATTCGAAAATCAAGCCGAAGATCCGCCGGCCTTATACCATCATCTACCTAGTCCGCCATTGTAATCCTGATTATGGCAGCGAGCATCTGGTGGGCGATTTCAATATGCCTCTTTCTGAAATCGGTTTGAAGCAACGGGAATATCTGACCACCCGCCTTTTGGAGATGCAGATCGACAAGGTGTATAGCAGTGAACTGTTGCGAGCCCAGGAAACGGTCCGACCTTTTGCGCGCCAGACTGGCAAGAAGGTAATTATTGATAACCGTTTGAATGAAATCGACTGGCGGGATTGGTATCGGGTCAAATATTTCAACATGAGCGAAACGACCCGAGCAAAGCGCTTCAAGCAATATGAGAAGTTGGATAAAGAGTTGGATAAGATGCAGACTATCGGACGCCGCTTGATCGCCGATATCTACAAACACAACAAAGGGAAGTCGGTCGCTCTGTTCTGCCATGGCAACATTATCAAATCCATGATCACTAGCATTCTGGATGCCGATGTCATCGGTTTCTTGTCTATGGAAATCTTCCAGTCGTCGATCAGCAAGTTAGTGATCGATCGCGATGGTTATATCAAGATCAATTACATCAATAATATCGGCCATCTGCCGCACGAACCGAACGAAGATCTATTCATTACTTTGGTAGAGTAATCCAGCTTGTTGATAAGTTGTGGGTAGCTTAATTGAGAAAATTAAATAAACTGTGAATAAATAGGGAAAAATGCAAATTTATCCCTATTTTTTGTTATTTTTAGCCGAAAACTAGATGTTGACGCTAGGCCTCTGGTGGTGTATAATTATAGTATTAAGGTGAATTGTGGGGACGAGTGGTGAATCACCAATAATGCTATCCAAATATGTTTATCGGCGAATACAACCATACTCTTGATGACAAAGGCAGATTAGCTATACCAGCTAAGTTTCGCGCTATCCTGAAAAAGGGAGCGGTCGTAACTCGCGGTTTAGATAACTGCTTATTTTTGTATACCAAAGAACAATGGGGAAAGATGGCGGCTCGTTTTGCCGCTTTGCCGATCAGCCAATCCAAGAGCCGAGCTTTCGCCCGTCATTTCTTGGCTGGAGCTATGGATTTGGAATTTGATAACCAGGGAAGAATCACTTTGCCGGAATATTTACGTCAGTTTTCTAGCTTGAAGAAGAAAGTGATCATTACCGGCTTATATAACCATTTGGAAATCTGGGATGAGGCTGCTTGGGATAAGTACAAGGCTGAGACTGAGAAGAACAGCAATTCTATCGCCGAGGAACTGGGTGATTTGGGAATCTAATATTTAACAACATGACTTACCACCACATTCCGGTCATGCTCCAAGAGGTCTTAGAGAATCTTGATCCGAAACCGGGAGAATATTTCTTTGATGGGACTTTGGGCGGAGCGGGTTATACGATGGCCCTGGCCCGGAAAGTGGGAAACGCCGGCCGAGTCATAGCTACTGATCTGGATGAGAAAGCTATCGCTAATGCTCAGGAATTGATAGCCAAAGAAAAGATAGAAAATATTATTTTAGTCCAAGATAATTTTAGGAATTTAGAAAATATCGTTCATCAAAATTTAGGCGCCGATATCAAGCTAGACGGAATAGTCATGGATCTCGGTCTGTCATCGGCTCAGGTCGATGAAGCGGAACGCGGCTTTTCCTTCTTGAAGACAGCCCCTCTGTCATTAGCCTTTAACCAGAAGGAGGATAAGAATGCCGCCTATCTGGTTAACAATCTATCAGAGAAGGAGCTTGTCCGGATCATCAGCCTATATGGAGAAGAGAAGTTCGCTTTCAAGATCGTTAAGAATATAATCGCAGCTCGGAAGCAGAAAGAGATCGAAACTACCACTGAATTAGCGGATATCGTTTCTGCTTCAGTTCCAGCTTCCGTCCGTTTCCGTAAGATCCATCCGGCTACCAAGACTTTCCAAGCTTTGCGCTTGGCAGTCAATCAGGAATTAGAAAGTTTGGAAGAAGCTTTGCCTCAGGCCATCAGATTATTGAAACCGGGCGGAAGATTAGCGATCGTTTCTTTCCATAGCTTGGAAGATCGGATCGTCAAGAATTTCTTCCGAGAACAAGCTCGAACTTGTATCTGTCCGCCGGAAACGATGATCTGCAATTGCCATCATCAGCCGGAGGTCAAGATCATTACCAAGAAAGTCCTGATTCCGAGCGAATCGGAAATCAATGCCAATCCTCGAGCCCGCAGTGCCAAGCTCCGGGTCGCTGAAAAAAATTAAATATAAATTTAAATATAAATATATGGGACAGATCAGCCCGAAAAAATCAAATAATTTCAAAGTCAAATTGACTAACTTATTCTTAGCCACTTTGATACTGACAGTTGGCGGCTTTTATCTGGCTAGCATGAATAATTTGGTAGTGAAGGGTTTTGAATTGAATAAGTTGAAACGCCAGTCCGAGTCTTTGGCTAACGAGAACAAGGAAATCAGCGCTCGGAAAGTGGCTTTGGAATCATATCGTAACATTGATAGCAAATTGCGCGACCTGAACATGGTAGCTATCGACAAGATCGAGTATCTGAACGCTTCGACTGAAGTTATCGCGAAGAAATAGATATCTAGGCCATAGCTCATAGGGTTCGACCTCTTTGCTCTATGAATTATGGTCTAGAGATTCCGGTTCAATATAAATCTAATCGGATTTAAATATATGGAGCAGGCAAATCCTAAAAAAAGACGGAGCCTGGAAACCAGTCTGATCAATCTGATCCTGGTCATCCTGTTCTTCGTTTCCGGCGGACTTTACTTCATTGGCCTCAACCAGATAGTGGATAGATGTTTAGAGCAGAACCTGGTGACGATAGTGAGCGCTAATAATTAATTTCCGGCTATCAAAGAGGGTATCATTCGCTTATGATTTTAGCTGTTAAAAAAACTGATTTTTCTTCCAATCGTCTGAATCTGGTTTTGACGGTTGTTTTTTTATTGGCTGTCTCCTTGGTTGGCCGGCTTTATTATCTGCAGATCAATCAGGGTAATGATTATACCGCCAAGGCTAACAAGCAGCAGCAGACCTATAGCGAGCTCAAGCCTTCTCGCGGCCATATCTATATCAATAACTATAGTAAGAGCTTGAATACCAACGAGCTGTCGCTTTTAGCTACTAACAAGAACTTTGCTACTATCTATGTCGTTCCGAAGGATATCCCGACTGACAAGCAGGAAGCTCTGGCGCAGAAGATCTATGAGGTTTTTGATATGGCTGCCGTTGAGAAACAGGTGGATGATTTCTTGAAGCAGGAGGACCAGAAGGGTATGGATGATGAGCTGGCTTATATCGACAGCTTGTCCTTGTCGGACGATGAAAAGAAAGCCAAGAAGGAAGAGGTGGCTAACAGGAAGGCGTCGTTATCAGGCGAAGCGGAGTGGAGCGAGTTTCGGAAGATGAAACGGGAACTGGAAATCAATGAGCGCCGAGCCGTGATTATCAATGCTTATTTGGAGAAGATCAAGAAGCCGAATGATCCTTATGAAGTGATCCAGAAGAAGGTGCCCGAGGACATGCTTTTGAAAACTTATGCTAGCGTCATAGCTTTAGATAACATTAATCTGGCAGCTGAGGACTTGGAAATCAAGAATAGCTTGATATTCAAGAAAGGTGAGAGCAGCACCGGCGACCCTATCAGTTTCAAGGGCTTGGGCTATGACATGGAGTCATATCGTTTCTATCCGGAAAATAATATGGCTTCCCATATCTTGGGATTCGTTAATTATGAGAATGTCGGTAACTACGGCTTGGAAGGTTATTACAATACTGAATTGACCGGCAAGTCCGGTTCTCTCAAGGGTGAACGCGGCAGCGGCAGCAACGTCATCATTGTCAATGATCGCGAGTATGTCGCACCGGAAGCCGGCCAAGATTTAGTCCTGACCATCGACCGAGCAGTCGAATTCTATGCCTGCAAGAAATTGGAGGAATATGAAGCTAAATTCAAATACACCAGCGGTTCGATCATTATCGTCAAGCCGAATACGGGAGATATCATCGCTATGTGTTCTTGGCCGAGCTTTGATCCGAATAATTATGCTGACGTCAAAAAGGCTGATATCTTTTCTAATCAAGCTATCAGCAGCCAATATGAACCGGGTTCGGTCTTCAAGACGATTACTACTGCAGCCGCTTTAGATCAGAAGAAGATTAGTCCGAGTACTACTTACAACGATACGGGTCAGAGGATGATTGAGGGTTGGAAGAAGCCAATCGCTAATTCCGATTATGAAACGGCTGGAGCTCATGGCAAAGTCGACATGAAGACGATGTTAGAAAAATCTTTGAATCTAGGCGCTATCTTTGCCATGGAACAGATCGGTCCTAAAGTATTCGCCGACTATGTAAAGAAATTTGGTTTCGGCGAAACGGCCGGAATTGAGCTTAACGCTGAGGCCAGTGGCAATATCAGTCCGCTTTTGCGCGACAAGGTCCGTCCGATCGATGCGGCTACCGCTTCTTTCGGCCAAGGCTTGGCCGTGACCCCGCTGCAGATGGTGATGTCCTATGCCGCTATCGCTAACGGCGGCGTCTTGATGAAACCGCATATCGTGAAAGAGATTATCAAGCCGGATGGCAGCCGAGTGAGCACTCCGCCGCAAGAATTGCGCCGGGTCATTTCAGCTGAAGCGGCTAATACGGTGTCAGCCATGTTGGCTGAGGTGGTAGAGAAGGGGCATTCTAAATTAGCTGGGGTTTCTGGTTATTATGTCGGCGGAAAAACCGGTACGGCTCAGATTCCATCACCCAAGGGTGGTTATCTGGAATCCCAGTATATCCATACTTTTGTCGGATTCGCTCCGGTTGACAAGCCGCGCTTCGTTATGTTAGTTAAGCTAGACAAGCCTAAGGGCTTTAAATTCGCTGAAAGCACGGCAGCTCCGATTTTTGGAGATATTGCTGATTTCTTGCTAAAATATTATCAAGTCCCGAAAGAGAGGGAAAAGTAATCATATGAAAAAAATACTACAATTTATCCTGAAGACGATGGCGCGGATGGTGCTTAACAAATACAAGCCGGAAGTGGTCGGAATCACCGGCAGTATCGGCAAGACCAGTACGAAGGAAGCGGTTTATGCCGTTTTGAAGGACAAGTTCAATATCCGCCGGAGCTTGAAGAATTATAATAATGAATTAGGCCTTCCTTTGACTATCCTGGGTGTCGATTCTCCGGGCAAGTCGCTCATCGGTTGGCTGAGAGTATTAGGGTATTTCATCAAGCTGCTCATTGTCAAAGACAAGGATTATCCGACCGTCTTGATATTGGAAATGGGTATTGATCGTCCGGGTGACATGAAGTATCTGACCAGCATCGTCAAGCCGAACATCGGGTTAGTGACCGGAGTCGGTTCATCTCACTTGGAATTTTTTGACAAGCCGGAGAATATCCAGAAAGAGAAGAGGGTTTTGGTCGAAAGCTTGGACAAAGAATCTTTAGCTGTTTTGAATTATGATAATGAATTGACCAGGGAGATGAAGGACTCAGTCATCTGCCAGGTATTGAACTATGGCCTAAAAGATGGGGCTGATATCATGGCTCAGGAAATCAATTTTAATTTCCGGAGCGGAGAAGAGAATCTCTTTGGTGTCAGTTTCAAACTTAATTATCGCGGAGCTATAGTCCCGGTCTTCTTGCCGCATGTCATTGGCTATCCGCCGATCTATGCCGCTTTAGCAGCGAGTGCCGTAGCTCTCCATTATAGTATCAATTTGGTAGATATCGCCCAATCTCTAAGCGACTTCCATTTGCCGGCTGGCAGATTGAACTTGATTCCAGGACGGAAAGAAACCAAGGTTATCGATGATACCTATAACTCCTCTCCGGATTCTTGTTTGGCTGCTCTGTCAGTCTTGTCCGAGGTCAATATCGCTCACGGCCGGAAAATCGCCGTGTTAGGCGATATGCTTGAGCTAGGAAATGCCAGCGAGACCGGACATCAGGAGGTGGGAAAGAAAGCGGCGGAGAGCGTTGACCTGTTGGTGGCAGTTGGAGAGAAGGGAAAGATTATCGGCGCTGAAGCTGAGAGACAAGGATTGAAGAAAGTAATCTATTACCCTGACAGCTTGAAGGCGGCTGAAGCTATATTGGATGTCATTGCTGCCGGCGACCTGATCTTGGTCAAAGGTTCCCAGGGAGCTAGGATGGAAAAGGTGGTGAAAGTCTTGATGGCTGAACCGGAAAAAGCTTTCGAGTTATTGGTCCGGCAGGGCAAGGGATGGGAATAAGTTTCAATTTATATGATAAAAAAATAGAGGACCTCTTTTGAGATCCTCTTTTTTGTTGCCCCTTTTTATTCCCCCTTTATTCCCGATTTTTTAATTTTTTGATCTTTTTACGACTTTTATTGTCATTTGTTCTTTGGCGGTTGCCGCCTTTGATGCTTTTGGAATATTCTTCTGGAATTCTTCCTTCGTTTGATGATGATTGAGACATGTCTACGATATATTTGATTGTTGATTCTTTGATTATGAGTTTAACACAATTTGCAGTTTTGTCAAATATGTTGTAGAATGTGGAAGATATGAAAATAGTTATCGGGTTTATTACCTACAACAATCTGACTTCCAAGTATCTGCCTTTCTTTGTTCCTAGTTTGAAGGAAGCTTTGGCGGAAACTTTTGGCGATTATGAGACCGAGAAGAATTATCGCATCTTAGCGGTGGATAATAGTGATGATGAGGTTAATGAAAACTCAGTTTATCTGAAAGATAATTTTCCGGAGATTGAATTGGATTATGCCGGTTCAAATTTAGGTTTTGCCAAGGCCTACAACCGGATGATCAGTCGGGCGGGTGAGTTAGGGGCGGATTATTTCTTGATGATCAATCCTGACACCTTGGTAGATTTCAGTACTATCACGGAGCTTATTGAAGCCTTGGATGAAAATCCTAAGTTGGGGGCGATCGCTCCACGAATCTTGAGATGGGATTTTGCTTCCAACACCAGGACTACTATTATAGATAGTGACGGCTTGTTCATTACTGCTAGCCATCGTTTTTCTGATCGGCATCAGGGACTAGAAGCTCTTGATTGCGAGCCGGAAATGGTTTTCGGTTTTACCGGTGCGGCCGCTTTGATCCGGATGCAGGCTTTACGCGAGATAGCTTATGACAATCATGGACATATAGAATATCTGGATGAATTGATGTTCATGTACAAAGAGGATGTCGATTTGTCATATCGCTTGCAATTAGCCGGTTGGCCGACAGAGTCTTTGCCTTCGGCTTATATCTATCATGACCGGACTGCCAGTCCTTTGGGGGAGAGCTTGAGACAGATAATTAGGAACCGGAAAAACAAGAGCCGAGCGGTCAAGCGCTGGTCATTTTTGAACCATTGGATATTGGTTCTGAAGTACTCACATCTGGATTATTCCTTCCGGGTCAAGTGGAAGACTTGGCGTTATCAGCTGTTCGGATTGTTCTTCGCTTTGTTCTTCGAAACCTATTTGCTCAAGGAACTTAGGACCTTGTGGCAGAAACGGGCTGAAATAAAGCTGAAACGTCAATCTCTACGGATTGCGATTAACCCTCGTAAAATCGAGGAAATGATGGAAAAATAAGGGAAATAGGCACCACTTGACTAGAGGCTTGACTAAGTAAAAAAAATGTGCCAATATGTAGTTAATAAAAATATTTAATCTTCTTTATATGGAGAATATCTTGGAAAAAATCGTAAAAAACAAAAAGGCGGAAGAGCTGAACAAGCTGGATTCTGTTAAGATCGTTAACTCTCTTTTCAGTGATTTGATGGAGCGTGAACGCGATGTTTTAGTACGTCGTTTCGGTTTGAATAGCAACGAATCTGAGACATTGGAAAAGATCGGCGGCTTGCATAATCTGACTCGTGAGAGAGTCCGCCAGATCGAAGTCGGCAGTATCCGCAAATTGAAGAAATTGGATAATCTTGAGTCTTATCTATCTGATATCAAGAGAGTCGTTTCTGAACTTTTAGAAGTCCATGGCGGTTTGATGGAGCAAGAATTCTTATTGGATATCTTAGCTTTATTCTGTATCGATGCTAAGAGCTCTGATAGCGAACGGGAATTATACAAGAAGAATTTTGATTTCATCATTTCTAAATTATTAGAAGAACATGTTGAGAAGACTGAGAAATCAGAAAAATTCAATTCTTTCTATTCTTTGAAGAATCAGACCGTGGAACACTTGGAAGAAATCGTCAGCGAGTTGACCGGCAAGATCAATCAGATCAAGAAGACTGTCAACGTTGAAGAACTGTTAGATTTGGTTAAGAGTCTGGATTCTTATTCTAAGCATCAGGAAAAATTAAGCCCGGCTGCTGATAGCGATATCACTCCTATTTTCAAGAGCGAAGTCTTCCCAGAATTGGGCGAGATCATCAATGCTAACAAGCCGCTTTATTCCTTGATCCAGGCTGCTAAGAATATTGATCGGAATAAGTTCGGACACTGGGGAATCAATGAATGGCCAGAGGTCAGCCCGAAGAAGATCAGTGATAAGATTTACTTGGTTTTGAAGAATAACGGTGCGCCGATGCACTTTACTGAAATCGCTGACAAGATCAATGAAATCGGTTTCGATCGCAAGAAGGCTAATCCGGGTACTTGCCACAACGAATTGATCCTGGATGACCGTTATGTCCTGACTGATCGCGGTATGTACGGCTTGAAAGAATGGGCTAAATAATATTGATATTTATATAAAAAAGACGCTGGTTTTAAGTAACCGGCGTCTTTTTATTTTTTCCTGGATATGATAAAATGAAGATAATACTTAGATTAATATTTAAGCTATTTTTATGAATATCGTAGTCGACTTATCATCTATTAGTGAATTTTTTAGTCTGCCTCCGGAAACGATGCTTTGGCGTTTCATGGCTTATTACGGTTGGATAATCATTGCTATCATGTTTTTGCATTTTGCTAAGGAAATGTGGTTAATAAAAGTCCAGGGAGAGTTTTTTAGTAACGTCAAATTCATGTATCTGGCTATCGATGTCCCGCGCTTGAATGAGCAATCTCCCCGGGCTGTAGAGAACATGCTGTCATATCTGGCTGGCGCCCATGGTTCGATCAATTTTTTTGAAAAATATTGGGAAGGCAAATTCCAATTGTCTTTCAGTTTCGAAATAGTCAGTATCGATGGCTATACCCAATTCATCATCAGAACCCCGGTCGATTTTCGTTATCTGGTGGAGTCGGCAGTCTATTCGCAGTATCCGGATGCGGAAATCTCGGAAATCGATGATTATACCGAGGGCGTGCCAAGGAAGTTTCCGAATGAGGAGTATGATGTTTGGGGAGCGGAGTTCATCCAGGCAGCTAACCAGATGTTCCCGATTAAGTTATATGAAGAGTTTGAGCATAAGTTAGGTCCGGATGAAACTTATTACAAGGACCCGATGGCTACCTTGATGGATCTTTGCAGCAGCTTGCAGAAAGGGGAACAGCTCTGGTTCCAGATCTTGGTTATCCCGACTGATTTTGAATGGATCAAGGGGGCTGACGGGGAGATCGACAAGATCATGGGCAAGAAGCCGACAACCAGCTTTTTCAATAATATAATTGATTCTGTCGTCAAAGTTATCGGAGATTTCAGCGAAGCGGTCTATAGCCTGTGGGGAGATGTCAAAGAGAAAGAGAAAGAATTCAAACCTTTGTCGATGGTGGAGCTCAGGCCGAAGCAGAAGAAACAGGTTGAAGCTTTGCATGACAAGATTTCCAAGTTGGGTTTCTTGGCCAAGCTGCGGACTGTCTATATTGCTCGCAAAGAAGTCTTTATGCCGAAGAAGGTAGCTAGCGGTTTTGTCGGTTACATCAAGCAGTTTACCGCTTTGGATCTGAATAGCTTCAAGCCGGATATGAAATATACCGCTACCAGCACTTCCTATTTCGCCAAGGTCAAGAGGGTTAACCAGAGAAAGACTAATATCGTTAATAATTACATCAATCGGAGCGTCGGCGCCGGCCGGGATCCAGGAATCTTCAATATCGCTGAATTGGCCAGTATCTGGCACTTCCCATTGGATGCTACTACCAAAGCTCCGATGATCCAGAAGGCTCAGATGAAGAAGGCTAAGCCGCCATTGTCTTTGCCGACTGAGGAGAGCGTGGCTGTTTTCCATGACTCTTTGGAGCCGATCTATTCTTTGAATGAGAATGAATCTGTTTCCGGAAATGCTCCGGAAGGAGAAACACCGATAGAAAGCCAGCCGAGCGGACCACCGTCTAATCTGCCCTTCGGTTAATCTAATTTTTATAATATCTTTATGTTTTGGAATATTCTTATCGTTATTTTGGGTTTGTCCATGTTCGAAATTATCAGTAGTGTGGATAATGCTATCGTTAATGCTCATGTCTTGAAGACCATGCCGGAAAAGTATCGGAAGATCTTCTTGTTCTGGGGTCTGCTCTTTGCTGTCTTTGTTGTTCGCGGCGTCTTGCCATTCTTAATCGTCTGGATGGCTAATCCGGCCTTGCCTTTCGCCAGCGTGATTACCTCTATCTTTTCTAATGATCCGCAGATCAAAGAATATCTGGAGGCTTCTAAACCCCTCTTGCTTTTAGGCGGCGGCGTTTATCTGTTCTTGGTTTTCTTGTCCTGGTTATTTTTGGAAGAGAAGAAATGTGCCTTCTTGGTCGAAGGTTTCATCCATCGCCAAGGCGCTTGGTTTTATGCAGTTTCATCCCTTTTTACCGTTTTAGTGGTTTATATTTCTTTGCAGATCAACCCGATCCTGGCTTTAGCGGCGACTATTGGTATCAGCGCTTTTTTCATTACTGACGGTTTCAAGAAGAATGCTGAAGAGCAAGAAAAGAAGATGCTGACTAGCTCCAGCATGAGTGCTTGGAGCAAGATCCTGTATCTGGAAATCTTGGATGCCAGCTTTTCCATCGATGGCGTCATTGGCGCTTTCGCTTTCACCTTGAGCGTTCCTCTGATCTTGATTGGTAACGGCCTGGGCGCCTTGGTTGTTCGAGAATTGACTATCAAGGGAATCAATCTGATTTCTAAGTTTGCTTATCTAAAAAATGGAGCGATGTATTCTATCGGCATGCTGGGATTCTTGATGATCTCAGAGAGCTTCGGCAAGGAATATCCTTTCTGGCTGGCTCCGCTCAATATGATAATTTTGATTATCGTCTTCTTGTGGCTGTCCTTCAGGGAATTGAAACAAGCTAAGGCTATTTAGTTAAAATTATGGTTAATAATCGGAAAAAGAAAATCGGTATCGACGCCCGTTTCTACGGTCCTTTAGGCAAGGGTTTGGGTCGCTATACCCAGGAGATAGTGGATAATATCATCAATATTGATAAGGATAACGAATATGTCATCTTCTTGTGTCCGGATAATTTCGATGAATTTGTCATCGCTCCGGAAGATTCCGGCCGGATCAAGAAGGTTAAGATCGATATCCGTTGGTATACGCTGAAAGAGCAGCTCATATTTCCTTTCTATTTGAGAAGGGAACATTTAGATTTGGTCCATTTTCCTCATTTTAATGTTCCGATTTTGACTAGCAACAAGTTCGTGGTTACGGTCCATGACCTGATATTGACCAAGTTTCCGACTCTCCGGGCGACTACCTTGAACCCGATAATCTACAAGCTGAAGAACCTGGCCTATCGCTTGGTTATCTGGCTGGCTTTGAAGCGGTCCCAGAAGATAATCACCGTTTCGGAATTTACCAAGAATGACATTGTCGAGCAATTCCATATCAGGGAAGACAAGATCGTCGTAACCTATGAGGGCGTGGCTAATCTGTCCAAGGGCAATGATACCTTGTTTGTCAAAAAGATGGATGAAGAGGGAACTCTCAAGCGCTATATGATCAAGGATGACTTCTTGCTCTATGTCGGCAATGCCTATCCGCACAAGAATCTGGAGGGTTTAGTCCAGGCTTTTGCTGAAATATCCAAGGAATATCCTAAATTACGCCTGGTAATGGTTGGAAAAAGCGATTATTTCTATGAACGGGTTAAAAAAACGGCCAAAGATTTGGGATTATATCAAGAAAGTCAGCCGGATAGTTCGGTCATCTTCCCGGGTTATGTGCCTGATGCCGAGTTAGAGGTGCTTTTCAAACGAGCTTTATTCTATATCTTTCCGTCGCTTTATGAAGGTTTCGGTTTGCCGCCGCTTGAGGCTATGGCCAAGGGTTGTCCGGTACTCAGTTCAGATAAGTCCAGCATGCCGGAGATCCTGGGAGATGCCGCTTGTTATTTTAATCCAGAAGATAGCGGCTTGATGAAGGCAGCTATCAAGCAGATGCTGGAAGATCCGGATCTTCGGTCTGAATTGGTCAGGAAGGGGTATGAGCGGTCGAAAAAATATAATTGGTGGGAGTGCGCTTACGCCACCTACAAGATTTATCAATTAGTTCTATATGGCGATAAAAAAGCATAAAGTGGCGATCAATGTCGTGAGTGACGACCGGGCGATGTCCGAGTCGTCTTCTTTTGTGGTTAATTTGAAACCGGAGCGCGAATGGTCTGAAAAGAAGCCGGAAGATACTAATTCTAAAGCTTCTAAGCCAAATGAACCGGTAGCTGATTTTTTGGCTCCCCGCAAGAAGAAGAGTGAATTCCTCAATTTCCGTCCAGAAAAGATGAAACAGATGCTGTTTTATCCGCTTTTCCGTCTCCTTTTCCATCTGTTCGCTTTTGTTAGGAAAGCCTTTAAATCCTTGAATATTCCTCAGCCTAAATTTACCCGAATAAAAAATGTGTTCAGTCGGATCAGTTGGCCGCATTTCAGTTTTCCTAAATTCAGGTTGCCTCGGATAAAACTGAAAAGAAGGGAAAACAAAGCGGCAAATATGACTTTAGATCTGATCCAAAAGGTTGTGCCGGAGAAATTCATAGAAATTGAAGAGCCGGTATCGCCGCGGAAAAGATTGCGTTCCGTCTTGTCTTTCGTCTTGATCCTATTGCTGATCATTATTCCTTTCAAGATCCTAACCTATTACAACATCCTCAATCTGAAGTCTTGGCAGGAGAGCCTGATCGGGAGATCGCAGTCCGGCGTCGACCGGATGATGATGGCTTCGGAATCGGCAGCGACTCTGAACCTGCAAGGTGCCAGCCAGAATTTCAGCCAAGCCGGAATCGATTTCGTCAAAGCCCAGGAACAGATGAAAGAGATCGATGAGCTGGTTTTGGCTTTGGCTTCTTTGTCCGGCAATGACAAATTGAAATTAGCTTCCCAGAGCAAGCGGCTTTTGGCTGCCGGAGAAGTCAGTGCCCGTTTGGGCAGCAATCTGACGCTGGCGGTGGATAGCTTGGTGGGTAGCGGCCAGATGAATGAGAAGATCGGTCCGCGCATCCAGGAGTTCGTCCTGTATGGCCGGAGCGCTATCGCCGATGCCAAGGAGCTGAACCAGATATTGGATAGGATTAATATCGATTCTTTGCCGACGGAATATCAGTCGAAATTCAGGGATTTACGGGAAAAAACTAAGGTCCTGCAAGATGGATTGAGCAATTTCGTGTCTTTGGCGGTCGGTCTGGATGATTTCTTGGGGGCTAATATGGACAAGAGATATCTGTTGGTATTCCAGAATAATAATGAGCTGCGCGCTTCCGGCGGTTTCGTGGGCAGTTATGCTTTGATTGATTTGAGAGAGGGAAAGATAAAGAACATTGAAGTTCCTGGCGGCGGTTCATATGATACTGAAGGCGGCCTAAGGGTCCTGATGGCGGCGCCTCAGCCGCTATGGCTAGTCAGTCCTCTCTGGCATTTCTGGGACGCTAATTGGTGGCCGGACTGGGAATTGTCTGCCAAAAATCTGATGTGGTTCTTGGAAAAGAGCGACGGTCCGAGCGTCGATGGCGTCATTACCTTTACTCCGACCTTGATCGAGAAGCTTTTGACTGTCACCGGGCCGATGGACATGAAAGAAAAATATGGCGTGACCATTACAGCTGAGAATTTTTGGGAGGTAACCCAGGGAATCATTGAAAAGACCGGTAATCCGGAAATCTATGCTTCTTCCACTTCTTTGGGAAAGAAGCTGGCTAAGCCGGTCAAGGCCAATGAGGAATTATTGGCAGCTCAAGACCAGAACAAGCCGAAGGCTATCATCGGTGATTTAGCCAACAAGATATTGGAAGAATTGCCGCAGAAATTAGACAAGCAGAACTTATTGAAATTGCTCAAGATCGCTGATGATAGCTTGGATGAGAAGCAAGTCATGTTCTATTTCACCGATCCGAAGATGCAGCAGAAGATGGTGGCTAATTCTTGGGCAGGCAAGATAAAGCATGCCCCTAATGACTACCTGTCAGTCATCAATACTAATATTGCCGGAGCCAAGAGCGACCGGATGATCGAAGAGAGTATCGATCATCAGATCGAGATCCAGCCCGATGGCTATATCGTCGACAATCTGGTTATTACCAGATCCCATCGCGGTTTGCGCGGCGAGCCTTTTACCGGCGTCCGCAATGTCGATTGGATGCGGATCTATGTGCCACAGGGCAGTGAATTGTTGGAGTCGAGCGGTTGGACCCAGCCGGATGCCAAATATTTCGAGAGTCCTGATCCGGAGTGGGTCAAGAACCAATTCTTGGCTCAGACCGAAGACCAGGCGACTGTCCATGAGCCGGACGGTACCAAGATCTATACGGAGAGCGGCAAGACGGTCTTTGCCAACTGGAGCATGGTTGACCCGGGCAAGAATACCATCATCACTTTGAAATATCGTTTGCCTTTCAAGTTGAAACGGCAAGAGACCGAGACCGGATTGATAGCTTGGATCAATCGCTTGTTCAAGCAAGAGCCTTTGGTCTATGACTATTCGCTCTTGGTGCAGAAACAGCCGGGAGCCAAAGCCAGCAATTATTCCAGCTCTTTGTCATATGGCGTTTCCGGCCATATTTTCTGGAAATATCCTGAGAATTTAGGTATAATGGATAATGGATGGAAGATCCAAGAGCCTTTGTCGGGCGACAAGTACTACAAGGCGCTTATCAAATAACAATCAAGATTAATTTAATATAATTTATTCATATGGCAGACAAAAAAGATATTCCGGTGGCCGGTGCTTCCGAGCCGAAGAAGGAGATAAAGTCTTCGATCTCAGAGTTTATCGAAAGGCCTTTGGCGACCGACAATGAGGTCAAAAAATTCGAAGCGAAAATCAATGAAAGCTTGAAGCAGCAAGACGCTGTCGAGAGCGATGAGCTCTTGGAGATCTATGAGGATTCCAACGGGAACATCATTGATGTCAAGAAGATCGTCGTCAAGAAAGGACGCAGCTTCTTCGGATTATTCATCAAGTCTGTCTTTTTAATCTTATTCTTAGCCGGCTTAGTTTATGGCGCCTATGTCGCTTATGACAAATTCCGTTCCAGCCGGACTAATATCATGGAATTGACGGCTGTCGTCCCATCCGAGATCAAATCCGGTGATGAAGTGCTATATAATTTGGAATACAAGAATCTGACCGGTACCGCTTTGAAGAATATCAAGATCGAAGTGACCTATCCGGACAATTTCATCTTCATCGACAGCTTGCCGTCCCCGATCAAGAACAAGAATACTTGGGAGATTTCCAATCTTGACCCGAAGAGCAGCGGCAATATCCAGGTCAAGGGCCGGATCATCAATTCTGACGGCAAGGACAACTTATTCTTGGCCAAAGCTAACTATTACATGGAGAATTTCAGCACTGAATTCAAGAAGGAGATTGCTTCCGTAGTGAAGGTCAAAGGTTTGGGCTTCAATGTCGATTTCAATTATGCTTCCACCGCTTTGGTGGGGGAGGACAATGAGATCGATATCAGCTTCAGCAGCTATGAAACTGTACCGGAAACAGTTAATCTGGTTTCTATCTTCCCGAGCAATATGAGTCTGTCCGGAGTCGAAGCCGTTCCGGTTAGCGGCTTGGCGGCTACTTCCACCAACAATCTTTTGTCATTAGAAAAAATCACTGATGATACTTGGCGCCTGACTAACTTCCAATTGGATGCCGGTACCCAGAATTTGCGGATCAAGTATCGGATCAAGGAAAAGACCGATGACCAGCAGAAGATCGCTCTGCGTTTGGAAGAGAAGGCCCAGGACGACAAGTACTATACCTTCGCCGAGAAAGAAGTGATGGTGGATGTCATCAAGAGCAATCTGAACCTGACTATGTCTCTGAATGGCAACAAGGGGGATACTAATATCAATTTTGGCGATACTTTGAATTATTCCATCAGCTACAGCAACAAGGGCGATTCGCCGATGAAAGATGTCGTCATTATGGCCGTCTTGAATAGCGATTTCCTGAACTGGAATAGCGTCAAGGACAAGCATAACGGGCAGCGGAAGAGCGGCCTGATTACCTGGACCAAGAATGAGATTCCGGAGCTCAAGGAATTGGAACCGAACAAGGAGGGAACGATCGATTTCTCAATTAATGTCACTAGTTTCAATACCAGCGATCTAGGCAAGAATTTTGCGGTGAAGAGCTATTCCCAGTTCAGTATCGGCAATGGGGAAGAGCTGAAAGAGGGCAGTGACAACAAGAGCAATGAGATTAACAGCAAGATAAATAGCGATCTGAACTTCAAGGAACAGGTCAGATATTTCGATGAAGATAATATTCCGGTCGGTGATGGTCCTTTGCCGCCTCAGGTCGGGCAGAAAACTAGCCTCAAGGTGTATTGGAGGCTGACTAACAATCTGCATGAGCTTAACAACGTGACGGTCGAATACCAGTTGCCGCCATCAGTCAGCTTCGATGAACGGGCCCAGGCTTCTGTCGGCAGCATCAATTATGACAGCACTAATAACAAGATAACCTGGTCTATCGGCCGCTTGCCGCTCACCGTCTATACCGCTTCGGCTGAATTCAATATCGGAGTTAATCCTGATGACAATAATCGTAACAAGATTATGGTTATCTCTAACGGTACGACTATTTCTGCTTTGGATGTCGAAACCCAAGAAACTATCACCAAGACCAGTAATGTCCAGACCACTAAATTGGATGATGATGATATCGCTAATATGAATAATGACGGCCGGGTTAGATAGTGTAAGATTTATTCATAATAATATTATGAAAAATAAAAGAGCCTTTACTCTCATCGAACTCTTGGTGGTTATTGCTATCATTGGCCTTTTGGCTACCATTTCTGTCTTGGCCCTGCAGAATGCTCGGGCTAAATCTCGTGATGCTAAACGAGTGGCAGACATGAAACAGGTGTCTACCGCCTTGGAATTATTTTTCAATGATAATAACCGTTATCCAACTGTAGCTGAATGGAATACTGGCAGAATCTACTCCACTACTACCAATTCCACCTCAACCTATATGCAGGTCATTCCCAATGCTCCGACTCCGGCTGATGGCAGTTGTGAAAATGGCCAGAATGCTATCAATTATATCCCTTCATCCGATGGTTCTTCTTATTCCATTTCTTTCTGCTTAGGTGGTAATACCGGAACATTGGCTTCCGGCCCTAAGTGCCTGACCCCGGGTGGGATAGTGGATGTAGATTGTTCTTCGGTGCCTTTTGTTTGCGGCGGTACCTTGATTGATTCCCGTGACAACCAAGCATATCCGACAGTCCAGATCGGTACTCAGTGCTGGATGGCCAAGAACATGAATATCGGGACTATGATCAATGGCAACAGCGATCAGATCGGCAACGGTATTATGGAAAAATATTGCTATGACAATCTTGAATCTAATTGCACCACCTATGGTGGCTTCTATCAATGGGATGAGGCTATGCAATATTCTGTTTCTGAAAGAGCTCAAGGCATCTGTCCTTCCGGTTGGCATATTCCGAGCGATACAGAGCAGGACACCCTCGACCAGTATCTAACTGATCCACCTAACGCTTGTAATGCCTTTAGAGCTGCAGATTGGGGTTGTGCTAATGCTGGTACTAAATTAAAGGTTGGAGGCAGCTCTCTTTTTGAAGCTCTCTTGGCTGGTGAACGCAGCGTTTCTCAGACCTTTCAACATCAAGGGTTGAACTCATTATTTTGGTCTTCGTCTCTTAATGGTTCAGACCCTTTGTATAGAGTCCTGGATACCAATCTTACCACTGTTTATCGTTATTATAATGTCAAAACCTATGGCTTTTCTGTGCGCTGTCTTCAGGATTAATTTGAAATAAGCGCTTTAGAATCCGGCTATTGTTGATTTATTAATAAAAATTTTATGTTTAAAATACATGATGTTCGTCGCGGTACTAAGCTCCGCTGCGGAGAAATTAGAACGGCTTATGGGGTACTCAAGACCCCATTCTTTATGCCTGACGCTACTAGGGGTTTCGTGAAGCTGACCAACAATGCCGATCTGGTTAAGGTCGGCATTCCGGCGATGGTCGTCAATACTTTTCACTTGTATCTGCAGCCGGGAATGAAACTCATCAAGAAAGCCGGCGGCATTCACCAGTTCATGGACTGGAAACAGCCTCTGTTGTCTGACAGCGGCGGGTTCCAGGTTTTTTCATTGATCCACAAGAATGCCAATATGGGCAAAATCACCGATGAGAAGGTGACCTTCCGTTCACCGCTTGACGGTTCGAAGCATGAGATCACTCCGGAAAAATCCATTCAGATCCAATTCGATCTGGGAACCGATATGATGGTTTGTTTCGATGATTGTCCGCCGAATGATTTTGATAGAGCGCAAATGATTGTCGCCGTCGATCGTACCATCGCTTGGGCCAAGCGCTGCAAGGTGGAGTATGAGAAGCAGATCAAGAAGAGAAAACTGACCGGTAGCCAGAAGCCGCTTCTGTTCGGTGTGATCCAGGGCGGGGCGGAGTTGGATCTCAGACGGAAATGTGCCGAGGAGCTGGTGAAGATCGGTTTCGATGGCTATGGCTTCGGGGCTAGGCCGGTGGACAAGGATGGCAATTTCTTGGAGGAAGTCTTGCAATATACCGCTGATCTCATCCCAGAGAACGCTATCCGTTTTGCGCTGGGAATCGGCACCCCGGAAGATATCAAGCGCTGTGCTGATATGGGCTGGGATATCTTCGATTGCGTCATCCCGACCCGTGAGGGACGCCATGGCAGGCTCCTGATGGAGAAGAAGGCTAAGCCGGGTTATGAGCACCTAAACGTCAATAATGCCCGCTATGAGTCCGATTTCAAGTCGATTAACAAGGATAGCCAGTTATCATCCCTCAAGGTCCATACCAGAGCTTATCTCCATCATCTTTTCCGCTTGAATGAACCTCTGGGCCAGAATCTGGCCAGTCTCAACAACCTGGAGTTCTATATGAGGTTGATGAAGGGGTTGAGGGAGAAGAAATAGAATTGCATTGTGATTCATAGATAAAAATATAAAATTTAATAATATTATGAAAAAAGTGATTCTAATTTTATTATCCCTAATTGCTTTCTCAATATTTGGTTTTTTTGTGTATTTTTATTATATAGGACCACAAAAGGAATTTATTAAATTAGAGTTGCAAAATTGTTTCAATAAGGCAATGAGTCCTATGAATGAGATGTTGGCGGCAAATGGTAATGAATCTAAAAATTGGGTTGAGGCTACACTAGAAACGCAGAATGAAGAACTCCAAAGATGTAGTTATGATATTTTATTTTTTTCAAAAGGTGAGAGAAACACAATTAGGTTGAATTTAAGTATTCAAATAGATGAGCAAAAGAAGAAAGTTGATAGATATATAGAAAAAATTAATACCGCAGAAGCGGTGCGGCAGCAAGCGTTGGAATCACAACAGCGGGCACGTGAACAAGATTTACGAACACAAGAGGCTTGTTCAAATATGAAGTCTGAAAAGAAGAACTATGATAGTTGTGTAGATACGGAAAGAAAGAAAAACAATTCTTATTATTCATCTGCCGATTATTTGAATTTTTCTTTTGATTTCTTTGGTGAAAATCAGGGTGATCTGGATAAGGATGTTTGTTTGCGTAAGTATAATTTTCAGAGATTTGGCGTTGATAATATGTTGTGTATTATTAGAAGTTATTAAATTTAAAATATGAGAAATAAATTAAAAAATCAAAAAAGGTCTCCATTAAAAAAAGAAACTTTGCGTCATGCTGGACAATCCTTGAATTTAAAGATTGATGATGCTATTGATTCTGAGGTTTTATACTCATTTATAGTGATGGCTTTCCTTTTTATGTTGATGATTTGTGAATGGATGAGGGTATGGTTTAACATTGGGAATCATCCTTGGTTTTATACTTTTGGGTTTATCATTGTCAGCGTCTTTTTTGGAATAAAAATAATCCGAGGAGTTAAAAAAATTAGAGACATGCAATTAGGACGGGATGGTGAGTGTATAGTAGCTGAACATTTGGATGAACTAAGAGTTATGGGTTACAAGGTTTTTAATGACATTGTTGGAGATTCTTTTAACATTGATCATGTGGTAGTTGGACCAGCTGGTGTTTTTACAATTGAAACTAAAACTTATCGTAAGCGTGGTAATTCTCAAATTTCATATGATGGCGTCAAGATAGATATTGATGGTGTGCCTCCTCTTAAGGATCCAATTAAGCAAGCTAAGGGCCAAATGTATTGGCTAGAGGGTTTTATAAAGAATAATGCTAATCTATCTATAAAAGTTAAACCAGTTGTTGTTTTTCCGGGGTGGTTTATTAATCAAAAGGATAATAATGCAGAAGTCTGGGTTTTGAATGAAAAAGCTATTACCGGATTCTTAAAAAATGCTGAGAGAACTTTAGATGATAATCAGATTAATCTGATAGCTAGCCATGTAGAAAATTATGTTAGGAGTAATTAAGATATTGTAAAATTTAGGAAATAAAAAAGAACCCTTAATCGGGCTCTTTTTGTATATTATTTTTTTTGACTTTTAGTCCAAAATATGGGATTATAATAGAGTAAATATAAAGAAAATATAAAATTTTTCTAAAGAAATTATAAATATTATAATATTTATTTTTAATTTATATGAGCCTGGATTACATAAAAGAAGAATTATTAAAGTTTCGTGAGGAGAGGGATTGGGCCCAATTCCATGACCCTAAAAACTTAGCGGAAGCTATATCTATAGAAGCAAGTGAATTGCTTCAGTTATTTTTATGGAAGAATAAAGAAGAGATAGATAAAAAGATTAAAGAGGATCCAGAATACAGGGAAGAGATCGAAGATGAGTTGGCGGATGTCTTGACTTACTGTGTTCAGATGGCAAACACTTTAGATCTTGATATTAAAAAAATAATTTTTAATAAGTTGGATAAGGTTAAGAAAAAGTACCCTGTTGAAAAGGCTAAGGGGAATGCTACTAAGTATAATAAGCTATAGAAATGTTAGTATATCAATCTACAAAAGAAAGATTTATAGAGGATGTTTTGTCAAATAATATTGAAAATATTATTCTTAGTTTTTTTCAAAAGAAATTAAATAGGGTTGTTGGCCGAAGTGAAATTGATTCCTGGAAAAATTCCATGGCTTTTATGGATAGAGTTTTGAATGATGATGAGATTCCTAAAGATAGTGGGGTGGCAATAGAGTTTCTGATTCCGCAAACATCTAAAAGGGTTGACTTTATATTAACTGGTCAGGATGAAAGAGGGGTGGATCATGCAATTATTATAGAGTTAAAGCAGTGGTCTGAGGCAGAGATAACGGAGAAGGATGGAGTTGTTTTGACTAGATTTAAGGGTGGTTTAGCTGAGACTAGTCATCCATCATATCAGGCTTGGTCTTATGCCGCTCTTTTAAACGGTTTCAATGCCACCGTTTATGAAGAGAACATTCAATTAAACCCCTGTGCTTATTTGCACAATTATGAGGATCATAATGCAATAGGTAATGATTTTTATGCCGGCTATCTTGAAAAAGCACCGGCTTTTTTTAAAAGCGATGCTGTAAAATTAAGGTCTTTTATTAAGCAATTTGTTAAATTTGGTGATAAATCTAATATTATGTATCGGATAGATTGTGGCCGGATTAAACCATCAAAAAGCTTAGCCGATAGCATGGCGTCAATGTTGAAGGGAAATGAAGAGTTTGTGATGATTGATGATCAAAAAGTCGTTTATGAGAGCGCTATTGCTTTAGCTAAAAAATCTAGTGTTAGAAATAAAAATATTTTAATAGTCGAAGGCGGGCCTGGTACTGGTAAATCAGTGGTTGCAGTTAATTTATTAGTAGCTTTAACTAAGGCCGGTTTAGTTTCTCAGTATGTTACTAAGAATGCGGCACCACGAGCCGTTTATGAGAGTAAGCTCACTGGAACAATGAGGAAGACCGAGATATCAAATTTATTTTCTGGATCGGGATCTTTTATTGGTTGTGAAAAAAATATTTTTGACGCATTGATTGTCGATGAAGCTCATAGGCTGAATGAAAAGTCTGGAATGTTTAAAAATTTAGGAGAGAACCAAGTTAAAGAAATTGTTGAAGCGGCTAAATTTTCTATATTTTTTATTGATGAAGATCAAAAAGTTACTTGGCATGATATTGGAACCAAGGAAGAAATAATGAAGTGGGCAAAGAAACATGGAGTTACAACTCATGTTTTATCCTTGTCGTCTCAATTTAGGTGTAATGGCTCTGATGGTTATTTGGCTTGGCTGGATAATATTTTGCAGATTAGAGAAACGGCCGATATCAGTTTAGATAATGATGATTATGATTTTAAAATTTTTGATTCACCAAATGAATTAAGAGATGCGATTTTTGAAAAAAATAAAATCAATAACAAGGCTCGTTTAGTTGCTGGCTATTGTTGGAATTGGATTAGTAAGAATAATAAGAAGGCTAGTGATATTGTTATTCCTGAATATAATTTTGCTATGCGTTGGAATTTAGCCAGTGATGGTAACCTATGGATTTTAGCTCCAGAATCAGTTAATGAAGTTGGTTGTATCCACACCTGCCAAGGCTTAGAAATGGATTACGTGGGCGTTATTATTGGGCCAGATTTGGTTATTAGGAATGACCGAGTAATTACCGATCAAACTAAAAGAGCTAGAACCGATGCCTCTTTAAAGGGTTATGGTGTGATGTTGAAAGAAAATCCAGAAGAAGCTAAAAGAAGAGCTGATTTAATAATTAAAAATACTTATAGAACTTTGATGACCAGAGGAATGAAGGGGTGTTATGTTTATTTTACCGATCCGGAAACAAGAGATTATTTTAAGTCTGTTTTCAATATTATTAATATTGTCGATAAAGATATCTAGGTATAAAATTATTATAATAATAAGTAATATTAAATAATTATGGAGCCTGAAAATGATATTCAAAAGATTGTTCGTCAATATGAAGATACAAGACCAATTCATGATCGCTTTTGTGATAAAATGAAAAAATTAATTGAGGATTTGATAAGGCAGACAGAAATGAAACAAGTTCAGATATCATCTCGTATCAAAGATTTAGATAGTGTAAGAGAAAAAGTGGAAAGAAAAAATTACAAGGACATTAATGATATAACTGATATTTCTGGAGTTCGTATTGTGTGTTTATCTAATGACTAGATAAAGACAATCGAGAGGTTAATTAAAAAGAACTTTGAGGTGGACGCTGCTAGATGTGAAAATAAAATTACTAGTTTAAATGTCGATCAGTTTGGTTATTTATCTATTCATTTTATTGTTAAATTAAATTCAGTTAGAACAAAATTACCGGAGTTCACTGATTTTAAAGATATGATTTTTGAAATTCAGGTTAGAACCGCCTTGCAACATGCATAGGCTGAAATAGAACATGACCTAGGTTATAAAGCGGGAGTTGAAGTTCCTGGTAGTTTGAAAAGAGGATTCTCAAGATTAGCCGGTTTATTAGAAATAGCTGATGAGCAATTTGTTAATTTAAAAAACAAGTCTAAGGAATACAAAAGAAATATAAAACGCCAGTTAGAAGAAGATAGTGTGCCAAATGATATAACTCTTGATAAGATAAGCTTAAATACCTACGTTGATCATTCTGATCTTGTAAAGAGTTTAAATCAAAAATTAAAAGATATCACTGGAGGTGGCATGTCAAGTGATTATATTAGGATAGAAAATGATTTAAATATGTTGAGTTACTTTAATATTAAAACTATTAGTAACTTAAATGAAGCGATTATTAAATATGGAGATAAGATTGTACAATTTGGAAAGATATGGTTGGGTGAAAAACAAACACCGCCCGTAAATTTAGGTGCGCAAGTTTCTATATTTTTTTTAGGGTATGTTTTGGCAATTTTGAAAATAAATGGAAGGAGTGTTGAAGATTATTCCGATAATTTTTTTAGTAACCCTGAAGTAAAAAAAGATTTAACAGATAAATTGAATGAGGTTGGTAAAAAAATAAGCTAATTGATTTGAGCTCCATCTTTAAAGTAACTAAGAATTAATTAATAGCTCTTATAAGTAGTCTTTATTGTCACGCCTCCTTGACACCCCTCCCAAACCCTGCTAATATAAGAATAACAATTGATTTTGCCACAGACAGCAAGCATAAAGGTAAGCCTTGCCGAGGTAATATTTAGCGGTTTTCGCTTTATTTTATTTGGATCTGTGGTAAAACACAGTTTTTTTATTATTAAATTAATAATATGCCAAAAAGCAAGCAACAAAAACAAGAAGTTTTGGCGGGCTTGGCGGACAAGATCCAGAGAGCGAAATCCATCGTCTTTACCAGCTTCAATGCGCTGCCAGTAAAGGATAACGAAGAATTGCGCTTGAAATTGAGAGCGGAGAACAGCGAATACTATGTCGCTAAGAAGACCCTTCTCGATTTGGCTTTCAAGAAGAACCCGGTTGAGGGTTTGAATGCCAAGGATTTGGATGGTAAGGTGGCAGCTATCTTCTCCTATGAGGATGAAGTGGCTCCAGCTAAGATCGTCTACAATTTCCGCAAAGAACGTGAAGACAAGATCGCTTTTATCGGTGGCGTTTTGGAAGGTCGTTTCCTTTCTAAGACCGATATGGAGAGCTTGGCCCAATTACCAAGCAAGCAAGAGCTGTATGCCAAGATGGTAGGCTCTATGAACGCTCCGATTTCCGGCTTCGTCAATGTCTTAGCTGGAAACCTGAGAGGGCTCGTTACCGCTTTAAAAGCTATCGGCGATTCCAAGAGTGCTTAATAATAAATTATTAATTCTATTGCCTGGCTATCAGGACAATAATCAAGATTAACAATATGGAAGACAAAAAAATTGAAGTCCCAGCTAAATTCAAATCTTTAGTTGAGGAAATTGAAAAAATGAGTGTTTTAGACTTAGCTGAATTAGTTAAGATCTTAGAAGAAAAATTCGGCGTTTCTGCTGCTGCTCCAGCTATGATGATGGCTGCTGCTCCAGCTGCTGGCGCTGCTGCTGAAGAAAAGACTTCTTTCGACGTTGAAATCACCGATGCCGGTGCTAACAAGATCAATGTCATCAAGGCTGTCCGTGAATTGACTGAATTAGGCTTAAAGGAAGCTAAGGATTTAGTTGATGCTGCTCCAAAGGTAGTTAAGGAAGGTGTTAAGAAGGAAGATGCTGAAGCTATGAAGAAGAAATTAGAAGAAGCTGGTGCAAAGGTAACTTTGAAATAAGCTTTTATCTCTATATAACAAAAGACCGCTCCGAAAGGGCGGTTTTTTGTTTTTGATAATCTGACAAGTAGCGATAGGCTTCTTAGAAAAAAGATAAAGATAGACTAGGGCCTTTTTAATATGATACTTAGTGAGTTTGTGGCAAGCTTTAAAGGTGATTTATAATAAAAAAAAGCGCCCCACCCAAACGGGCGAGACGCGGAGTTTCCAAAAAAACAAGAGGTTGGAAACCAAATATAATTATATTATATACCTATTAGTCGTGTTTGTCAATTTGCCTTATTGGTGATTAATCTTTATTGTTTTCGGTAAAATAAAAAAAGAAGGGGTTAGGGAACCCCTTCTTGGTCTCGTGACTTTAGCACGTGTAACGCCGCTTGCGGGGCGTCTTCCTGGTTCTTGTGAAGCAGGACGCTCAACTCCTTTTGCCTATGGTTAGGGCAATTGACTGAGATTGGATATAGCTTCCTTGAGGACTGCCTTCATCTTGGGGAAGATTATTTCTTTCCCGCTACTGTCAATAAACTCCTTGGCGATGATCGGCTCGCCTTGCTTCTGATACTCGATAGCCTTGAGTATCATCTGCAGCTTGTCGAGCTGTTTGGCGATTCTGGCTCGTTTGGTTTTGTTTTCCTCGAACTCTAACCAGAGAGACAGGATCTCTTTTCCATTCTGCTTGAGGCCGGAACAGATCTCTTGCATGATGGCCAGCTCGGTCTCATATTTTTCTTCCTTGGACCAGCGCTTTCCCTCAGGGCAATACTTATCAGTCCGGGCATCTCCGATCCTTTTGTCGGATTCGGCCCAGTCATGGATTTCCAGCATCTTGCTCAATCCGGTGATATGGGGATAGAGCTGCCGGCCGAGGATAACGACGGCGTCGGTATGTTCGCCGACGGTTTCCGGATCCTCGACGCCCCGGTCCTTGTAGCCGGTGCGGGGAATGTCATACAGGGAACGGATTATCTTGAATACTTGGTCGTATTCCGAGACGTTCGAAAAATGGAATGGGTATCGGCTTTTTCGTTTCATGACTATTGATTTTTGAAGGTTCGACAATGTTTTCTTGGTTGATTTGATGTTAAAACTTTTTGTTGTTTTTGTCAACGGAAGTACCTAAAAAAAGACCGCTTAGAGCGGTCTTTTTGATATTAGTCGGAATGATTAGAGGGGCAGTTCCAGGACAGCATTATCGGTTAGCAGATAGGCTTTCTTGGCCTTTTCGTTAACCACGAAATCTTTCAGGTTGCTGAGCTGGTCGGATTGGTATTGCTTCTTGGCTTTGCCGTTCTTATCGAAAGAGGCTAGGCGTTTATTGGTTGGGTCCAAGATGTAGATATCGCCTAGGACCTTGATAACGGTCGGGTTGGATAATTTAGGGTCGATAGTATCAAGAGTGAATTTCTGTTCGGTACCATAGAATTTCTGGACGGCTCCGGATGATTTCAAGAAATAGGCGTTGCCGGTTTCGTCGATAGAGAAGGAATTGACATCGGAAGCATCCAGTTTGCTCTTGAGGCGAGGTTCAGCGGTCGGATATTCGTTGTTGGCTAATACGTAGCGATATAGCTGGCTCTTGGCTTTATCAAGGGTATAGAGCTTGTCAGTATAGTTATATAGTCCGATCAGGTTCTGGCCTTCGACCTTGCCTATCTTGTTGAAAGAGAGCTTTTCGTCTTTCGGATTCAGGACGACAACCTGGTCTTCATCTAGATAGTACACCAGGCCGCTCTTGCTGACAGTCGGATAGCGCAGATAGGACTTGATCTGGTCGGAGCTGATAACGGCACTGACGCCATCCTTGGTATTGATGCGGTAGATAGCTTTCTTGCTACTGTCAGCGGCGTAGATCTTGTCTCTGGACATGAAGATGTTCTCTATGTTCAGATCGCTGCCGATGGTAGAGAAGTCAGCGATAGTCTTGAGCTGTTCTACCTTGGTGACGTGTTGGATCTGGGACATCTGACTCTCGAATTTGGCCAATAGTTCGTTATAGTTCTCGATTTTTGATTTTTTGTCCTCCGGAATGCTTTCCATGATACCTTTTAATTCCTCCAGGATGCCTTTGGCTGATTTTTCATCATTATATAATAGGTAGGAATCGATCTGGTTTTCTTTCTGCTTGATAACATCCTCATAGCCCTTAGTTTCCTGGGCTTGTTCGGTTTTCTTGGTCTTGCTGCGCTGGATACCTAAGTTGATCAAGAAGGCGACTAAGGCTAGGGCCAGGATGATAAGCAGGATCTTCTTGATTTTAGGGGTTTTTTTAGGAGTATCGGCTGCCAGGGTGGTTTTGTCTAAGACTGTTGCCTGAGCGTTCATTGGGTGTTCTTTCTTTTTGAACAGGGCCTTGAAGAGCCGGCCGATGAATCTGAAAGGATTGATCTTCCTGAGGATCTGGCCGCAGAAACAGGATATTCTCTTGCCAGAAACGGCACTTTTTGGGGCCAGGATCTGTTCGGTCTTTTCTTCAATACTGAGAGGATTCTGGTTGATTTGTTCAATGGAAATACTGCGGGCAGCCTCGACTTGGCGATACTCCTCGATGCTTTCCGGTTCTTCGCTGTTGATATTGTTCTTGATGATTATTCCCAGGAAGGGGATATAGGAGTTGATCTTGAAGAGCGTATTCTTTATTTGTTCAGCGGCTCCGAGCGGGGCTAGCTTGGTGATGATCTCGATTAATTCCTGGTTGAAGAGGTACTCGGACAAGGCTTCATTGGCGAAGATGAAATAGGATTTGGTCGGCATTTCACCGGAAATGATGGAAGAGAAGAGTTTCTTGAAGTTCAGGTTATCGCCGCTGTTGTCTTTGGCTTCGTCGCTCCTTTCGACATTGATCATCTTGTATTGGCTGTCAGTATCTTCTTTGTATAGCAATAAAGCCTGGTTGGTGCCGATATTGGAGAAATGGAGCTCATTATTATAGATAATGCCGATAGTGGCATTGATGCTCTTAGGCGAGAGGTTGACCTTTTCTTTAGACAGGAAGTCGATCAGGTTCTTGTTGGCTTTGACCAGGACGGTTTCGAAGATATTTTCGATCTTCAGGGTCTCGATCTTCTCCCGGAGCATCAGTTTCTCGTTCTGGTAGTAGTTCTCATTGATATCGGATACGACAAAATCGATGATCTTGTTAGCATCATTCTTTTTGGCATCGACTTCGATGAGGATAAATAATTTTCCGGCCAATTGTTCTTGAGCCGGAGTTGGTTCAGCGATAAAAATTTTGGCCGCTCCATTAGCCTTTTTTTCGGTGTTAATGGTAATGGGGGCAATTTTTGTATACATAGTTTGGCTGCTTGTGTTTTGGTCTAATATGATATAATATTATACTATAAAACTACAAAATAGGGAAATGCTATAAAACTATGATTGAAGGCTTTTTTGGCTCTAAAACCCGGGTAAAAATATTAAGGCAGTTTTTGCTGAACGTGGAAGATAAATATTATCTGCGTCAGCTAGCCCGAGATTTGAGCTTGCAAGTTAATTCAGTGCGGCGGGAATTGAAACATTTGGAATCCTGCGGCCTTTTGGTTTCGGCTAATCTTAATAATAGCACACTTTCAAAAATAAAGTCTAATGACGATGAGGATAAATTGCCGGCTAAAAGCGTCAGCTCCGATAAGAAATATTATGAGGTGAATAAGGAGTTCATCTTGTTTCCGGAAATCCGCGCTTTGATCCTGAAATCCCAGACTTTAGTCGGCCAAAATTTCCTCAATGAGTTGCAGGAAATCTGTTCGCCCAAGCTCTTGATCCTGACTGGCGTTTTCGTGGCCCAAAAAAATCTTCCGACCGACATGCTGTTGGTCGCTAATGTTCCTCGGGTCAAACTGTTGGAACTTATCAAAAAATTAGAGGCCGAGTTAGGCAAGGAGATAAACTATACTTTGATGGATGAGAACGAATTCCGCTATCGCCAAGAGATCGTCGATGTCTTCTTGAACAAGGTTTTGGAATCGAAGAAGATCGTCCTGATCAATGAATGGAATCTGACTTTTACCGAAAAGAATAATTCATCACAATTAAAATAATATTTATGACCCGATATTTGCGTTATTTCATCTTGACGATCGCAGCGGTTTTGCTCTTGTTCGTGGTTTGGAATTTTTCGGCGGCGATGAGCCTGACCAAGGTCTACTCTTCCAGCATCTCAGCCAAGAATGACCTGCAGAAATCTCTTGATTTCCTGAAGGCTAGCGATTTCGAGGGAGCCGTAGTATATGCGAGCGATGCCGAGGATAGCTTGATATTAGCTTTAGCCCGCTTGGAGTCTTTGGAAAATAATTTCTGGGTGAAGCGTTCTGATTCGCTGACTAACCAGGTCAAGGATTTGGAATATATGATCAAGACGGCGCAAGTCTTGGCTAAATCATTATCTGCCGGAGCGGCTATTGCCGAGAAGGTGGATGGAGTCTTGAAGGACCAGCCGGGAGTCAGCTTTTCTGATCTGAAGAAAGAGGACAAGGCAGCTGTCTTGAAATCGATCTACGAAGCGGCTCCGGACCTAAATGGCATCAAGGCTAATCTGGACCTGGCTTTGATGGATCTGAAGAAGGTGGATAAGAATGGATTTTTCGGTCCTTTGCAGAATCAGATTTCATTAGCCAAGGAAGAGCTCCAAGTCGGAGCCGAACTGATGTCCAAGTCTATTACCTTATCCCAATTATTGCCGGTCTTGGCCGGTTATCCTGATTCAGGTAATTACTTAGTCTTATTACAGAATAGCGATGAGCTCCGGCCGACCGGAGGCTTTTTGGGTACCCTGGGCGTGCTTCAGACTAGTTTAGGAGACTTGGCGAAGTTCAAGACCAGCGATGCTTATCACCTCGATATGCCGGCTAGCTTGGATGCTAATTTCAAGGTAGCTCCGCCGGAACCGATCAGGAAATATCTGGGAACCGATCGTTGGTTCTTGCGCGATAGCAACTGGTCGCCTGATTGGCCAACCAGCGCCCAGAAGATCCAGTGGTTCTATTTTGCTGAAGCGAAATATAATTCCGATCCGGATATCAAGAACGCGCCGAAGTTCGATGGCGTCGTGGCTATCACGCCGCGGCTCGTAACCGACTTGCTGTACATCGTCGGTCCGATAACGGTTAATGGCCAGGAATATAACAAGGATAATTTTACCGACCTCTTGCAATATGAAGTCGAGATGGCTTATCGCGAGAAGGGAGTTTCCGAGTGGGACCGCAAGAAGGTGATCGGCGATATCTTGAAAGAACTAAAGACTAAATTATTCGCTTTACCGACTGAACGTTATCTCGATCTGGTTAGCACTTTGAACACTAATATTGAAAAGAAGAATATCCTTTTCTATTTCAATGATCCTCAGGTCCAGATGATCGCACGTAACTTGGATTGGGGCGGAGAAGTGAAATCCGTTTCCGGTGACTATCTGATGTTCGTCGATGCCAACTTGGCCGCCTTCAAGACGGACCGCGTTATGGAAAAGAATTTATCGTATACCATAGAGCCGAAAGATGGCGGGATGGTGGCGAAGGTCACGATGAAATACAAGCATACGGGAGGCTTTGACTGGAAGACGACCCGCTACCGGAGCTATGTCCGAGTCTATGTACCTCAGGGCAGCCAGCTTATCAAAGCGGAAGGCTTGAGCGAAGGTGAGGCAACACAGGGAGAAGAGGACTTCGGCCGGGCAGAAGCTGCCAAGACTTATTTTGGCGGATTCATTTCAATCGAACCGGGAAAAACCGGAACCCTGTCATTCGAGTATCGCTTGCCAAAGAAGGTTGTCGATTCTATCAATGCCGGAACATACTCGCTTTATCTGCAGAAGCAAGCCGGAAACAATATCCAACTGGATGTCTCTTTGCGGTTTAATGACAGTATCAAGAGACGGACGGATGATTTTATAGAAAACACCCAGTACTCTGGCCAGTCATTGAGCGGTCATGATGTCTTCGAGGCGGATCGTTTTATTAATGTCGGTTTTTAATCAGATTATATTATGAAAGCAAAATACAGGTACTTAATGATTTTCGGATTATTATTGCTGATAGCCCTGTTCTTATCCGGGCCTTATTTGCTGTGGGTGGCTCTGGGCACCGGCGTTTTATTAGTTTTAGTCTTGTTCGCTTTTAAATTAGAGTGGGGGCTTTATGTCCTAGCTTTATCTCTGCCGCTTATCAACTGGAATTTCGATTGGGGCTCTCTCAGTTTTTCTTTTGTGGAAATCGTCGCTATCCTTCTGGCCATCTCTTTCGTTATCCATTACTTATTTTCGTTCTTTAGAGGCGATCATGAATGGAAGAAGCTCAAGCTGCCCCTATGGCAGCCTTTCCTGATATTCATGGTCTGTGTCTTCATTTCAGCCTTGTCGAGCCAATATATCTTGTCTGCTTCTTGGTATGCAGTTAGATGGCTAGCCTTCTTCTATGTCGTTTATCTGACCGTACCATATAATATCATCAAGGATGGACGGATATTGAGGAACACTATCATCGCTTTGACTTTATCCGGATTAGGCCTGGCTACGATGGGATTAGTTTCTCTCAGTTATCAGGATTGGTATAATGATTTTTTCCGAGTCCAGCCGACAGCGGTTTTCGGGATCTATCCGGTGGGAGATAATCACAACCTTTTGGCGGAGTTCTTGGTGATCATCACTTTCTTGGTCTTGTCGCTCAAGCATTGGTCGAAATCGCATCGCACCAACCGTTTCATAAATATCCTGTTCATATTCTTCATGGCGGTGACCATCGGTACCTTTTCTCGGACAGCTTGGATAGTCTTGGGATTAGGATCATGTCTGTATCTTTTCTTGGATGCGGTCTATCTGAAGCGGAAAGAATGGACTTCCAAGAATATCATCTTGGCTTTGATTATTTCTTTGATGATTCTGGTGCCATTCATTATCCGTATGGATCGCTTGCAGGCGGAGAACGTGAGTTCGACCGAGAATCGTTTGCTCCTGACCCAGATCGCTTGGAGGGCTTTTTTGAACAAGCCCCTGGTCGGATATGGTCCGGGCACTTTTGTCAGCTTGGTGGAGAACAATCTCCGTTTTGGAGCTAAATATGGCGATCCTTTGGATTCCCATGGAGTTACCCAGAAGCTGATAGCGGAATTGGGATTCTTGGGAGCGGCCTCTTTCGCTTTGTTTGTGGGACTGATTTTCTGGAATCTGTTCCGCGCTCTGAAAATATACAAGAAGGACGCCCAATTGCTGTTGCCGTTGTCCATTGCGGTCTTCGGCGGATTCGTTTACCAATTTTTTAATACTTCCTATTACAAAGGCAAGCTGTGGGTCCCGATAGCCGTAGCTTTGGCGGCGATGGGCCTCCTGCAGAAGAAATATGCCCGGAAGAGGAATATCAGATAAAAAATATGAATAAGGTGCCTAAGAAAATCTTGATCGTCGAGGACGAAAGTTCGATCGCCAATCCTTTGAAGGTCAAATTAGAAAAAGAGAAGTTCCAGGTTCTGCTGGCTGATAACGGCCGGAAAGGTTTGACCTTGGCTTTGAAAGAAAAGCCGGATCTGATCCTGTTGGATATCATCATGCCGGTCATGGACGGTTTGACCATGATGGAAAAATTGCGCCATGATGAGGATGGCAAGAAGATGAATATCGTCGTGCTGACTAACCTGGCCCACTTGAACGGCGACTATGATTATGAGAATTACAAGGTGTCCGACTATCTGGTCAAGAGCGAATGGAAGATCAGCGACTTGGTCAAGAAGATAAAGAGTATTATTAAGCAATAATCTTGTGGAGAAGAAAAAGATAAAAATCGTCTATATCATCCCGGCGCTGGATGCCGGCGGAGCGGAGCGCTTCATCTTGGATCTAATCCATCGCCTGGACCATGATCTTTTTGCTCCGGCCCTGGTCTTGTTCAGCCACGGCGGTTTTTTCGTCGAGGAAGCGCAACGCTTGGGGATCGAGACTATTATTTTGAAAAAAAGATTTAAGTTTGATCCGATCAATCTGTTCAAGTTGTATAAGACGGTGGAGAAGCTCCGTCCGGATATCGTCCATACCCAATTGGGCGGCGATATCTATGGCCGTTTCGTAGCGCATAAGCTGAAGGTGCCGGTCATCGTTTCCACTGAGCAGAATGTCCAGACCGGGGAATCGGCAGTGATCCGAAACTTGAAGAAATGGACGGCCAGATTCGCTCATCGGATCGTGGCTATCTCAGAAGCTGTGAAGGCTGATACTATTAAGCGCTATGGCGTTCCAAAGGAGAAGGTTGAGATCATCTATAACGGCCTAGAGATTAATAAGTTCCTGATACAGAGCCGTCGCCCGGCTACTAAACGGGTAATTATCGGTTCCGTCGGCCGTTTGACCCGCCAGAAGAACTATCGATTGCTAATCGAAGCTTTAGCCGGATTGCAGGATCATGACTGGGAATGCCGGATAGCTGGAGAGGGTGAATTGCGAACTGATTTGGAACGGCAGATTACTGAGCTGGGTTTGAATGACCGGGTCAAGTTGGTGGGCTTGCAGAAGAATGTCCAGAAATTCTTGTCAGATCTAGATATCTTCGTCCTGCCTTCATTGTGGGAGGGATTAGGCATCGTTTTGTTGGAAGCTGGCTTGGCCGGATTGCCGGTCTTAGCTTCCCGGGTTGATGGCATCTGCGAGATCATTAAGGATGGCCAGAACGGGATATTGTTCAATTCCAATGACCAGGAAGATTTGATGGTGAAATTGAGGAAGATGATCGAGAATAATTCCAAACCGGCAATGCTGGCTTTGGGAACTGATCTGCAGTCTGATATCCAAGCTAATTTTGATATCCGGGTCATTGCCCAGAAATACCAAGATATGTATATAAAACTATTAGGACAAAAATAATCTATGAGGATACTCCAAGTTAACAAGTTCCATTACCTGCGGGGCGGAGCAGAAAAATATTTCTTAGACATGGCTGAAAAATTACGCCAAGACGGCCATGAGGTGGCAGTCTTTTCCATGCGCCATCCGAAGAACTTGCCCAGTCCTTGGGAGAAATATTTTGTTTCCCGGATCAGTTTCAATGAATCCAAGTGGCGTGACAAGCTATTGGCTCCGGGTCGGATTATTTATAGCCTAGAGGCTAAGCGGAAGTTCCGGAAATTGCTCGATGATTTCCGACCGGAAGTTATCCATATCCATAATATCTATCATCAATTATCTCCTTCAATTCTGTCAGTAGCTCGGAGGAGAAATATCCCGGTAGTGATGCATCTGCATGATTACAAACTGGTCTGTCCGAATTATCAATTGTTCGTAGACAACAAGATCTGCTATCGTTGCCGGAAGCATCGTTACTGCCAAGCGATCAAGCATCGCTGTTTCAAGGGGTCCTTGGTCCAGAGCGCTTTGGTGGCGATTGAAATGTTCTTGCATCACCGGGTTTGGAAGATCTATGAAAAAGCGGTTTCTTTGTATATCGCTCCGAGTGCTTTTATGAAAGATACGGTGGTTAGCTTCGGCATTCCGGCTGAGAAAGTAGAGGTCTTGTATAATTTTATCGATCGTCCTAAGACAGTAGTTGAGAATATCGAAAACCAGAACTATCTTTTGTATTATGGCCGCTTGTCTCCGGAGAAGGGTATTGATGTCTTGTTGGAGTCCTTGAAGTCAATGGCCAATGCTCCAGTCTTGAAGATTGTCGGTTCCGGACCGGAAATGGAAAAATTGAAGGCCATGGCCCAGTCTTTGGGCTTGGAAAAATCGGTTGAATTCTTGGGTCCGAAATATGGGGCTGATTTGGAGAAGATAATCTTGGGAGCCAAAGCGGTTATCATTCCTTCTATCTGGGCGGAAAATATGCCTTTCGTCTTGTTGGAGTCTTTGGCTTTAGGCAAAGTGGTGATAGCTTCCAGAACTGGCGGCTTGCCGGAACTCATTACCCAGGGTGAAAGCGGCTTCTTATTCGAGAATGGCAACGCCCAAGACTTAGCTGAAAAGATTTCTGCCTTGGATAATTATGACTTGAAAAAGATCGGTTCAGCGGCCAAGGAGCAAGTGGCTGATTTGAATCTGGAAAATCATTATGAAAAATTATTAGTTATCTATCGACGATTTACAAAAAAATAATGAAACGAATAATATTCTTGGTGGCCCTTTTCCTCTGGCTGCCATTTACAACCCACGCCTATAGCGGCAGCATTAGCGCTCAGAATCCGAAAACAGCTAATGCTTTTTTGCGTTGGAACCTGGCAGCGAACGATGCGGAGCGATTGTCCCGCTATGACTTGCTGATTTTGGATATGGAGAATCAGGTTAATAATTCGGACTTGATCAAGCGGATCCGCCAATTGAATCCGGATATCACTATCTTGGCTTATATCAGTTCCCAGGAAATCAGGCATGATACCGCCATTCATCCGGAGGTGACTTTGCGCCAGAAGATGTTTGCCCGTTTGCCGGAGACTTGGTATCTGAGAGATAATAATACTTTCAAGATCAGCTTCTGGGATAAGACCTGGATGATCAATGTTACCGATCAGGCTCCGCTCGACAAGAGTGAGCGTTTCAATGATTACTTGCCGCGTTTCATCGATGAAGAGATCTTGTCGACTGGGCTTTGGGACGGGATATTCTTTGATAATCTGTGGGATAGCGTCAATTGGCTGAATGGAGGCAATGTGGATATTGATAATGACGGCCAAGCGGAATCAGCTTCAGAATTGAATCAGGCTTGGCAGGCCGGGGTCAAGAAGATTCTGAGCAATACTCGGAATCGGATCGGCTATGATTATATTTTGATGGCTAACAGTTCATCATTTAAAGATTATCAGCCATTCTTGAATGGCCGGATGTTTGAAGATTTTCCTAGTCCTTATGAAAAGGACGGTACCTGGAAGGGTAATATGGATAGCTATCGGGAGATCAAAAATTACAACGTCAAGCCGAATATCTATATCTTCAATTCCACCAATACACCTCAGGATAATTATTCCAAGATGCGCTATGGCTTAGCTAGCGCCTTGCTTCAGGATGACGTCTATTTTTCTTTTGATAATAGTATTTATGACCATGGCCAGACCTGGTGGTATGATGAATTTGATTTTTCCCTAGGGCGAGCTTTGAGCCCGGCCTATGAGCTGAGCTATGACCGGAATATCAAGGATGTCTGGCGACGCGATTTTGTTAACGGCATGGTCCTTCTGAATAATTCAACGGCGGAACAGAGCTTTTATATCGAGTCCGGCTATCGCAAGATCTATGGCCGTCAAGATTCGGTGGTCAATAGCGGGGGAGAACTCATCCAGGTAACTATCGGACCGAAAGATGCGCTGGTTTTGGAGACTGTCTTGGGAGTCCAGAATATCTATCTGAAGAATTATTATCGTTACCAGGCCTACAATTATGCCGGTGAGCAGATCTACAACAATTATCAATGGGGCAGTGATAGCTATCGGAACGGGGAATTAGTGAGACCGGAGAAGAATAACGGAGTTTCTAAGATCAAGGAAAGGAAAGTTGTTTTGAGTGGAACCAGAATCGAAGGCAGCCTGACTTCGACTAAGGCTAATATCAAGATCTATAATGCCAAGAATAAGCTGGTCGGTATTTTCAAAGCTTATCCTGATAACTTGAAAAGCGGTGTCCGTGTCGCTTTGGGAGATATCAATGGCGACAAGCAATTGGAGATTGCCGCTTTGCCGGTCTATGGCCAACCTCAACTTAAGATTTTTAGTTTGAAAGGTAAATTATTAAAAGAATATTGGCTGGGATTTACGACTGACCGTTATTATTATGATTTGACCATGTCAGACGTCAATGCCGATAAGCTGGCGGAAATATTGGTGACTAAGTGGTAGATGGGAAAATAAGATAGGGAAATAAAAAAGATGAACTTGTTGTTCATCTTTTTGTTTTTTTGTTTGGAGTTAGAGCTCCAAGGCAATATAAGCGCCTAGGTCTCCATTTCTTTTTTCATCTTCTTCGGCACAGATGAATATTTCACCATCGTTGATACCGCTGACAAAGATACGTCTTTGGTGGTAATCAAGCGAGTTGGTCCGGCCATAAAGTTGTTTCATGGCGATCTTTCCCTCAGATTTCTGGTAGGCTGAAAGATGGAAGGTGGCAGTTACCATTGCTGTCGGAATGACATATTTGTCGGGCAGCATCGTTAGTTGCTCGGCATAAGTTTCATACCGGGAGTGCGGGATGATTTCTTTCAAGATTATGATCCAGGTGTCTTTTTCGATCTTTTCATCGGCATATGTCTGGTTGTCGTCGGCGATAGTGTCGGTTAAGTAGCTATAGAATCTTGGTTTCTGATTCTTGGGAAAGAATTTCTGTAAGGTCCTGATGCTGAGCCCGGTTCCTTTCTGGTTGATTTTTCCGGGGATGAATAGCAAGAAATGGGTTTCCTTTATTTTCTTATCGCGAGTAAAAGGGCAGGGAGAATTGATGATCTTTTCCAAGTCATCCAGTTTGGCGGGTAGCTTAACATTCTCGGTATTGATTCCATAGAATGTTTTCCAATCTTCCGGACCGAAGAATTGATCGGGCTCTAAGATGCTTAGAAGCTGTGAATCGATGTTTGGCATGGTTTATTATTTTTGGTGAATATTCAGTTGGTTGTTAATGATCCTTTATGGCGTAATTATGGAATAATTATGTGTTTATGTCAATCATTCTTAATATTTCTACTTTTTGTGCTGATTTAGCTGTTTTTAGTCTTAGTATTGACAAAATTTATCATTTATGCTAGAATTGATAACATCTAAAAATAACCATAAATTTTTACTTGGCTTTAATTTATTTATATAATAAAAACCATTTAAATCTAGTAATCATATGAAAAAAGCATTATTAGCTTTACTGGCAGTTGTAGTGGTGGTGGGAACTACCACTCTTCCAGCCAAGACAAAGGTTCGCTCTTATTATTCCGGCGACTCCATTGTCTACAAGGATATCGTGGTAGTTGGTTCAACCAATACCGAAAGCTTGGAGGTCTTCAAGTTAGAAGGCCAGAAGCTGGTTAAATTCGTAGATATCAAGCCGTATAACTCTCGGTTCAGTACCTATGATAGCTTCTATGACTTGAAGTTCAATCAGGAAAACGGCCGTTTATACGTCTATGCTATTTCCGGATTCTCCTTATACAAGTACGATATCTCTGATCTGACTTCTGCTAGCTTGGTAAAATCTTCTACCAATAGCTACTGGGAATGGTATAGCCGTGTGGATAAGTTAGGTGACAATGTCGTCACTATCTCAGCTCGCGGTATCAAGGTCTTGAACAATAATATGGATGTCATCGACTCCTATGATGTCAAGAATGATATCCCATATAATATCCGTTTCTCTAATTCCGGCAATTATATCTTCAACATCAGCAAGGATCAGATCAGCGTTTATGACCGGGAAGCTCGCAAGGTAACCAAGAATATCAATGTTGATTACCGCAGCGCTTCCGGCAACAGAAGCTTGTACTTCGATTCTTATGACGAGATGGTTTATGTCGTTGACGACTACAGTGCCAAGAAGTTTGATTTGAATGGCGCTTTGAAAGATGCCTTCGACCATTCTGGCAATCCAGGATATGACATCGCTTCTTCTGGAAATGAATACGTTTATTTCTCTAATGGATTAGGCGTTGTGAAGTCAGAGAAGTCCGATATGAGTTTAGTAGCTTCTCAAGTTACCGGCGGTATTGCTGGAACCGAAGGATGGGCTATGGGACTCAAGGTCGTAGCTAACTCCACCGGAGACAAGGTTGTCGTTTTCAACAACTCCAGCATCTTAGTGCTTAATGACAAGTTGAATAAGGTGGCTGCTGTCCGGGCCGGTGAAGATAATCGTCCGGAAGTGAAAGAGAACTTATTCTTACGCTTGAATACTGTTTCAGCTCAGACTAACTCTGTTGTTAATCTGACCGGTGGCGGATATTATCCGAACGAAAAGCTGTTGATCGATTTCGGCGGCACCAAGGTTACCGCTCAGGCTGATGAGAATGGCCGCTTCAAACAGACCTTGATGGTCCCGGCGGTTTCTGGTCAGGCTTTCAACAACACTTCTGATGTGACTATCGCTAGCGTTGGCAGCACTACTACAATGACTGCTCGTGAGAGAAAGGATATCAAGGTGGTTGGAGAACAATCCAAATTCAATTACAGTATCAGCTTAGAGGTTGTTACTACTAAATAACTGGATATATTAGCGCAAAAGGCAGGTTTGATACCTGCCTTTTGTATTAGTGGTTTAAATAATCTTTAGTTTCTGGTATAATGTTAATAGCCAATTATTATCATTATACAGCCTCGAATCGAGGTTATAATTTAAATTTATGGAATTTAATGAATTGATCAAATCCAAGAAGCAGACCCTGGTATCCTTCTTCTTGGTTTTCTTTCTGTTGGGTGCGGTCTTTACCGGCTTACAGACCTTCAAATATTCTGCCAGCTCCAAGCTCTTGGTGATCCAGGAGGGCGCTAGCGGCGTCGATCCGTTTGCTGTTTCCCGTTCAGTGGAATACTTGAGCGGACTTTTCTCTCAAGTGGTCTATTCCAGTTCGTTCTTCAATATGGTCCAGGATTCCGGATTCAATATTGATAAGTCTTATTTCAAAGGCGATTCGATCAAGCAGATGAAGCTTTGGAGGAAGACGGTTTCAGCTAAGAGCGTAGAGAATTCCGGCGTCATCAATGTCTCCGTCTATCATCCGAGCGCTTATCAAGCCAAGCAGATCGCTTTGGCGGTTAATAATGTCCTGATGACTCAGAACGCTAATTATCAAGGTATCGGAACTTCAGTGAAGATTACTGTAATCGACGAGCCATTAGTTTCCAACTATCCTAACCAGCCGAATCTCTTGGTCAACTTCGGTTTAGTAGTTGCTCTCAGTTTGGTCTTCGGTCTGATCTATATCTACATCTTCCCAGAAGAGAAGTATAATATCGCTATGTTCCAACGCCGCCACAAGAAGGCTAAGGTGGTTAAGGCTCAGATCAAGCATGATTTCTTGGCTTCAGCTGGAACTTTAAAGAATGAAAGCCATGTCCGGGAAACTGAAAGGGAAATAGAGAATCGGGGAAATATCCATAATATCATGCGCTAGATTTCGTTTAATCTGATATATTGACAAAAGCATACTTTCAAGGTATGCTTTTGTGTTACTTGTGATTTTTAGCTTAAACTGCCTATTTGGGCATGGTATTGACAAAAAATATCATTTATGCTAAAATGTAGCCAGTACTTTGATATTATTTTTATCTTTATATCGTTTTGTTTCTATTCCTGAATTACCGTCTAAGTTCCTGAATCATTGGAGATTTAGATGGTAATTCACTGAATATTAACAACAAAAAAACATATACAAGATGAAAAAGTTGATTTTTGCCATAGTTGGTTTGGTCTCTGGCTTCGTTGCTTATGGACAGACCGAGCTCAATAATTTCGAGCTCAAATACAAGGGTGGTTATGGAGCTACCCCGAAAGAAATCGTTGAATATTCCTCTGGTTTGCTGGATACGATCCGCTTGGGGGAAGTTAACTCTTTCGAAATCGGTGGCGCTGCTTACCTTAATTGCGGATTCGGAATTGAAGGCGCTTATGAAGCACATAATCGTTACTTCGATACCTTGGCCGGAAGCGGCAGCTCTTATTCCGTCGGACTGGCTTATCGCAAAGCCTTCTACGGTCCCGGACATCTTTTCGATAATGGATTCAATATGGCTGTCAAAGTTGGAGCCGGATATATCCATGCAGAAAAGACCGATCAGATTGAGTACATCAGTATTGCAGAAGGAGTCAGCACTTCCAGGATCTGGCAGCGCGAAAAATCTTTCTCTGGTTTTTACGTCAATGGCAAAATGGACATCTTCCGGGATGATCCTTATTCCAATCTGGATTATTTCTTCTATGGGATTTCGGTCTCTGGAAGTTATAAATACCCGATGATGAATAAGCTTTCGGAAATGTCCAATGGCAATCTGATTACTCCGTCCTGGAACAAAGATGATTCGGTTTCTGTTTTCGACTTCGGTGTTGAAATCAAACCGGTTATTATTCCTTTGAACCGTCGCATGGGCGTTTCATTGATTACTGCCGTTAATTATGGCAATTTCAATGCTTACAACGTCTATGATCCCGGAGTTAATCTCAAAGTCGGCGTATCGCTCGATGGCTTCACCAAATTCGGTGAATGTGCCCGGATCACTTATACCTGCGCTCCTCGCGAAACTTATGTTTCCAATGAAGTGAGCTTCGGTATCGAATTGATCCAATTGGCCACAACTCTGTTTGGGCGATAACAGTATTAAAGAAAAAAAATCAAAAGGCTTCCGCAAAAGGAGGCCTTTTTTATTTTCTGAAGGCAATAAAAAAACAGCTTGGAATAATCCAGGCTGTTTTTTATTTCTTATTTGGTAGTAGCGTATGGAGTGACATTAACAATTTTAGCAGTCTTAAGGGTGTTGTCGAATTTACGTAATTTCTTAGTGGTGAATTTGACTGTACCTGATTTAAGTGCGAAGAGTGTATCGTCATTACCGCGTTTGACGTTATCGCCAGCTCGGTATTTAGTGCCACGTTGTCTGATGATAATAGCTCCAGGCTTAGCCTTTTCGCCGTCATACAACTTTACGCCTAAACGTTTGCTGATTGAATCTCGTCCTAGCGCCGTACTGCCGCCAGCTTTTTTATGTGACATATTGCTTAAAAAAACACATAAATTAGGCTTATTTTAGTTAAGCCTTGGCTTGATGCGTTTTTGCTTAATTCTTAATATTATCAATGTTCTAAATATATCAAACCAGGTGAAAACTGTCAATATCAAGGTATTTTATTATTTTTCGGATGATGTTATAATAAAGATAATAAAAAAGCTTAATTAGCAATCATTAATCATTATGCTTTAGGCATTGGTTTTTGGTTTCATGATAAATTTATGGCTATCAAAGTTGACGCTAACAAGTGTATCGGCTGCGGAATGTGCGCTAGCATGTGTCCTAATGTCTTTAAGATTAATAATGCCGGAAAATCGGAAGTTATCAGCTCTGATGACAAGGAATGCGCTGCTTCTGCGGCTAAAGCTTGTCCGGTGATGGCTATTTCCGTAGAATAATCCTATGGCTGAAGAACAAATAGTAAACAAGATTGAATCAGTCGGAATCTCTGAGCAGGTATCTGCTGTCCAGCCTGAGGCTGAAATCAGCCCGGAACAGGCAGCTGAACGCCAAGTCGAGCAGGCGCCGCAGAAAGTTGAAGCAGTCCAACCGGCTGAGCGTCCGGCTGAACCGGTCGTTCGCCGAGCGGTCCCGACTAAGACCGCCCAACAGTTAAGGGATGAACAGATCGATGCCATCTTATCCGATGGCCTGACTGATATTTATCTAAGCTTGCCACCCAAGAAACAGGCTGAATTCAGAGCGGGCGGAGAAGAGGCTGTTAAAAAGATCAGTGTTATCCTGGGCCAGGCTAAGGTCAAGATCAAATCCATCGTAGATATTATCAAGCGCTGGCTGTCAATCGTTCCGGGGCTCAACAAGTTCTTCTTGGAACAGGAAGCGAAGATCAAGGCTGACAAGATACTCAAGTTAAAAAAATAATCGAAATAAAAATATATGGATCCAAATTTGGCCCCAGCGATGCCTCTGGTCGATTCCGGATTAAGAGCGGCAGAAAGCAATAATTTCTGGCCGGCTTTTTTCGTAATCTTAGGAGTCGTGATCATCTTGATAATTGCAAAAAAAATAACTAAGAAGATTGCAGTTGAGAATAGCAATATTGAACAGACCATCTTCTTGGTCCGCATGCCGAAAGAAAAACCGAAGGAAGAAGGCGGTGGCGGAGGCTTGACTGCCCAGCAATTGCACGAAGCTATCGCCCAAGGCGAGACTATCTTTGCCGGTATCGGCGGATTGCGGATTGACAAGGGATTGAAGGCTTGGCTTTTCGGGCGAGAAGATCATTTTTCTTTTGAGATAGTGGCCCACAACAGCAAGATCTCTTTTTATATTGCCGCTCCTAAGGCCAAAGCTTTGTATTTGGAACAGCAGATCCATGCTCATTATCCGGAAGCTTCTATTGAGGAAGTTGGCGATTACAATGCTTTTACCAGCAAGGGATTCATTGTTTCCGGGTTCTTAAAGCCGAAACGAGGCTTCATCTTTCCTTTCAAGACTTATAACGATATGGAGGCTGATCCGATGAATTCCATAGTCAATGTCATGTCCAAATTGGAATTGAATGAGAGTGTCAGCGTCCAGTATGTCGTTCGCAGCGCGAAGAAAGGTTGGCACAAGGTCATGAAAGACGTCGTCTCTAACGCCTACAAGACTCAGAGTGTCAGTGAGGTCTTTAAGGTCGGTTCTAATGTCTTAACTGGCTTTTCGAATTTCATCATCCATTATATTATCCTGGGTCCCTTTAATATGCTTGATACCAAGGCTAAGGACAATGAAGTAAAGCGGAAAGAATTGACTGAAAAGGAAAAGGAGATGTTGAAGAAGATGGAAGAGAAAAATTCCAAGGCCGGTTTAGATATCAATTTACGCTTAGTGGTTTCAGCCCCGGACAAGCTTCGAGCTCAGATGTATCTGGATAATATGGCTAATGCTTTCAGCGAGTATAATTATTACGAGTATGGCAATACTTTTGGCGGCGTAGTTAAGAAAAACCAGCAGAAGACTATCAATAATTTCATTTACCGCCGCTTTATCGATAACCAGGCTTTCTTGTTGAATACGGAAGAGATCTGCAGCTTGTTCCATTTTCCATTGCCTCATACTGAAACTCCGAATATCGATTGGCTGGTTTCTAAGACGGCTCCAGCTCCGAATAATGTCCCGTCAGAAGGTATTATTTTGGGATACAATATCTTCCGCGGCATCAAGACTGATATCCATGTGAAGAGGATCGATCGCCGCCGCCATTGCTATGCTATCGGTAAATCCGGTACTGGTAAATCCGTTCTGTTGGCCAATATGGCTGTGCAGGATATCGAGAATGGCGATGGCGTCTGCGTCATGGAACCTAACGGCGACTTGATTGAAGATATTTTGAACCGTATCCCGCCGGAGAGAGCTGAAGATGTGATCGTCTTTTCACCGGCTGACACCGAACGTCCGATGGGCTTGAACTTATTGGAATTCGATGAACGTTATCCGGAACAGAAGAGCTTTGTGATCAATGAAATGATCGGCATCTTTGACAAGTTATATGACTTGAAAGCAACCGGCGGTCCGATGTTCGAACAATACATGAGAAACGCCTTGCTTTTGATTATGGATGATCCGGAATCCGGTTCGACCTTGATGGAAATCCCTAAAGTCTTGGCCGATGAAAGCTTTCGCAAGATGAAGCTTAATAAATGTAAGAATCCGACTGTGGTCGACTTCTGGAGAAAAGAAGCGGAAAAGGCTGGCGGTGACGCTGCCTTGGCTAACATCGTGCCATATATCACTTCCAAATTGACTCCTTTCGTAGCTAATGATATGATGCGTCCGATCATCGGACAGCAGAAGAGCGCCTTCAATATGAGGGATATCATGGATAGCAAGAAGATCTTGATGGTCGATTTGCCGAAAGGTGCTATCGGAGAAACCAACGCTTATCTGTTAGGTATGATCATGGTGGGCAAGATCCTGATGGCAGCTTTGTCCAGGACTGATATCCCGCAGGAACAACGTAAAGATTTCTATCTCTATATCGATGAGTTCCAGAACTTCACCACTAATTCCATTTGTCAGATATTATCTGAAGCTCGAAAATATGCCTTGTCTCTGACAGTGGCTCATCAGTATATCGGACAGCTCAGCAAGAATAACGATACCCAGATTAAGGATGCTATTTTCGGTAACGTCGGTACGATGATCAGCTTCAAAGTCGGTTCGGAAGATGCCCAGTTTTTGACCAAGGACTTCGGTCCGGTCTTTAATGAGTATGACTTAGTTAACGTCGGCCGTGGCGGCTTTATCAAACTGTTAGTCGACGGTTCCACTACCAGGCCATTCTCATTCCAGACAGTCTGGCCGCTCATGGGTACTGCCCGGGATGGTATGGCTGGAAAGATCAGGACCTTGAGCCGTTACAAATTCGGCCAGGATCGGAATCTGGTCGATTCCGAGATATTGCGCCGAGGCGGAATGATCCAACAATAATCTAGGAGAAAATTAAAAAGCGCGGTTTTGATCCGCGCTTTTTTGTTTTGGAAATTTTTTCAATCGATTTTCATCATGGATCGGAGTTCATCTTCGGTGAAGTATTCCGGTCTCCGAAAGACGAATTTTTCTTGCTTTCTGCCATTTTTTGTCATGACGTAGCAAGTGTAGCCCCAATCATTCAGGGTCCTAGCAAAGAGAAGCGCCAGGTAGGGGTGTTTGGTTTGGCCGAAATTCAATTTGATAATTGATTCATCCTCTGGTTTTGTCCAAGTACAGAACATCGGTCCTTTTGAGACCCGGTATTTTGTAGTGGCTCCATTCCATTTGATGTTTTTGAATATCAGGAGCTTTTTGACATCAGAGATGGTGATGTTTTCGTTTGGATCGGCACTGACTGACCAGAAATCGCCGATGCATTTGTTTATTTCCATTTTTGCTTGGTTTTTTATGAACTTTGCTTTACTTTACGATATTGTTGCGCTATTGTCAATATCTTTTAAAATTAATTTATCTGGGATATAATACAACAATATGGCTACATTATATCGACAATATCGGCCGCAGAATTTCGCTGAAATCCTGGGGCAAAATTATATCAAGACTATCTTGCAAAATGAGATCTTGAGCCGAAAGATTGCTCATGCTTATCTTTTTTGCGGTCCTCGGGCGGTGGGCAAAACCACTATGGCCCGAGTTTTTGCCAAGGCTGTCAATTGCTCTAATCTGAAGGAAGGGGAGTATGAGCCCTGTAATGAGTGTGTTAATTGTACCAATATCAATACTGGCCGGAATCTAGATATCGTAGAAATCGATGCCGCTTCAAATACCGGTGTGGACAATGTCCGAGAGAATATCATTTCCTCCAGTCGGGTAGGGAGCAATAATAGCAACTTCAAGGTGTTTATCATTGATGAGGTCCACATGCTTTCTATCTCGGCTTTCAATGCCTTGTTGAAGGTCTTGGAAGAACCGCCGCAGCACGTTATCTTCATCTTATGTACGACTGAAATCCACAAAGTGCCGAACACTATCATTTCTCGTTGCCAGCGTTTTGATTTCAAGCGGATCGGCGTGTCTGATATGGTGAAAAAATTGGATTATATCGTCCGCCAAGAAGATGTAAAAGTTGAAAAGGGAATATTGGAATCGATCGCTCGTTATTCTGATGGTTATATGCGCGATGCTGAGAGCTTGTTGGGCCAGATCATTTCAGTCGGCGGCCAGGAAATCACCCAGGAAGAAGCTGATCTGGTCATTCCCAAGAACGATTTGAATGAGATTATCAATCTCTTGGAACATTTGAGTAAGAAAGATACGATCAAGGCTATTCAGTTGGTAAATAACCTGGTGGACAATGGAATTAATCTGAAAAATTTCGTGACAGACATGGTTGAGGTACTACGCAAGATAATGCTAGGCAAGATTAATCCGGCTCTGGCTTCTAGCTTAGGTTTGGATTTCGGCGAGTCTTTGGAGATGAAGATCGATCAATTGTCGGCTGATCTGAGCTTGGAGCAGATTATCCGATTCATAGAGAAATTCAATTCTATCATTTCCGAAGTCAAGAACAGCTTCATTGCCCAGTTGCCACTCGAATTAGCTATTATCGAATTCAGCTTTGCTAATAGCAAGCCGCTTCCTTCCGCCGCAACGGTTGTCAGGCAGAGCGTGGTGGTAAAAGAGAGCGTTGGGAAATCTGAGCCGAAAGAAGTGGTGGCGGAATCCAGGGTAGAGAAAGTAGTTCCTAATATCCAGTCCAATATTGCTCGAGAACAGATTTTGGCTAAATGGTCTGAGGTGATAGTCAAGATCAAGCCGCTCAACCATTCATTGTCTTTCGTGCTTCAGGCTTGCGAGATAACCGATGTCAAAGATTCCAAGGTATATCTGACTTTCAAGTACCGCTTCCATCAGGATCGGGTGAATTCAGCCCAGATCAAGCCAGTATTAGAAAACCTTTTGTCAGAAGTCTATGGTTCGCCTTTGAGCTTTGAAGCCTTGTTGGATGAGAATCTGGTTCTAGCGACACCGGGAGAGGAATCGAAGGCTGAGGAGAGTAATAATGAACCGCCTAATCCGATGAGTGATGTTCTGAAAGCTTTTGGCGGAGAAATAATTAATTAATTAATTAAATCAATATATGTTAGACATTAAATACATCAGAGAGAATGAAGCCCAGGTGAAGGAGGCTTTATTGAAAAGAATGGATCCAGCTAATTTGGACTTAACTGCTATTATCAACTTGGATGACCAGCGCAAGGCAGTGATCCAGAAAGTGGAAGAATTAAAATCGGAACGTAACAAGTTTTCTAAGACTAAGCCAGACGCTGAGACTATCGTCCGGATGAAATTTTTGGGCGAGGAGATCGCTGTCCTCGATAAGGATTTGGAAAAGATCGAAACGGATTTTTTGGAAAAGATGCTGGCCCTGCCTAATATTCCGGCTGATGACGTGGTGGCTGGCGGCAAGGAGAACAACCAGGTAGTCTATACTTTTGGGAAATTGCTTAAGTTCGATTTTGAACCGAAAGACCACGTAGAATTAGCTACTGCTTTAGATATCATCGATTACGAAAGAGCGGCTAAGATGTCCGGTTCCGGTTTTTGGATCTACAAAGGAGCCGGCGCTTTATTAGAATGGGCTCTCTTGAATTATTTTATCGATTTCCATACGGCCAACGGTTATACCTTTATCATTCCGCCGTTCCTTTTGAATGAAGCTTCGGCTACCGCTTCCGGCCATCTGCCGAAGTTCCGGGAGGATCTGTTCTGGACTGAAGACAAGCTATGCTTGAATGCTACTTCGGAAATGATGTTGGGAAATTATCATCGCGATGAGATCTTGAAAGAAGAGGAATTGCCTCACAAGTATTTCGCTTATTCCGCTTGTTTCAGACGCGAGGCTGGAAGCTATCGCAAGGAAGAGCGGGGCATGATCAGGGGCCATCAGTTTAACAAGATCGAGATGTTCCAATATACCAAGCCGGAAGATTCTTGGAATGCTTTTACCGATATGAGATCCCAGGCTGAGAAATTATTATCCGGACTAGGATTGCATTTTCAGACCAGCCAATTAGCAGCTGGAGATTGCTCGGCTGCTATGGCTAAGACCGTCGATTTGGAGGTTTGGATACCGAGTATGGGCATCTACAAAGAGGTTAGTTCGGTTTCCAATGCCCTGGATTACCAATGCCGTCGTGGCGCTATGCGTTTCAAGAACAAGGAAACCGGGAAAGTCGAATTTATGCACACTTTGAATGGCTCCGGTCTGGCTACTAGCCGTTTGTTACCGGCCATCTTAGAACAATTCCAGCAAGCTGACGGTTCAGTCATTGTTCCGGAAGTCTTGCGCCGTTTCATGCCTAACAACCTGTCAGTCATCTCCTTAAAATAGTTTTTATGTGGGATTATATCTTGTTATGGTTAATTTTTTATCTTAGTTATTTGGCTTTTCCCATATTAGCCTTCTTGCTTTATTTAGCCCTAAAAAAACGTCGGACCATCTGTTGGGTCCTGGCGTTTTTTGTTTTGCTTTTTATCTACACTAGATTTATAGAGCCCAACCTAATCAGGGTTGATTATGAGAATATCGATGTGGGTGGAAAGGGAAACGGTATCAAGGTGGCAGTTGCTTCTGATTTTCATATCGGATTATTTTCTTCCCAGGCTAAGCTGAGAAGGATGGTTGCCAAGATCAATTCTGTTGATGCGGATCTGGTTTTGGTTCCGGGTGATTTGGTTTTTAAATTATCTCCGGACAAGTTTAATGAGTTTTCTGAATTGAAGGAGATAAAAAAGCCTTTGGCGGTCGTTCTGGGAAATCATGATTACGGCCGGCCGCGAGGAACTGATGTTTCGCCGGAATTGATAGCCGCTTTGGATAATGATGGCATCAGGGTCTTGGATAACAAGACTTGGGATTTAGAGATCAAGGGACAGAAAGTGAAGGTGGTCGGCTTGAATGATTATTATAACAACGACGCCAACTTCTTGCTGCTCAGGAAAGATTCTCCAGACCAGCTGCTTATTTCTCTGACTCATAATCCGGATATCGTCTATCAGTATCCGACTAATTCTTTAGCCGACCTGACTATTTCCGGCCATACCCACGGAGGGCAGATCCGCTTGCCTTGGATCTACAAGTCAGCGATTCCTAGCGACTATTCTTTTGATGCCGGGCTCTACCAGGTCGGTAATTATCCGGTCTTTGTTTCTTCCGGTTTGGGGACGGTCGGACTGCCTATGCGCTTCTTCCGTCTGCCAGAAATTAATGTTTTAGAGTTAAATTAGCTTTGACAAAACCTTTTATTTGTGGTATTATTGGGATATGATGAAAAAGATAAAAAACATCCTAAATATATTTGTAATATTGGCTATTTTTTGGCCAGTTTCTGGTTTTGCTCAAGAAAATGAAGCTAAAGCTTATCCACGCTTGGCTAATTATTACTTGAAATGGACCATTGAAGACTCAGAAGTTGATGAATTGGCTAAATGGGATCTTTTGATCTTGGATATGGAGGTGCAAGAGAATAGCCGGGCTAATGTCGAAAAGATCAGGAGATTGAATCCGGATATCAAGATTTTGGCTTATATCACCTCGCAAGAAGTCATCGGTGATATCTATCAGAACCAATGGCATTTTTATGGCAACTTGCGGAAGAGGTTGGTTGATAATATTGATAATTCTTGGTGGTTAAAAGACAAGGCGGGAAACAAGATTTCTTTCTGGCCCGGAACTTACATGCTCAACATCACTAACGGTTGTGGCAGTTCGGCTGCCGGTGACAAGTGGAATGAGTATCTGCCAACTTTTGTAAAAAATGAAATTTATGATTCCGGACTTTGGGATGGAGTCTTTTATGATAATTTATGGGGCGATGTTACCTGGGTCAGGAATGGCGACATGGATATTAATCGCAATGGCAATATCCGTCCGATAGCTGAAATAAACCGTGAGTGGGCCAATGGCAACAAAGCCATGCTGGTTAGGAGCCGGGAGCTTATGGGTAATAATTTTATTATCATGGGCAACGGCATGGTCTATGATGGTTATCAGCCATATTTGAACGGCATGATGTTCGAGAGTTTTCCTAGTCCTTGGGAAAATGGCGGCACTTGGTCGGGATCGATGAATACCTATGCTAAGATTTCCGGCGTTAATCGCCAACCTCAAACTACTGTCCTGAATACTTATAACAAGGATCGCAATAGCTTTTCTAAGGTCCGTTTCGGTTTGGCTAGCACCCTGATGCAAGACTCAGGTTATTTTAGTTACGATTATGACAATACTAACCATGCCCAGTTATGGTGGTATGATGAATATGATGTCAACTTAGGCAAGCCTTTGTTTCCGGCTTATAATATCCAGGATAAGACTAATGACAAGTTCAAGCCCGGCTTGTGGCGCCGTGACTATGAGAACGGTATCGTGATGCTCAACTCGACTAGCAAGGAGCAGAAATATATCTTTTCTCGGGAAGAGTTTGAAAAGATCAACGGCCAGCAAGACCGGAGCGTCAATAATGGCGCCATAGTCAACTGGGTCAAGATAGCTCCTAACGACGGCGTCATTCTTTTGAAACGTAATACTGAAATCGTTAATAATAGCTTCTATAATGGTAATTTTATCCGGGTTTATAACGATAAAGGCACCCAGGTTAGGAATGGCTTTTTCTCATACTTGGATAATTTTCCAGGCAATGAGCAAGTGATAGTTATTGATTTGGATAATGATGGCAACAAGGAGTATTTGGCTAATGGCAATGGCACCCTGTCTTTCTTCAAGAATGGCAAGAAGATCAAAACCTTTAATCCTTACAAGAGCAAGTTCAAGGGAGAGATTTCTACCTCTCTGGCTGATTTGGATAATAATGGTAAATATGAGATAATTACAGGAGCAGGTAAGGGCGGCGGACCTCAAGTTCAGGTTATGTCTGACACTGGAAAATTAGTCGGAACCTTCTTCGCTTATGATAAGTCTTTCCGTGGCGGCGTCAATGTCGCCGGTGGCAATATCGGCGGAGATTCCAAAAAAGAAATCGTGACCGCTCCGGGAGCCGGCATGGCACCTGAAATCAGAATCTATGGTTCTAACGGCAAATTGTATTTTAAATTTTTAGCTTACGACAAAAAATTCAAAGGCGGCGTCAATGTTGCAGTCGGCGACGTCAATGGCGACGGCCAGAATGAGATTGTGACCGGAGCTGGAGCTGGCGGCGGACCGGAAATCAGAGTCTTTGATATCTATGGTAAGCTGCTCAAGAAATTCATGGCTTATGACAAGACCATGAAGACCGGGGTCAAGGTTATCGTTGAAGATATCAATAATGATGGTGTCGATGAAATCCTGGCCAGCAGTGCTAATTTCTAATTTGGAGATGAGTTATAAAAATAATTTTATAATAACTTAAAAAATATGCGTAAATATCTAAAAGCGCGTCATGAAAAATATTACAAGAATAGCAAGTTTCATCTGGTGGCCGATATCTCTTTCGTTTCGATCATCATCCTGCTATTCGTAGCCTATCTCTTGATCAGTTTTTGGCGTCCTAGGATGAATATCACTTTGGAGGCTAAGGCTTTGAGCGACCAGGTCAAGAGCGGCAATATTGAATCATTCGAACTGAGCTATCACGCCAACAAAGCTATTACTGACAATTCCTTGGCAGTGAAGCTTCCGGACAACTTTGTCTTGACTAGTGCCGAACCGGCTGGAATCTTCGATGAAACGGCTAATACTTTCTATCTGAATGATTTGGAAAAGGGTTCTAATGGCAAGATCAAGCTTACTGGTTTAGTATTGGGCGAGGTCGGCACTAAATCTGATTTCGGCTTTACTTTTAATTGTGCCGAATGTTTCGGCGGAGTAATCCAGTCTTTACCTTATGAGATTAAAGGATCAGTCTTGGATGTCAGCGCTGATATCCCAAACGACGTTTATCGCGGTGTGGAATTTTCCGGAGCGGTCAAGGTAAAGAATAACGGACCGAAAGAATTGACTAATTTAAAGGTAAAGATCAATGATTCTTGGCAGGTTAAAGGCGGCAATGAGCTGGCCTTAGACAAGATTGCCAGCGGGGAAGAAAAGACTATTACCTTCTTAGCTTCTATCAAGAGTGACAAAGGCACCGAGGCTTTCAGTTTCGATTATTATATAAACGCTTCTAACCAATCCCTAAAGCAGGGAAGTGTTAGCCATGACCTAAATATCAAGACTCCTAATTTCAAAGTATTCATCGAAGCTGACAAGAAGACCATTAGTATTAATGATGATGTCATCTATACTGTCAACTATCAGAATCAAGAGGAAGTCCAATTGACTAATGTTAAGTTTAATCTGGCTTCAGGTAATTCCAATTTCAAGATCAGTAATTGGTCTTTGGTTGAGCCGAATGACCAAGTCAAGAACCAGGGCGGCTCATTAATGTTGAATGGAGCTTTAGACCCGGAGAAGGGAGGCAAGTTCAGCGTTAAGGTGCGATATGCCAAGGCTAGAGCGGCTACTGATCAGGAAGTTTATCTGGATGTAAATAATAGTTATGACTTGAACGGCCAATCATTAAATTATAATTCAGCTTCTTCCAAGACGAAGCTTATTTCTCAGTTGAAGGTTAAATCCGGCGCTTATTATTACAGTTCTCAGGGCGATCAATTAGGCGTCGGTCCTTTGCCGCCTCAAGTCGGAATGGCTACTAACTATTGGATCTTTTGGGAATTAGAGAATAGCGGTAATGAATTAGAAAATTTGACCGTTTCAGCTGATGTCCCCGATAGTGCCGTTTGGATGGATAATAAGAGCTTGCTGGCCGGAACACTGCGCCATGCTGAAGTTGGCGGCCGGGTTATCTGGGAAGTACCGACCGTGTCAGCCCAGACTGAGAAGGGTCAATATAAAGCAGGATTTTCTCTGGGTGTCATTCCAAGCACGGAAGACATCGGGAAGACTCTGTCTTTGTTAAAGAATGTTAAATATTCCGCTTTTGATAAGTTTACCGGCCAAGAAGTGTCTGGTACTCTGAAGAATCTTTCCACTTCCTTGGATGCTGATATCCTAAGCAGCGGCAAGGGAGAAGTGATTGCCGCCGATTAATCTATGATCAATTTTTTTCGTCAGATAATCAGGCCCAAATATGAGCCTTTGAATAAGATTGAAATTATCAAGCAGAACTTGCTTGATAATTTTGCGTATCTATCCTCTTTGCAGCCGGAAGCGGAAATATTCCCGGTCCTTAAATCGAACGCTTATGGCCATGGATTAAAAGAGGTAGCCAGAATATTGAATGACTCCCCAGCTAAGATGGTGGCGGTCGATTCTTTCCCGGAGGCCCAGATAGTCTACAAGAATTTTAAAGGTAAGGTTTTATTTTTGAATGAGATGCCGCTTAAGGCTTATGAATATTGCCAATTCAAGCGGAGCGAATTCTGCGTTTATAATTCTGCCACTTTGCAATATCTAGCTAAGCATCATCGCGGCGTTTCCATCCATCTGTTTTATAATAGCGGCATGAACCGCGAAGGTATTTCTGATCTAGAATCTTTTTTGAAAAAAAATTCTAAATATCTGAGCCGTGTCCGGATAACCGGTTTTTGTTCTCACCTGATGGCTTCGGATAGCGATCCAGTCATGACTAAGAAGCAGGAGGACCGCTTCATGGCGGCTTTGGATGTCTTGCATCAGAACAAGATTTTTCCGACTTGGGTCCATCTGGGAAACTCCGGTGGAATCTTTGCTTTGCATAATAAGAGACTGACGGCTTTCAGGGCGGGATTAGCTCTCTATGGCTATTATCCGTTAGTCGGACCGAGCGATCTGGAAAAGAATCTTAAGCCGGCCTTAAGGGTCTTATCGACCATCACATCCTATCAAAGCTTGAAGAAAGGGGATAAAGTGTCGTATAATGGAAAATATGAGGCTGAGAACGAAACCCTGATCGCTTTGGTGCCTTTCGGATATTATGAAGGGCTTGATCGCCGCTTATCTAACCAGGCTCAATTTTTAGTCCATGGAGAAAGGGATTTTTGGGCTAAGATTGCCGGGACCGTCTCTATGAATCTGGTTTGCTTAGAGGCTGGAGACAACAGATTCAAGGCAGGGGATCGGGTAGAGCTTATTTCGCCTACTAACGAAGGTTTTAATTCTGTTAAATATTTAGCTAATATTAGCCAAACAATACCATATGAACAATTGGTCAGATTAAGGGGGAATATTCATCGCCAAGTAGTTTAAATAAAAATTATGCCAAGCAGGGAAGTCAGATATACTCATCGGGTCAGGATGGATTATTCTAAGAATAAGCTGGAAAACCCTTTTCATAAGACTAATCGCGGAATAAAGCGGGATGAACTTTCGGCAACTTTGAAAGTTTCTTGTTTGGCCGCTTTGTTGTTGCTGATCGGATTGATTTATCTGATGTTTTTTTCCAATGTTTTTGTCGTCAAGAAATTCCAGATTTCCGGCTTGTCTAGGACGGATTCCGGTGAGATAGAAAGGATGGCCTCGGAACAGCGCAGCCAGAGGCGCTATTGGCTATTTAAGCAAGATAATCTGTTGATGTTTGATAAGAAAGCTTTATCCCAGGCTTTAGCTGATAAGTATCATTTTAAAGATATTAAGGTTAAGAAGAGTTGGCTGCATACCTTGAAAATAGTTTTGAGCGAACGGGAATACGGCTATATCTGGCAAGAGAAGGATAAATATTATTATATCGACAAAGAGGGTTATCTGATCAGTGAATTAGCGGTTGATTTGCCGCCAACTATCATTAATACAGAGATTGCCACCACCAGTTCTAGTACGGCTACCAGCACTGAAGCAAGTACCACTGAACCAATTAGTGAGGAATATTATAAGCTGACCATCGAATCAGTCAAGAAAGCTAACAAGGATGCTTATCCGATTATCGTCAATATCGGCGAAGAGCATTTCAAGGGCGATCGGGTGGATATCGATCTGGGTTATTTGGCCTTTGCCAGTCAACTTATCGAAAAGATTAAGGCTAACAATGAGCCTGATCTGGGGGTTAAATATTTCTTGATCGACAAGGATTTTAATACTATGAAGGCTATACTGGATAGCGGCCTAACCGTCTATTTCAGCACTAAAGAGGATAAGGATAACCAGATCAGGAACTTATTGGTTTTAAAGAAGGAATTGAAGGGTGACTTTAATAAGATAATTAAGAAAAAAATAGATCTCCGCTATGGCGACAAGGTCTATTATGAATAAAAATATATGAACAGCGAAGGCTTATTTAAATTCTTTTTCGGTTTTGCCGTATTCGTCTTTTGCTTAGTGGTTATCGGGATCTTCTTGATCTTGCTCAAGATCATATTGTTGTTTACGCCGGAAATCAATCTGATGGGATTGCACATCATCCAATAGAGGCCTTAAAAGCCTTTGGTTAACTATATATGATACGTGGATTAATATACATTTTCAAACCCACTTATGAGTGTTTGACAGGCTTTTGACGAGTAATCATAGAAATCTTTTTAATCTCAGAATCTGTCAAAATAACTTCGCCATAGTGATTTTTATCATCTTCCTCAGAAATAATCCAAAGATTATCATCAGAAAGATTTAAAACGATTCTATCACTAATACGATGAGAAAGCATATAGAAATATTTTATTTTTTCATTTTTTCATTAATCTGGGAAAGTAAAGAAATAATTGAATTCTGATTATCTACCAGATCATTAACTTTCCAATACCACAAACGGATATCTCGAAAAAAAAGCAACAAAAGAATTAAAACAACTAAACCGATTATTGAAAGTAAAACTATATTTAACATATCAACTTATTAATCTATAAACATTATAACTAAACGCTGGAACATAGTCAAGACCCTCAAAAAAAGCAGAATAAAGAGATTTTAACCAAATACCACTAGAAAATAAGTATTGATGAATTTCAGCCTTTAAACGCTTAATAACAGGTTTTAAACAATTAAGAGAATAAAAAAAAGCCCTCTTATTAACAACAGAACAGACTTCTTTTGTCAAATACTTAGAAACATACAAAGCAATATTATCAATTTTACGAATCGAATTAACGAAAACAAAACCATTATTCCAAATATCAGACAATTCTACTTGTGGAATATTTACAATGTTAGTCAAAAGATGATAATGAACAGCACCACGCTTTTGAAACTCAGGAACAGCAACATACTTCAAACTAGGATAAAAATAACGAAGTCTTTTAATAAACCTATCAAAAAACTTATTAGCAACTGACAAATCGGTCAAATTTTCCTCAAAAGTCAAAGTCAAGAAAGTCTTAAAATCAGAATTAGAATTAATTAAACGAATTAACTTCTGTTTAGATCGCCGAAGATTATCAGAACGCTTAACATTAGCAGATTTATCAAAAAACATCGTCATACCGCCCTCAGGAGTCCTACGATAAAGACAACGGCGACCTCTTGAACGATAAGAAGAACGCTTAACACCGAGTCTAATCGGCACAGAATATTGATAATGCTCAATAACTTGCCCAGAGATAACTAATTTTTCAGTCATAAACTGAACAGAATTGTCATTTTTCATATTTTTCGTGAGATGTTAGTTATTAGTCAAGTAAATAATACCTGACTGAAAAATCGCATTTTTTCAGTTCCACTACTCACTCCGTTCCTCAAAAAATGCGAACACCCTGCCTATAATAGAAAAAAAATTAATGAGAACAAGAAACTTTATCAATAGAATTATTAGCTATCTCCTCTAAACGAGCTATCAATTCTAACTCCTCAGGGCTTCTTGCCCCTGTATATGGCAAAGTTTTGCCACAAGAACAACGAGAAAAAGCCTGATAAAAATGAACACGAGAATCTAATTTAACAATAAACTTAGAATCATAAAGAGGCTTATTAACATCAATTTTATACTTCTTATATAAATTAGAATTAATATCAGCCTTATTTATAACCCTCATAGAGAACAAACGAGTAAATAAATTATCATTTTTAAACTTAACATCATCAGAAGTATAAATAGATTCTTGGTCTAGCTCACGTTCTAAAATAAGTAAAAAAGGCAAAAACTTAGCAAATTTATTAACACGCCCTTTTTTACCCTCAACAGGGAAAAGATTTTCACACTTAGCCCAATAATCCATAGTTATACGAGCAGTCTTTTCAACAAGAGAAATATGCTGAGCAGTAAAGAATAAATCTACACCGAATTTACGCCTTTGTGTAAAAAAGAAACGAACTTCACGAGGAAGCATAGCCCAAGCCCTAGGATCTAAAACAGAAACAGCCTCATCAAAAACAATGACACAATTCCTTAATGAAGTTAAAAAAATTAAATCATTAGAATCGTAATAATGAAGATTCTTGCCATTATAATTAATCCAAACATTAGACCAAACTTCGACACCACGAATCAAAAGAGGATAAACATCAAGAATACAGCACAAAGTTTTACCCATACCAGGCGTACCCATATAACAGCCTGAAAAAGAAGAAATCTTATCCATAAAAATAGAATATCAAAACTAAAAAGCTCAACGCTTTATTTTAGTTTTGATAATAATTAAACACGAACACCACGAATTAAAGAAATTAACAAACGGAAAAACTTAATCGGAATAACAACAAAAAAGAAAACTTGTAAGGCATACTTAGTCGCCAAAAAAAGAGTATTAATCGGAAAACCAAAATCATAGAGAATAGAAAAAGAAGAAACACCCCAATCAACCAAAGTTGACCAGACATAAGCAGGAATAGGATTCCAAGAAGGGAAAAGAAGGATAAAAATCTTCATAACCCCATAAACAACATAAACAAGTAAATCTAAAATCATAAAATTAGAATATTGATACAGCTAATTTATAACAACCCCAGGCAAATATAATCCAAATAACAATGGAAATCACAACACGCAACCAAGCAGTAATATCAAAATCAACAAACAAAGTGCTTAAAGAATCAGTATTAAAAAATGTCATTAATGTAGAAGAAGAATTTTGCGAATAACCAGAAGTCCAATTTAATGATAAAGCAGTAGAATGAGAATCATTATAATTAGTAATAGAATAAGTCCGAACAACATCATAGATATTAGAAATAATCGAAAAAGGGAACTGACGAAGCAAATCATTAGTGCCTGCTTTCAGATCATTAATAGTTGAGCAATGCGGAACAGCAAACATTTTAACAACCCCCCAAAGAAAACAGCCTATATTAGTAGCAGAACACTCAGAATACAAATCAGAAAATGTGTCAATACAATAACCAGATTCCGAAGTCATAGCAGTAGTAGTAGCAAAAGACATTGAAGAATCAGAATCATTAAAAATATTCGTAGATGTAGCAGTTGGAGAAGTCAACTCGAAAGAAACGCAACCACCAGAGCCAGAAAAAGCAAAATCAAAATCCTCGCCAGAAAGCCAGTCCTCAGTTATCCCAATATCAGCCAAACAAAAATGATTTTCACCATATTTCGCTGGAACATTTACAAAATAAACAAGCTCAGATTCGTGGCCGGACAAATCAGAATACTGACAAACAGAATTAGAATTACTAATAAATTGATTTTCAGCGTCAATATCAGACAAAGTAAAAGGATAAACATCAGTTGCCTTATAGACAACAACAGACCCCTCAACCATACAATGACCATATATTTTAGTATCAAGCGGAGAAGTAGCAGATACAGAGATATAAGTTGAAGAAGTAGCAGAAGACATCATCAAAGGATTCTGCGTTCCAACGGAATCAATAGAAAAAGAATAACTAGCAGATGTCTTCATTTTTATACCTGCGGTTGAACCAGTCCAAGAACTAGCACGATCAAACCAAGTACCAGCAAACCAGTAATGAGTAGACCAATCAGAATATCCAGAAGTATAGCCTGCTGAAAAATGATAAGTAGAACCACCTGCCGACATAACGACATTATAAGCAGTGCCAGAAGTCAAAGAAATCGGAGAAGAAAAAGTGAAATCATACCATTGAGCAGTAAACGAAGAAACCGAAGTCATTGGAATACTAGCACAACCCAAAAATGTGCCTTGCTCGGCAATAGTAGAACCACCATACAAACAAGCGTATAAAGTGCCATTATTAGCACCATACATACCAGCCTGACCATTAGCATTAGCAATATAAGCAGAAATAGTATCTAATTGCTGATTAGAACCAGTAAATACACCACCAGAAGACCACTTATTTAAATAATCACCATTTTGCCAACCTTGCCACTCAGACATCGAACCAGACTGATAGCCAAAATCGGCCAACGCATTATTAGCTACAAAAAAAGAACAAACACAAACAAGTGTAAAAATTATACTCTGACCGACTTTTTTGGTATCAAAAATCTTCATATTAAACTAAAACTAAAAGCATAAATAAAATAGAAATCCCAAAACCAACACCACCACAAAAACCGAGCAATAAAGAAACCAAAATCTGACGAAGAATATCAGAATAATACTTCTTTTTTAATTGATGATTCTTATTAATAAGATCATCAATTAATTTCTTTTGTTTGAAAAAATACAAGTCTTTTTGATTTTCCATATAATTATTAGTTAAAAGTTAAAGGGGGAGTTTAAAAGCTCCCCCAGAAACTAGCCTTTAAAGCCTTTTTTGACCCATTTAACACCGAATCTAACCAAAGCAAAGCCAATAACTAGACCAACACCGAGCAAAATAAATTGCCCAACATTAGTACTAATCAAGCTAGTTGCCCCAGAATAAACATCGGATAAAATGCCATTGACCAAGGTAGTAGTAGTACCCATAGAAATTTGAATCATTAATTATAAACTTTGTATCTCAATTCGACCTTTTAATATTCATTATCACCATTATAATATTTCCTGATAGCTCTTCTAGTGTTAGGATCAGACATATCTAAATCACCAAGTAAACCTTTTTTAATCCATTTAAGACCGAATCTAACCAAAGCAAAGCCAATAACTAGACCAACACCGAGCAAAATGAATTGCCCAACATTAGTACTAATCAAGCTAGTTGCCCCAGAATAAACATCGGATA